>CALLCO010000233.1 GCA_937998695.1 Candidatus Ozemibacteraceae bacterium
CCTCAAGTTGCGCATACATCCCTGGCTGGTTTTTCTTCACCGGTAGCACATAGTCTCCCCCCTGGCTACGAATCTGTCGAACGATGCGCTTCTGACAGCCCATAGCATCAATCGTGACAATGGCACCTCGCAGGTTCATTGCTCGGAGAAGCTTTGGTATGGCGACAATCTCGTTCGACTTTTCGCCGACGGCGATCTGTCCCATCGAGATTCAGAGCTCCGAGTCCCAGGCACTGACTAGGTGGAAAGGGGTCTTCTCGGTGGCATGGTCGGCGCTCCGACGCAGAGTTTTCCCATCCACAGCGATCTTCCGTGGCTCATTTCCTTCAGCAGGAGCTTGGGCTTTACGGTCATGGAGGACCTGGATCCATGTGGTCAGAGCCTGGGACAGCGCCTCGGGGGCAAGTCGCATAAAGACCTCGCGAAAGACGTCATGCGAGGGAATACCGTGTGGCAGGGCGAGGAAACGGCGAAGCCACCGTTCGTGGGCCCGGCAAAATCTTCGCAATCAGTCCATCCTTCCCCCTTCGCCAAGCAAGTAATGAGGGTGATCACGATGATATCAAGGAGAAGATGGCGGCGATTCTTCTCCTTCCGGGGGTCAGGGATGATTGAGATTGCGGAAACAAGGTCGAGAGAAAGATGACGGATGCCCATGCGAGGAAACCCTCCAGTTTGGAGTATTTCCTCTTCAATAGCGCAACCGCGCAGAAAAGTACAGAATCCTCTCTCAGAGCCGATCTAATTCCCGTTTGCCCTGGAGCGGTGTACAGCGTGGGCAGGGCCCCTGGCACCCCTCCCCCCGGAGACGGGAATGGGCTCAGGTGGTGGGTTGGTCCGTGCGGGAATGGCGACCAGGGGTTCTCATCGGCGGGCACGGATGGGCCAGGCGGCGACGAGCCGTCCACCCTCGACGACGTTCAGGACAGGATGCAAATTGACGGCGGCGCAGGCATGGTTGGGGACGAACCGGACCTGGTCGCCGGGCCGGACGTCGCCCGGGCCGGCCGGCAGGTCGATCACGCCGTGTTCCTCCGATAGCCGGGCGAGCACCCAGTCGGGGTGATTGATGAACCGGCCGTAGCCGGTGAGTTGGCTCAAGCCGTGGGCGCCGCGGTCGAGGCCGATGGCCTTGCTGCCGGCGTCGATGACCAGGCGGTCGGGGTAGACTCCAATGACGGTGGCGAGCACGGTCAGGGCGCAGTCTTCCCACGTGCAGACCTTAAGCATCACCTGCATGGCATCGTGGAAGACGTAGTTGCCGGGGCGCATCTCCGTGACGCCGGACACGAAAGGGCTGACCGTCATGGTGGGGGTCGAGCCGACGCTGACGATGGGCACGGGTATTCCGGCTTCACGCAGCATTCGGGCAGCGGTCACGACGGCTTCACCCTCCTGGCGACCGATGGCGGCCAGCGCTTCAGGGCTGGTCGCCCCGTAGGCGTGGCCGGCATGGGTGAACACCCCTTCCAGGGTAAGGCCGGGAAGCCCGTCGATCAGCCGGGCAAGGGCGACCAGTTCGGGGCCGGGGGGAAGACCACAACGATGGTGACCGCAATCCACCTCCAACCGGATCGGGATGGTCAGACCGGCCCGGCGGGCGGCTTCGTCGAGGAAACGGGCCTGATCGGGGTGATCGAGGGCCACCGCAAGCCTGTTCTCCATCCCCTCGTCGGCGTGATTTCCGTTCGACGTCCCCGGGCTCGTTCTGGGTCGCATCAGGGCGAGGAGTTCCCGCAAGCGAACCTCATCGACCACCGGATAGGCCAGGAAGATATCGTCGAACCCGGCCTCGAGCAGGGCGGCGGCTTCCCCCACCGTGGCGGCGGTGAACCCGGTGGCACCGGCTTCCTGCTGGCGCCTGGCCAGATCGGGGCACTTGTGCGTCTTGACATGCGGTCGCAGAACGACCCCGGCCTGGGTGGCGAGGGCCATGGCGCGGGCGAGGTTGCGCTGGAGGATCGATGCTTCCACGAGGAGGCAGGGTGTGGCCAGTTCGGCGAACATGCAAAACCCCCGATGCGATGTTGGAGTTTGTCCGTGGTCGTCTGTAGACGTCCGTGGAGGGCGGATTTCCCCACCCCCCCTCAGGCCGTGTGCTAGAATGGGTGTACACGATACAAGGAGGTATCAAGGTATGGCAAGGAACAGAGCGACCCGGATTGGGATGTTGGTCCTGCTGGCCCTCGTGGCTGTCGTGTCCGCCGTCGAAGCCAAGAACGTGGTGCTTCCCACCATGTACGGCTATGGGGTGGTCTCCCAATATGGCGGGTGGGTCTATCCGTACATCACTCATCCAGCTTTTGGGGGGTACTACACACCTTACTACGGCCCCTACAACTACTATTACCTTTCGGGGTATTACCCGTACTACGGGATGACCCCCATGTGGAACGGTGTGCAGTGGGTTTATGGCGCCGGCGGCTACGCCGCGGCCAGCCGATCCCTCAATCTGCGGGCCAACCCCTGGAAGAAATCGGGGAACGTCATCGGCTCCCTCGATGCGGGAGAACCGGTCTACCTCTATGCCCGGTATGGCAACTGGTGCCTCGTCCAATCGGCGGCCAACCCCTACAAGCGGGGGTACGCCTATGCCGGTTACCTGCAAGGGGCCTGGGCGGGCTCCTGGAACGGCTGGATGAACTATTACGTTCCGCGCGGCTGGTAGACCGACCTCAACTCCCGCCGAACAGCACGTTGACCGCGTAGCTGGCGATCATAAAACCCCAAACCAGGATCACCAGCAACCAGACGACCATGGTCACCTTGGCCCGCTGCCCTTTGGCCTCCTCGTCCTGCCCGGTCAGCATCCGTTTGACATCGACCGGTTTTCCACCACCCTCGCCCTCGGAAGCGGCAATGGCGGCCTTGGCCGCGGCGCGGTCCCGGGCGGCCTGTTGGGCCTGGGCGGCGGCGGTTGCCTGTAGATCGTCGGAGAAGGCTTTTTCTTCGTCGGCGAGAAGTTGCTCGACGGTCACCGTCTTTTCGAGGGCGACGGCCAGGTTCTCGGCGATCTGGGTGACGACTGCGAGCTTGGCGGGGCCGAGAAGCCGTCCCGCCGTTTTCGCGGCCCGGAAGGCCTCGCGCAGCATTTCTCGGTCGGGGTTGGCGGCCAGGACCACTCCCATTTTCTCGATCAGCTCGGGCGTGGTTTCCTTGGTGAACGCGTTGATCAGCGCGTCGCGAATCAGGGAAAAATCGACCAGCACGGTAGCGGGCATGGCCAGTTGTCGCTGGCGTGAACTGGGTGAGCGCAGCAACCCCTGCAGAAGGCTTTTGATCCGTTCGCTGTCGATGGAAGAGAAGATACGCGTGGCAGTGACACGGATCTTGCCGTTCTTGCTCTGCATGAGTTGCGGCAGATAGAGAGACAGATACTCGCTGTCGAGCTTGGACAAGGCGTCGATGGCGGCGCAGACCTCGTCGGGGTTTTCGGCGTTGAGGAAGCGGCGGATCATGCCGGCGTCCTCGCTGGTGCCGAAGCGACCGATGGCCTTGAGCACGGCAGCCAGCTCCTTTCCCTTGGCTTCCCGCATCAACTGGGGGATTCTCGACCGGAAAGAGGAGTATTCCTCGTGTGTGAGTTTACCCAGCACCTGGACGCGCTTGACGAAATCGAGGGACTGGTACTCTTCGATGACAAAGATCGCGGCAGGGGCAGGGGCCGGACGCTTCTGTCGGAGTGAGGGAGGGTCGAGGTCGGGATGGATCTCCAGGGGCGAGGCGGCGGGAGCGCCAGGAGCCGGAACCACCCCGGCCGGTGCCGAGACGGGGGTGGTGGCAGGCGGGCGGAACGATGCTGGCGCGGCGTCGGGGGTCGCGGTCGGAGTGCCAACAGGGACGGGCGGAGGTGATGGCGGCGCGGGGGACGGACGAGCGGGGGGAGTGATCGAGGGGGCGCTAGCAGGCGATGTGGCCGGGGTGGAAGCCCCTGTGGAAGGCGGCGGGGGGGGCGAGGTGGGCCCGGGGGGCACGTTCCGAGTTTCCGGCACGGGCACGGGAGCCGCCGTGGCCGAAGGCGTGAATGTACCAAGGGGCGCGGAGGGCGCGAAACCCGAGGTCGAATACCTCGCTTTGGTGAGCCGCTCCTCCTCCTGGCGTACCCGTTCCTTCAACTGGTCGAGGTACTCCTGGGCGGTGCCGGTGAAGACCCCCTGCTCGCACAGGGTGCGGGCTACCCCCATCAGGATGCCCTTAACCAGGTTCTGATGCTGATCCTTGAGTTTGCGGCAGATCCAGTAGAGGCGGAACGGCAGATCGGGGTGGGCGTGTTCTTTCATGATCTGGCTGATCCGCATCAGGAGCTTGGGGTCGCTGTTCTCGGCGACAAATCGCACGAGGAGCGATTCGACATCGGGGTAGGGGAACAGGCCGGCGTAGTGCAGGGCCAGATGTTGTTCCTGCTTGTTCCCTGACTGGAGCATGGCCCCCAGGTGCGTGAGCGCCGCAGACTTGTCATACCGGAACAGGGCCCGGATGGCCTGGCCGCGGATCGCCGGGAGCGGGCTCGTCAGCAGGGGGGTGATCAGGCTTTGCAGATTGCCCGGGTCGACCACTTCAAGGGCTTCGAGGGCCGAGGTGAGGACCGTCGGATCGGGGTGGCGGGACAGCCCGACGAGGTGGTCGGCATCCTGCAGGTTGCCGTATTTCTTGAAGAACAGGCAGAAGGTCGGCAAGATCAGGGCAGGGAATTCATACCATTTGGCAGCCCGCAGCAAATCGACGGCCAGGATGGCCTCGGTGTGTTCGAGGCAGGAGACGGCCAGGGCCAGATCTTCCAGTTTATCCCGCTGTGGAAGGAGCTTCTCGAGGTGGTCGGCCTGGACCTCGACCGGTTTGCCGCGCAAGGCGAGGCCAATGCGCCGCCAGGTTTTGCGGATCTGGAAGATGAGAATGGGATCCTGGATTTTGACCAGCGCAGCCTCGAGCAGGGGAGGGATGCTCTTGGTGGGCGGTTGGGCCTCGATGGCCTGCAAAGTCGAGAGGACGATGGTCCCGTCCGGGCTGGCCAGCCCGGCCGCGATCTGGTTGAGGGTCAGCTGGATCTTGGGAGGGACCACAGGCAAATGGTAGCACACTCTCCCCGGATCTGGGAGATCTCGACGAACTCCGGTTGATCAGGTCGGACCAGGGAGCAGGCAACCAGCGAAAGACCCTTGGAGAGATTGATCCCCAGTTTTCATGGATTCCGGAGGTTTTAGGCCCCTTCAGAACCCGACGCTGGCTCCGAGGTAGAGGTAGGGGTCTTTCTCGAGGGAAAGCCCCAGCACTTCGAGCTGGGCGTTGCGGGTGCCGAACCGCACGCCCGCATTGAACGAGGCACGGGTCGAGTCGTCCTTGTACAGATCCCGATAATTGGCAAACTTCCCCTCGCAGAACAAAGAAACGGAGTCGTTCCAGGCATATTCGAGACCGACGCCGCTGACCAAAAACTGCTTGGGCTCGAGGGTCAGGGTTTGGCCAAGGCCGAGATCGATCTTCTGTTTGTCGGTGAAGCAGTATTTCAGGTTGAGATACCCGTAGAACGCTTTGGCCAACTTTTCTGAAATGGTCAGATAGACATGGCGAAGGTTCTCGATTTGCGACAGGTCGGCGCGGTTGAGCTCGTAGGCATCCATGGGGGCAAAGGAAAAGCCCATGCAGAGGTCCTGTTCGGCGTTGTGCGTCGAGTATTTCATGCCGAAGGTGGTCGAGTCTTCATTATAGGTGAGACCGGCCAGAAGAGGGTCAGCCGACCGCTCGTAGCGCAGGTTGAGCACGGACAGCTCGAGGTTCGGCTTCGCCTGGTAAACCAGTCCGGTGAAGTGCTCGTTCTTCGACAACCGGTACCGGGTGCGATTCAGAGTCAGGTCGCGCTTGGTGATGCCGCCTTTGTAGGTGACGATGGCGGTGCGGTCTTCCTGGATTTCGGGAGTGGGAATGCTGATTAACCCCGTGGTCCCCGACAAGGTGGTCCCCAGGTGCATCGGCTTGTACACCGGCAACTGCTCCACCTCGGGATCGACGGTCAGAATCTGCCCAAATGAACGAGAGGCCACAAGAATGATCGACAAAAGAACGAGGATAAAAACCTTGAACCTGGTTCGGATCATTCTGGCTTCTTCCCCTAGTAAGTCGTTTCAACGTTGGAAATATAGGTGGTGACTTCTGGCTGGACAGATACAAAGTTCCACGCATAGGTATAGTTATCATCTTTTTTCAATCGAACCCACGAGATATTTGAACCTTCAGGTATATTCACGGAACCAGTTACAATTTTTTTTCCCTTTTTTCCAATGTAGACGAGGTATTTTTTACTGGGGTCCAAATGCGTAAATTTGAACGTTCCATATCGGTTGGGGTCCATGGCATTAGATGACTCGATACTGGTGAATTTTATGAATTCAGGGTTCAAATCCCAATTGGTTTCGGTGATGATTCTTTCCTCTCTACGTAAAGGTGTACTTATTGTAGCTATACCAGTTTTTGTTGTAAGGTAATACTCAGCCAAAAGAACCCATGTATCTGTAGGTACCTTGCCATCCTCAGGGTTCAAATATCTCCCCGCGATCGATCCTTTTCCCATCTCTTGGTTATAGATCAATTGATAAGAAAGAGTGGCCGGAACGCTACCTGAAGAGATAGTGGAAAAGCCAACCGTGAGTGAGTGAAAGCCAAGTTTAGAAAAGGTCATCTTATGCGTTCCGATGGGAACGTTCTCGAATATAAATCGACCAAAACGATCCGTAAGGTAGTTGCTATGACCCTCCAAAGAACAATTTACATATTCAAGAGGTTGCCCGGTGAACGAGTCGGTGATCGTTCCTAAAACCCTCACACCCTTCTCCTTGGCAGGGTCTTGGGTCAGCAGAATTTCGGCGATTAGGGGGGAAGTCGTCCCATCGGGGTGAAGGAAAAAACCGGCCTTTCCAGGATAGAACGGAGAATCGGAACTTCCAATGGTTAATTCATAAAAATTCCCCGAGGTGGCTTGAACAAAAAATTCTCCGCTGCTCGTAGTCGTGGCAACTTGGGTGGTTCCCATGAAAACAGGGATCATCGGGATCGGTTCCCTGTTCGTTCCGTTCTTTACGATCCCCCGCATGGTCCAGTTTTTGGTAGTGACTGGAGGCAAGCGAATGATGGCAGGGGGCACAACCACGCCCGTGGTCTTCAATTCGATGTTCAGGCGGGGTACTGCCGCATATTGAGGGGTTTGTCGGATTTCAAGCGAGTACGTTCCAGCCGGAAGATCGGTAAATTCGAATTTTCCGTCGGCACCGGTCGAGGTGGAATTCAGTTCCGTGCTGCCAGACCACAGGATGACACTCTGAAGAGCGACGGGTTTGGAGGTGCTGTCGTCGTAAACAAAGCCGGAAATGGGAAACTTTCTTGCCGCCGGATTACTGGAAATAATTTCGGACAAGAAAATTTCCGGGCTGGCTGGAGAAGTGGAACCGTTTTCAAAGACCTGAACGACATAGGTCGTGGAAGCGAAAGTCGCGGAGTCACGTGCAATCACCAGATCATACAACGCTGCCCCGACCCCGGAAAACGTAAAACGTCCATCTGCGGTCGTTCTGGTTTTTTTCAGAAGGGTATTGGCCCATATCAGTTCGACAGGAATGTTGCCGAGCGGCTGCCCCGACCCTTTCGCTTTGACGAACCCAGAAAGATCGATTGTACCAGTCCCAATCCTCGTGGTTTCAACCACTGGACTGTTTGTTGAACCAAGTGCCCCAACGGGGAGAACGTTCGAATGTTCCTTGCAGCCGATGAGGATGCCGGCGAAGAGAGCGATGACGAGGAAGCCGAAGGCAAGGCGGGTGAGGTTCTGCCGATTTCCGAGCATGATGTCCCCCTGCGTTGATAAAAGACTGTTTTCCTCATCGGCGCCATAAGCAAGATTTTTTAGGGTGGAGGAGAAATCTCCTGCGAACGATCGGTGATACGGGAGTGAGTCGAAGCAGGTGATTCAATACCTGCCAGCGGGGGGGCGATAGGCGCCAATGTCAAGCTTCGGCTCGTCACGGATCGTGTACATTCCGGCACAGGTCGGGCTCCGGTTGTGCCCGAACTGGCATCAAGATGTTCCAGTCCATCATGGCACGGGCCGATTGGCTGTAAAACAAGTCACCATGTGGGCTTCAGCGAAATTGCGGCCATACACATTGGAGAGGCTTCGATCGTTGGTGGATTTCCTTGGGGTAGTAAACGAAGCCGAAGCTTCAGAATGGCCACCAAACCTTTGAAGCATACGCACATCACGTTTTTTCGAGTGATACCCCACAAAAAATAGATCGTCTCCGAGGGTGGCCTTAGGCCTTGGTATGGATGGACAAGTATTTTGCGATGCACCATCCGGGAGATGACAAAGAAAATGCGGCTGAGGTGGGTGTAGCTATTGGGAGATAGGCCACCGGAAAACGTCTCCTGATTGGTGCATCTGGAGATATGCGCCACCAAAGAAAAAAGTTTTCCTGGGGGGGTTGACATGAGCGGCCGATGCTCTTTACAATCAACCCATTGTCCTAAACCCCAAAACAAAATCGGAAGGAGAAGGTACCCATGAACAAAGCGGATCTCGTGAAGACCATCAGCGGCAAAGCGAAGTTGAATCAGACCACCGCCCAGAAAGCTCTCGAAGTTATGCTCGAGACCTTCAAAGACACCCTGAAGAAGGGCCAGAAGATTCAGCTCATCGGCTTTGGCTCCTTTGAAGTCGCCAAGCGCGCCGCCCGCAAGGGTGTCAACCCCCAGACCAAAAAGCCCATCAGCATCGGCGCCAAGAAGGTCGTGAAGTTCAAGCCCGGCAAAGAGCTGAAGGAAATGGTCTCCAAGGGCAAGTAAGCCCCCCTCCCCAAGCGCTCACCCGCCCCGGTTCGCCGGGGCGTTTTTGCGTACCCCGACCGGATGCTCGGCAAAGCCCGATTCATGGGGATAAAACCGATTCATGCAACAGGCTCATATGAGCGAAAGCAAAGGAACTCAGGGCGGGAGAGGGACCCGTGGCGGGGAGTCTGACCCTCGCTTGCCCTCCGAAGCGCCTCTCGGGCGATAATGCGCGCGGATTTCGGAACTGGGGTTTACCTCAGGACGCGATTGTGCTATACATTTCCGTTTTCACTCATAGAGATCAGAGAATGCCGGAGGTTCTATGCCCGACAAGAAGAATGCGGCTCCTGCCCGCGAACACTGGGGATCGCGAATCGGCCTGATCCTGGCCATGGCCGGGAATGCGGTCGGCCTGGGGAATTTCCTGCGGTTCCCCACCCAGGCTGCCAGCAATGGTGGCGGGGCTTTCATGATCCCGTATTTCGTCGCCCTCCTGTTCCTGGGCATTCCGCTGATGTGGGTCGAATGGGGCATCGGCCGCTACGGTGGCAGCCTCGGGCACGGCACCCTGCCCGGCACCTTTCACAAGATCGTGAAGAACCGGTGGGCCAAATACATCGGCGTGTTCGGGCTTGTGCTCTCGTTCTTCATCGCGGTCTATTACGTATTCATCGAATCGTGGACCCTGTCCTTCGCCTATTTCTCGGCCACCGGGCGGTATGCCGCCCTGGAAGGGGCGAGCTACGAAGCCCGGAGCAAGGAAATGGGCCGTTTCCTCAGCGAATTCCAGGGGCTGCCCCCGAAAGTCAAACTCCACAAGGACGTCACCCGTGACCAGATCGCCGAGGTGCGGGGAAAGACCGAGCCGGCCGAGGTGCCCGCCGCGCTCTTGTACCATCCGGACCAGCATGGCACCTGGGATCCCGCCGACCCTACCCTCGATCAGGAGCGCTGCCCCTATACCGAGGTTACCCTGCGGGCCAAATATTTCCCCGATTTCAGCCTCACCTACTTCTTTTTCCTCGTCACCAGCCTCGCGAATTTCTATTTCCTCTATCGAGGCCTGTCGGCAGGGATCGAACAGTTGGGCAAGATCGGCATGCCCATCTTGTTCGGGTTCGCGGTGGTTTTGGCGTTTCGGGTCATCACCTTCGGCACTCCCGAGGGTTCAGCCTGGAACGTCGCCGACGGGTTCAACTTCCTGTGGACCCCGGATTTCAGCAAGCTCGGCCAATCGGCCGTCTGGCTGGCCGCCGCCGGCCAGATCTTCTTCACGCTGTCCCTGGGCACCGGGGCCATCCAGACTTACGCCAGCTACCTGACGAAGAAAGACGACATCGTCCTGACCGGCTTGGCGACCGCTTCAATGAACGAGTTTGCCGAGGTCATCCTGGGCGGCACCATCGCCATCCCAGCCGCCGTGGCCTTTTTCGGGCCCCAGGCCACCGAGGCCATCGCCAAGAGCGGGTCGTTCAATCTCGGGTTCCAGGCGCTGCCGATGATCTTCTCCCAGATTTCGTTGGGAGGCTTCTTCGGGTTCATCTGGTTCTTTCTGCTGTTCATCGCCGGCATCACCAGTTCGGTGGCGCTCCTGCTGCCCCCGATCACCTTCCTCAAGGACGAGTTTAAACTCAGTCACGACAAAGCGGTGTTGTGGATCGGCGGGCTGTATTTCCTGCTCGCGCACGGCCCCGTGCTGTTCCTGGGGAACGGCGTCCTGGACGAGATGGACTACTGGGCGGGCACCTTCCTGCTGGTGGTGCTGGCGCTGGTCGAGATCATCATTTTCATCTGGATCCTCGGGCCCGCCCAATCCTGGAAGGAAATGCACCTGGGCGCCGACATGAAGATCCCGCGCATCTTTCAGTACATCGGGCGCTATATCACCCCGCTCTACATCCTGGTCATTTTCCTGGCCTGGGGCTACCAGAACGGCTGGAGCACCCTGATCATGGACGGCGTGAAGGTGGCCGACCGCCCCTACGTCTGGGCCACCCGCCTCGTCATGCTGCTGGTGATCGGGGCGTTCCTGCACCTCATCCACTACCGGTTCCAGGAAGACCACCCTGAGGAATCCTTCCTCACGCCGCTCACCCTGTGGGGTTTGCCGACGGTCGTGCTGATCGCCTCCTACCCCGGTCTGCTGGCGATCAAGACCAACGCCCTCCTGTTCGTCGTCTGCTCCTGGATTTTCGTCATCACCCTGTCGGGTTTCTGCATTAAGACCATGTTGTCGGTACCCCCCAAGCGGCATGACGACTTTCCCGACGAGGTGGAGGACGCGGATGCAGGGAACTGATGCCGCTACCCCCTGACGCGGTCCGGGGCCTGATCCGGAAACTCCGCGCGGAAGGCGAGAACGCCCCTTCCCTCGATGCCTTCCTGGGAGAGATCGCCCCGACGCTCGGCCCCGATGCCCCGCTGATCGAGGCGATCCGCGAACGGGCCCGCCTGGAGCGGGCCACCGATATCCTCAAGGCCCAGGAGGCCTGGTTCCAGACGCTTGGGTGGTTCCTGGCTCGGTTGTTCATGTGGGGAAGCCTCGGCGCAGGCCTGGTGTGCCTTCTGCTGTGGGGCCGGCCGGCCGCTGACCCCTTCACCTTCGGCATGGCCGGGGCCGCCGTCTATTACCTGCTCATCCAGGTGGTGACCCCCCGCCGGCTGGCGCGGGAACGGGCCACGCTCGAAGCCGTGCGGGCGGAACGACGACAGGAGATGCTGGCCCGCCTCGAGGAGCTCGAGCGGGAGTATGACCGCCCCCGATGAGGCGCCTGAAGGGGTGCCTGGTCTGGGGCCTGGCGCTGACGTTCCTGATTCTGGTGGGAGGGTGGGCTCTCTTCCCGCCCGCCCTGGTGCTCCCTGAATCGGTCCGCGCCGAGATCCTCCGGCGGCTCGAGGCCCGGCTCGGCCTGGCCATCAGGGCCGGCCACCTGCGGCTTGCCCACGTGGCGGGCCGGGTCGAGATCGCCAGTCTGGCCGTCGCGATGCCTGGCGAAACGCCTTTCCTGACGGCCAGTGAAGCCGTGCTGACCTTCCCGACCGGCACCGGCCTGACCGATTTCGTGCTGGGGCGGGCCGAGCCGGAAACCCTCGAGATCGACGGCGTGCACTGCGACTTCAAAGCCTCGCATCCCGACCTGACGATGGCACCCAGCGCCCGCCCGGGGAAACCCCCGCCCCTGAACCGGGTGCGGCTCGGCCGTCTCCATTTGTCCACCTGGGCGGGCGAATTCGGCTTCCCCGCGCTGGACCTCCACATCAACCGGCCGGCCGGCCTAGCACGGGCCGAGCTCCACCTCGCCGAGAGCCCATTCGGCGGCGAGGTGCGGGCTTCGGGTACGGTGCCCCTGGCTTCCGGCGAGGCCGATCTGCAGGTTCAGATTCGGGAATTCCAGGCCGGGGCCATTCCCGGGCTTTTATGGGTGCAGTGGTGGTATGGCCTGCGCGTGGCCGGGGGCACCTTCGATGCCGACCTGGCCTGGCATGGGCCAATCGACCGCTGGCTGGGGAAGGGGGCGCTCGACCTGGTGGCCCTGGCCCGCCGCGAAGTGACCGGCCGTCTGGCCTTACGGGGGGTCGAGATCGGCTTCCAGGGGTTGCAGGGGCAAATCCGGCTCGATCTCGAGCGACCCGGGCCGACGACCGCCAGTTGGTCGCTCGGCCTGGCGGCGGCCACCGGCAGCCTCACGCTCGACGGGTCCTGGAATGCCTCGTCCGGACTGCCAGGGCGGATCGAGTTCCAGCTCGTGGCCTCCGGGTTCCAGGTTGAGCCGGACTGGCTGACCCGGGCCAATCAGGGGCGCGAGACCGGCATCGAGCCGGGACTGATCGCGGCCCGATGCCGCGGCTGGACCGACGGGACCAGGGTGGAAACCCAGGGCCAGGCGACCGGCACCCGATGGTGGTACGAGGGAAAACCGCTGGGCGAGGTCCATCTGACCTGGGATCAGGTGGACTCGAGCGCGGTGGCCACCTTCACCGCCCAGCCCTTCGGGGCCACCCTGGCGGGTTCAGCCCGTCTCGAGCGCCTGGCCACCGGGCCCCTTGTCGGCGAGGTAGTGGGGCGGGTCGATGGCCTCGATCTGGCCAAGGTTCCCCTCGTGGCAGACCTGGAGCGGGCAGGAATCTGCCGTGGCCCGTTCCGATTGCGATTCCCGGCGCCCGAGGGGAAGGTGGCCTACGAGGCTGACCTGGAGGTGGTTCGTGGCAGGGTAGGGGAGTTCCGACCCCGTTTTCTGAGTGCCCGACTGAAAGGAGTTGGTGGACAGTGGGAACTGTACGACCCCTTGGCCATCTTCGATAACGGAGGACGGATCACTCTGAAGGGCCGTGTCAGTCCGAACGGGTATGCCGCGGACGCGTCGTGCGAGGGCGTGGACCTGGGGGTGTTCGGCCTGTCGCCAACCATCGCCTCGGGGCCGGTCTCGTTTGCCGGTAGTCTGTCCGGGCCGCTCGATGAACCTGTCCTCCGCGGCAACCTCTGGACGGACCAGGGGGTCCTGTTCGGTCACCCCCTCACCTCATTCAAGGCTGGCCTGGAACTGGCCAAGGGCCGCCTGACGCTGACTCCGATCCAGGCACAGGGGCCGGGGGACGCCCAGCTCGACGGCTATCTGGCCTACGATTTCCGTCTGCGCCGCCTGATCGGATGCCATATCGGCGGCCTCGATCTCGATCTCAACCTGGTCAAACCGTTGTTGGGTCCGAACGGGAACCACCTTGACGGACGGGTGTCTGGCTATCTCCGGTATCCAGACCAGGCCGGGAGGGACATGGTGGGCTACAGCCTCCGTTCGATCGGATTGCGTGTCGGGTCGGAGACAATCGACGCCCTCGAGATCGAGGGCACGTACGAGGGGGGCCAGGGCGAGATCCGGCGACTGGAAATCGATGCCTTCAGGGGTACCATCACCGGTCAGGGCCGTTTCCTCGACCCGGGAACCTTCCTGGGCACCCTGCGGGCCGATCGTCTCCAGGTGTCACAGATCAGATCACTGCAGTCGTGGTTGCCTGCGGTGAAGGGAGAGGTCACGCTGGATGGGCATCTCAACTGGTCGCCCGGCACCCGCACCGGACGCTTTACCATTGTGGGGAAGGATTTATGGGTGGGCGATCGCGACCTCGGCACTCTCGGCGCAGACGTGATCATCGATCCCGAACGACTGCAGGTGGCCACCGCCAGTTTCGACCGAATCGGGGTCAGCGCTGCCGGCGAATTGCGCTGGGGCGGCCGTCAGCCCTATCGGGCCACTCTCCATCTCGACCGGACCGACCTGTCGTTCATTCCCGTCGCCCATGGTTGGAAGGCTTTTGGCAAAGATGACTTGGTCGTCGACGGTCAGTGCCGAGTGGAAGGAACCCTGGCGGATGGCCCCCCTGACATGGTCGATGCCACGCTCGCCCGCGTGCAGATCCGTCGCGGCCAGGATGTGATCACCGCCCCGCGGCCCATGGAAATCCGCTACCAGAACGGCCTCTTCGAGTTGCGTCAATGCGAGCTGGGGTTCAAAGAGGGGCTATTCGGGGTGCAAGGCACCTATGAACCGGGCGGAACGATGGCGCTCACGGTGACCGGGTCGAAGTTTTCGTTGCTGGCCCTGGGCAACCTGCTCGAAATCCCCGGTTGGTCGGTGGATGGTGATCTTTCCCTGCAGGCCACCCTGCACGGGACCGCCGACCGGCCCAGCCTCAAGGGTATGGTCCGGATCCATGCCTGCTCGATGGTCGGCCGGGTGGTGCCCGAGATGCGGATGGTAGGCGAGCTGACCCCCGCACGACTGCGGCTCGACGAATTGCTGATACGCCTCCCGCATCTGCAGGTAACGGCAGCCGGAACGGTGCCCATTCCCAATGGGGGTTCCTCAGACACCATGGATCTTCGGGTGCAGGTTGCCTCGGGCCCTCTCCTCGACCTTCCCACCTATCTGCCGGAAGTCTTCCAGCACGCGAGCGGGACAGTCCGGGCGGGCCTGCACCTGACCGGGCACCCCCGGCGGCCGGCGGTCGCCGGGGATTTCCAGGTGAGCGCGGACAGCCTGGCCTTCCGCGGGATGCGCACCCCACTGAAGCAGGTGGTCATCGCCGCCCGCACCCAGAATGGCGTGATCGAGGTGGACCCGATCGGGGCCCGCCTGGGGCGCGGGACTCTGGGGGGCCGGGGCCGGCTCGACTTCCAGAGCGGGCTGGGTTCGATGACCATCGATCTGCACGGGGAAAAACTGGATTTCGCCTGGGGCGGCCTGGAAGCCAACGGGGTGAATCTGACGGTCACGGGCCGGGGCGATCCCTACCATCCCGTGGTCCGGAGCCTGGTCAAGATTCCGCGGGGTCGGTTCAACGTGGCGGAAAGTCTGGGCGGGCTGCTTTTCAGCCGGTTGCCCCTTCCCCTCGAAAGCCTCGACTATCGGGTCGATTTCGAGGTGCCCCGCAATTTCTGGGTGCGGCATACCTTCCTCAATGCCGAAATGCGGGGGAAGGTCGGGGTCAGCGGGACCCTCGAGACCTTCCGTCTCGACGGGTCCGTGCAATGTGTGCAGGGCTGGATGTTCTTCCAGCGGCGGAAATTCCTGGTCGAGAATGGGGAACTGCGGTTCGGCGACCGGGAGGGGATCATCGACCCGCACCTGTTCCTGAAATCCTCGACCAACATCCAGAACACCCAGGTCTTCCTGACCCTTAACGGGCATTTGTCCAGTTTCACCTCACGCCTGTATTCCAGCCCGCCCATGGCCGAAGGCGATCTGTTCGCCCTGCTGACCCTCGGCCGCAGCCTCGAGCAAGCCCAGCAGACCGATGCCCGCGACCTGTTCGAGAAAGAGATCCTGGAAGGTCTGAAAAACACCTACCTGTCAGGATTGCTGGGCTCTACCCTCTCGACCGCCTTCAATCTCGACGAACTCTATCTGGGGTCGCTCTTCGATCGCACGACCGGGATCACCAGGTCGTTCCTGCGCATCGGGAAATACATCGGACGCAATTTCTTCTTTGCCTATGAAGGGACCATGTCAAACGAAGGGCAGAAGACCTACATCATCGAATACCGCCTGCCACGGGGGTTCCTGCTCAATCTCGAGGTCGAAAAGCCCATCAACCGCACCCGGATCGGCGTCAAATACGACTGGAGGTTCTGATCAAGCCCGGCAGCCGGCGCGATGGAACAGGGTTGGTCGTCCCAGTGCCAGGCGTTCGGCCTCGTTTTCTGGGCAAGGGCACGCAAGGGCACTCCAGGAAGGAAACGGGAAGACATGTGGGAATGCGGGCGCCCAGGACAAGGAAAGTGGTGTGCGTCCACCAGAGGTACGGTATCATCTCGGGGTGACGAGGGTATGAAAGAACGTCTCGAGCGGTTGTTGAACATCCGGCCGGGGGAGTGGGGGGATCTGGTCGCCCTGTGGGTGTTCAATACCCTGATTTGGACCGGCCTCGCCCTGGGCGAGTCGGTCGCGGAGACCCTGTTCCTGAAGCGGGTGGGGGTCGACCTGCTGCCGCACATGTTCATCTTGTGCTCGCTCGTGGCCATCCCGCTGAGTCTGTTCTTTCACGAGTTGCAGCAACGGTTCGGCAAGATCGAATTGTCGGTGATCCTCGTCGGGGCGTCCGTGACCGGTCTGGGGCTCTGCCTGATGGTCATCGAGCGCGGGTGGATCATTTTTGACCTGCCCATCGGCTTCCCGCTGTTGTATATCCTGCAGAATGCACTGGCCACGCTGCTGGGGGCCCATTTTTCCATCCTGATCGCCTCCCATTTCACCACCCTCGACGCCAAGCGGCTGGTCCCCCTGATCTTGTCAGGATCCATCGCCGGCGCGATGTTCGGCGGGGTGGTGGTGGCCTTCGCGGCCGAGCAGTTCGGGGTGGTCAACCTCCTGTTCCTGTGGATGGTGCTGCTGGCCGGGTCGCTCGCCTGGTTCATGCTGTTCTGTCGGCACCGGTTCGCCGCCCCGGTAGGAGTCGGAGACCGGGAAGCCACGCCCAAGTATGCGGTCGAATCGTGGCTGGAACGGTTCGGCTACGAGGCCCGGGCTGTGGTCGATTCCCCGCTGTTGCTGCTGCTGGCCGCCTCGACCCTGTTCATGACGATCAGCCGGTTCTTCATCGAATACCAGTATTCCGAGATCTTCGGGGCCCACTTCCATGACGAAGTCGAACTGGCGACCTTTTTCGGCCGGTTCACGATCCTGTCGAACGTGGTGGCGCTCGCCTTCCAGAGCCTGATCACCAGCCGGATGATCCAGTGGCTGGGCGTCTCCAACGCCAACCTGTTCTATCCGGTCTCGACCTTCCTCGCGTTTCTCGGGACCACCCTCTCCTACACGCTCTGGCCGGGAGTCTATGCCCGGTTCAATCAGGAAGGATTCCGGCGAGCGGTCTTCCAGCCCGTGAGCAACCTGTTCTACAACGCCATTCCGACGAAGCGGCGGGCCCGTTCGATCGCCTTCAACGAAAGCATCATCATTCCGGTCGGGTCCATTCTGGCGGGCGCGCTGTTGATGGGGGTCCAGACCCGCCCCTGGGCTTTCTCGGGCATCTCCCTGATGATCTGCGCCCTCTGGATCGCCCTGACCTGGGGCCAGCGCGAGGTGTACAGCAAAAGCCTGCTCGACCTGCTGAAACGCTCGCTGATCGAACGGTTCACTCCCGAAGAAAAAGACCTGGGAACCCTCGATCCCCAAACGCAGGTGCTGGTCATCGAGGCCATGAAAGACCCCAACGACGACGTGGCCGAACTGGCCGCCGACCTGTTGATCAAATTCGGCAGCACCAATGCCCGTCTGGCCCTGCTGCGTCAGGCCTCCACCGCGCGACCTTCGCTGCAGAAGATCCTGTTGCGGAAGATGTCGGCCTTCCCCAGCCCTGACACCAAAGGCTTCCTGCTGCGCTGCCTGGGCAGCGACGATGATTCGGTGCGGTTGACCACGCTCCAGACGCTGATTCGCTACCCGCACGATGAAGAGATCCGGATGCGGGTCGGCGAATTTCTCGAGAGTCCCGACGTGCGTCAACAGGCCGCCGCGGCCGCCGCCGTCATCCGGGGCGGCGATCTGGTCCAGATGATGAAGGCGTTGCTGATCCTGCAACGGCTCACCTTCAGCAAGGATCCCGAAGAGATCGTCCTGGGCATCCAGACTCTGGGGGAAACCCGCGACGAACGGTTCTGGGTCAACCTGCGCACCTACCTGTCCAGTCCGCAGCCCGATCTGCGTCTGGCCGCCATGCGCTCCATGGATCTGATGATCCAGGCGGGCGAGGTGGTCGAGCATCTCGAGATCCTGTACCGCCTGCTCAAGGACAAGGTCCGGGAGATCCGCGCCCTGGCCATCAAGATCATCGGCCGGGTCCATCACCGGCAGAGCATCCCCCACCTGATTGACGCCCTGTCCGACCCCAGCCCGCGCAACCGGCGACTGGCCCTGGAAGCCCTCTCCACCTACGGCGGGGAGATCATTCCCGACCTGCTGATGGTCATCGACGATCCCCAGGCCACCCTGCACGGGCAGTTGGGGGCGGTGCGCCTGCTGAGCCTGTCCCAGGACCCGCCGATCCGCCAGAAACTGACCAGTTTCGGCATGCAGAAGATCCGCTCCGTGTTCGAGACCAAGATCGACGAAGGGGTCGTGCGCGCTGACCTGCCGCAACCGCAAGCCGAATTCCTGGCCATGGTGTTGTCGGAGAAGGCACAGGACCTGACCCGGGTGGTGCTCGCCCTGGTCGCCCCCGAGCAGAACCAGGCCGCCCGGACCCTGTTCAAGAGCCTGTATTCAGCGAACCAGGAGTCGATGAGCAATGCCATCGAGATCCTGCAGACCATGGGCGAGGGAACTCTGATCTACCACTTGCTGCCCATTCTCGAGGGGTTGTCGTTCAAGCAGATCGCCGACTACGGATCGCGTGTCTTCGGCATTCCGCGCCCTGATGGCCGGCAGGTGCTCGGACGCCACCTCAAGTCCCTCGACCAGAATGTCAAGGAGGCGGCCATCTTCACGATCGCCTCGATCGGCCTGACCGAGCTGGTTCCGGCCATCCGCAAGATCAAGGAGACCGAGACCGGTTCGGCTTCCTTGCAGGAGATCTGCGCCTGGGCCCTTGACCAACTGGGGAAGGCCGGGCTATTCTCGGCTCCGGCCGCCCCCGCGAGCACCTGAACCAGAGGCCCCGACATCCATGATCCTCATCGAAAAGATCCTGTTCCTGAAGAAGATCTCGATCTTCCAGAGCCTGACCAGCCAGGAACTCCGCATGATCGCGGAGGTGCTCAGCGACGAGGAGTTCGCCTCGGGCGAGGTGCTGTTCAACGAAGGCGAACTGGGCGAGTGCATGTATCTGCTGGTCGAGGGGAAGATCTCGATCTATACGGGGTTGCCGCCCAAGACCAAGAACCTGGCGATCTTCGAACCTGGCGACTTCTTCGGGGAGATGGGGCTCTACGACGACAAACCACGGGCGGCCTCGGCCATGGCCAGGGAGAATTCGCGGGTGCTGGTGCTCCACAAGACCGATTTCTGCGACCTCATCGCCGAGTATCCGCCGGTCGCGCTGGGCATCATGAAAGAGCTCAACCAGCGTCTGCGGGCCACCAACCTGAAGCTGACCTCGTTCGAGGGCAAGTTCATCGACAAGGCCACGCAACTCTACACTCGCGAGTATTTCAACGATTGCATGGCCACCGAATTCCTGAAATCGAAAAAGGATGCCCTGCCGTTGTCGTTCCTGGTGATCCGCGTGGTGATGGGGCAGAGGCGCGAGCCCGACCCACCCTCCGGGTTTCTGCTCGACCAGTTGCTGTGCGACATCGGCCGCATCCTGACCCTGCACCAGCGGCCCACCGACCTGGTGGCCCGCTTCGCGCCGGACAAAGTGACGGTGCTGCTGGCCGAAGCGAGCCGGACCGGCGCGGAATCCTTCCTGCGCCGGGTCAAGCGCGACATCGACAAACACCAGATCATTTTCACCGAGACCCGGCATCTCGAGATCCAGGTCCAGTTCATGATCTTCAACTTCCCCGAGGATACCCAGGAACGGGACGCGATGCTGGGCCTGCTCGAGAAGTGCTGAAGGCCGCGGGTTTCCGCCAGAGACCGGGATGGGAAGGCCCAGGGCGGGCTTGCCGGCATCCTCTCCGGTGATCGGGGAATCATCGCCCGTGGGGAGCATCGCCCCATCGGGAGAAGCAGCTCGGGCCCGGCGGGAAAGCCCCACCAGCGAGCACGGGGCGGGGGAGGCCGCCGGTTCACCTCACGGGCCGTCTGCCTCCGGTCGCCGGGGCACGTTCCTGCTCTGGGGATCGGTGGTTGCCATCGGGTTGGCTCTGTTCCTGCCTACGCTTCACCCCGGAATCACCTGGTACAACTCCGGCGAACTGGCCGCCGCCGCCATGACCCTGGATGTGCCGCACCCGCCTGGATACCCGCTGTTCACGCGACTGGCCAACCTGGCGGTCCGCCTGCCCCTGGGCGGGGAACCAGCCTGGCGGGTCAACCTCCTGTCCGCCCTGCTCGGGGCGGCGGGCGCGGGCTTCTTTGCCCTCTGGTTGCACGGAGCTGGCCTGCCGGCCGCCGGGGCCCTGGCGATGGCCGTCTGGGCGATGGGCTTCACCACCTTCTGGGAACAAGCCACCAACGCCGAAGTCTACACCCTGGAGGTGTTGCTCCTGGCGTTGTTCCTGTGGGTCGGCTGGGGGGCGCGGGAAGGTCCGGTCGGACGGGGCCGGGCCTTTGCCCTGGGATGTCTGGCCGCCCTGGGCGTGGGGAACCGGCCGACCTTCGCGGTGCTGGGCCTGGCGCTGGTTCCCGGCTGGTATGACACCGGCCTGGCCGCCCGGCTCGAGCGCCGGACCCTGATCTGGGGCCTGCTCGGGGCGCTGGTGGGGGCGCTTCCCACCCTCGATCTCTTTCTGCGGCTGCAAAATCCTGACCGGGTCCTGATGGACCCGCTGGTCGGCCAGGATCTGGAAGGCTTCTGGCGGGTGTTCACCGCCGCGGATTTCCGCAAGGCCCTGTTCGTGTTCCCCCCCGGGGAACTGCTGGCCCGGGCGGCCGACTGGGTCCGGTTCATGGCCGGGGATGGCGGCCCGGCCATGGTCATCCTGCCGTGTCTGGCCCTCTGGCACCTGTTCCAGACCTCACGTCACCCCGCTCCAGCCGAGGGTCTGGCGGAGGCGCGCGCGACGACCCCAGGCCTGGCAGGCGGTCCCCCGGCGCCGGAAGCCGATCTCCGCCCTGGCCCTGACCCGGCCATGGTGGCCTGCCTGTGGATCTTGATGGTCAATTCCGGCTTCGTGTTGAACTACAACGCCTTCGAGGCCCAGACCATGCTGCTGCCAAGTGTGCTCGCTCTCTGCGGGTTGAGCGGTCTGGGGGTCTGGCGGCTGACGGGCCGTCAGCCTGGAACGGGCATCTTCATCCTGTGCGTCGTCGCCGCGGGGGGAGTCCTGCTCGGGGCCAGCCGCCTGTCCCCGCGCGACCAGGAGGCGGCCCGCTGGGCGGAACGGATGACCGCCGCCGTGCCCCGGGGGGCCACTTTGCTGGTCAGCAACGACGTCGAGTTCCGGCCCTTGTGGTACCTTCGCCTGGCGCATGGGTTTCGCCCAGATCTGACCCTGGGGTTGATCGATGCCCTCGGACCCGAGGAAATTGAGATTCTGCGGCGTGAATCTCGAGCCAGGCCGGTCCTGGGAAGCCTGGTTTACCCACCCAATGTGCGCGAACTGCTGCGTCCCCATTTCCTGCTTGAGCCGGCTGGCTTCTTGACCCGCCTTCGGCCACTGGTCTCAGAAGTGGTCGAGGCGCCCTCGCCAGGGTGTCCAGAACTGATTCTGGGCGATGGAAGCCGTCTCCAGGTCACTGGCGCCGAGGTGCGAACGTGGCCATTGCAAGGTTCCATGGCCAGAGGGAAGGGGAAAAACGTCGTTCGGGTCGTTGCCTATTCATACACTCTGTTTCCGACGAAAGCCGAGTCTTTTTCCCAGACGATCGGCGCATTTTTGGTGGGAGCTGGGGGCTTCCTCACTCAGGCCCATGGGGTGCTGACCGCGTATGATCTCCATCGGCCCCTGGACATGCTTCCTGGCCCCCCCTTCGGTTCCACCGAAGGTCGGGGGGTGGTCCTGCGCCGGGAGTTCGTTCTTCCTCCCGACCTCCCCCCCGGAACCTGGACGGTGCGTCTCCTGCGAATCGATCCGGAGGCCGCCGGACCAGGGGTCATCTTGGATACTCTCCCCGCAGAGCTCCTGTTGAACCTCGAGGGGGCCACCGAGGTATTCCGGCTCAACTACGGACTGGGAGACCGTCTCCTGGTGGGAGCTGCCCCGACCTGGGATGCCCTGGTTGCCCGGTTGTGTGCCCCGGGCGGTGCCCCCTCCTGGCTTGACCTGGGGCCCTGGAGCCTGGACTGATCTGGCCTTCTGATTCCTTGCATTTCGCCTGCCCTGCGTCTATAATTGCCCGTACTTTCTCGAAGCATCGGACGAGGAGGGAGTTTGCCGTCCAACCTGTTGCTGGAAGCGGGGTTCTGGGGACTACCGGCAGGTGTCGCCGGGCGTGATCCCCGGGACCTTCCGGCCATCCTGGCGGATCTCCTGGAAAAGGAGCGCTTTGGCTCCGCCCGGATCAAGGTCTGGTTCAGTGCTGCCCGCTTCGGGGTGCTCATCGAGGGACTCTCCGGAACCCAGACCGAATTGGCCACCGAGGTCAGGGGCCCTCGGGCCAGCCAGGCCTTCGACATCAACCGGGTCCCCACTCCTGCCGCGACGGGGTTTGCCAATTCCCAGGGAGTTACCATCAAAGACCTTGTGGTAAAGGAGGTCGAAGGCGAGTCCTTTGTCTTTGCCCGGAAACTGACCCCGGGTGGGCAGCTTGTCACCCTCTTGCCCCGATTGGTGCCGCTGCTCCTCGCCACCCCTGCCTGGAAGGTACCCCCGTGGAAGGCCGATGGGGTATTGCCCCAACCCCCGGCCTACGTTTGTCTCCTGGTCGATGACAAGGTCCCGTCCCTTGTCGTGGAAGGGGTGTCGGTTGGCCGGGAGGTCGGACTGCGGGAAGGTTTGACCTTCCGCTTGGTGCCCCTGGATCAACCGACCGACTACCCGAAGGTCATGAACGACTGGGGCATCCTGGCGATGCCGGTCGATCGGCAAAAACGGCTCGAGTCCGACATTCAGGCGACCCTGTCGACATTGGGAACGGCTCGCAAGGATCGGACCCTTTTGGAAACCCTGTCCTTCGAGCAGGAACGGTCGTATCCGTTTCTCCTGGACAGCCCACCCGAGCTCGCCACCTTGCCCAAGGAGCTGGCGCTGGAACTGCTTTCTCAAGCCCCCTCCTATATCCCTTGCGAAAACGCCAAAGGGGAACTGACCGGCCCCTCCCTTCTCGGGTTGAACCCGTTCGCCCCACCATCGCCCGCGGAATTAGCAGTGCGGGCGTCCGATCTCCGACGCCGGATCCGCGCCCTCGGGAAAACTTGGGCTCAGGATGTGGAAAAACCTCTGACCGATCGCGTCAACGACCTGAAGACCCGCCCTTCCCCAGATGGAATCGGAAGCCTGCACGATCATGCCCTGCGGGTGGCCCGCCGAGCCGGACTGCTGAACCGGCTCCTGGCCTGGAATGTCCCTGGCCCTCTTCTGGAGAAAGGGGTCATGTATTTCGCCGCCGGCTGGGCAATGGCCGTGGCCGAGCGGCTCCCGGGCCTGGCCCCTCGCCTTCCGCCATTGGTCGCCGAGGTGCAGGCCGTCGAACCGGCTTTGGTCGCGCTCCTCAAAGAGGTGGCCGCCACCTGGGAGACCAAGGGGAGCCTGCCGACCACTCCCGCCGCCACGTTGATCCAGCTGGCCTGGCTCCTCAACCGGAGCCTGCCGGGGTCGCCCACCCGCGAAGCCTGCCAGGAACGGATCCTGCACCTGTTGTGCACCCGGGAGATCCGCCTCGATCTGGCTCGCTGCTTCACCCTGGAGGAGGATCCCCCCCAGTTCGATGCCGAACCATGGCGGATCTTGTTGGAAAAGCGCCTGCAGAAGGAAGCCATCTCCCGCGACAAGGGGGATTGGCTGCTGCGCCGGCCCGGCCTCGATCCGGTGTCGATCCTGCAGGCCTTGCGGGCCTGGCCGAACGGACCCCCGCCCGAGACCTCGGCCCTGGCCACCCTCAAAACCCGGATTCACTACCGCCTGCAACAGGTCAAGATCGAGTCGCTCCGCCTGACCGGGGAAGAAGTGGCGTTTGCCACCCTCGAGCAGAAGGTCGCCGCCATGGAAGCGGTTCCGGCCGGCGCCTGGCCGGCTCTCTATGAGAAGCTGGTGGAGGGTTTCGCCGACATCGAACTGGCGATCAACAGCCTGCCGCCGGTCATCGACGAAACGTCGTCGGCGCTGGCCGGGTTGTTGCGTCTGTTGAAGCGCGTCGAGGCCCAGCTGGAGCGTTTCCCCTTCCCGAAAGCACCCTCGGCCGAGCCCACCCCAGGAGGGGGGCTGCCGACGGCATGAACGTCTCCCTTCATTTTTCCCGGCAAAAGATGTAATCTTATCCAACTTTTCTCACGAGGAAGATCAATGGACACCAACGATTCCCGCACCAATCCTCCCGCCGCTCCCCCAGCCAAGCCACCCGCCCCCCCGGCGTCCGGCGAGGTCCATCCGTTGCTCCCCCTGCGGGATGTGGTCGTCTTCCCCTACATGGTCGTCCCTCTCTTCGTTGGCCGCAAGAAATCGATCCGGGCCATTGAGGAAGCCATGATGAAGGACCGCAAAATCATCCTGTGCTCGCAGAAGCAGGCCAAGACCGACGACCCGGCGATGACGGACCTCTACGAGACAGGGACCATTGCCGAAATCCTCCAACTGCTCAAACTTCCCGACGGGATCCTGAAGATCCTCGTGGAGGGGACGACCCGGGTCAAGATCAAGACCTTCACCAAGACCGACGAGTATTTCGAGGTGCAGGTCGCCGAAGTGGTCACCGCCGACCAAAAGACGATCGAGATGCAGGCTTTGATGCGCAACGTGATCAGCCTGTTCGAGCAGTATGTCAAGATCAACAAGAAGATCCCGCTCGAGGTGATCATGGTCGCCAACAACGTCGAGGAACCCGGCCGGCTCGCCGACATCATCACGGCGCATCTGACCCTCAAGGTCGAGGAGAAGCAGGAGATCCTGGAAGCCTTCGAACCCAAGGCCCGCCTCGAAAAGATCGCCACCATCCTGAACCGCGAGCTCGAGATCATGATGGTCGAGAAGAAGATCCGCGGCCAGGTGCGCAAGCAAATGGAGCAGATCCAGAAGGAATACTACCTGCGCGAGCAGATGAAGGCCATCCAGAAAGAGCTGGGCGAGGGCGAGGAGCGCGGCGAGGAGATCGAGGAGCTGAAGGAAGCCGTCGCCAAGGCCAAGATGCCAGAAGACGCCCGCACCAAGGCGGAGAAGGAGATCGTCAAACTCGCCAAGATGCCGCCCGGGTCAGCCGAGGCGACCGTCTCGCGCAACTACATCGACTGGCTGGTCTCGCTGCCCTGGTCAAAAGCGTCCAAAGATCGCATCGACCTCGAGAAATCGGAAAAGATCCTCGAGAAGGACCATTTCGGCCTGAAGAAGGTGAAGGAACGGATCCTCGAATACCTGGCCGTCTGCCGTCTGAAAAAATCGATCAAGGGGCCGATCCTGTGCCTGATCGGGCCGCCGGGCGTGGGCAAGACCAGCCTGGGCAAGTCGATCGCCCGCTCGCTCAACCGCAAGTTCGCCCGCATCTCGCTGGGGGGCATGCGCGACGAAGCCGAGATCCGCGGGCACCGCCGCACCTACATCGGGGCCATGCCGGGCCGCATCATCCAGGCCCTGCGCGACACCGGCACCAAGAACCCGGTCATCCTGCTCGACGAGATCGACAAGATGGGCATGGACTTTCGGGGCGACCCCAGCGCGGCCCTGCTCGAAGCGCTCGACCCCGAGCAGAACCACAGCTTCAGCGACCACTACATCTCGACGCCCTTCGACCTGTCGAAGGTGATGTTCCTGACCACGGCGAACGTGCCGCACACCATTCCCCCGGCCCTGAAGGACCGTCTCGAGATCGTCTTCCTGCCCGGCTACACCGAGGACGAGAAGGTCGAGATCGCCAAGCGGTACCTGATCCCCAAGCAACTCGAATCGAACGGCGTCAAGAAGTACAAGGTCGGCATCGAGGAGTCGGCGATCCGCAAGATCATCCGCGAATACACCCGCGAGTCGGGCGTGCGCAGCCTCGAGCGAGAACTGGCCTCGGTCTGCCGCAAAGTCGCCCGCCAGATCGTCACCGAGAGCAAAGAGAAAACGGAAGATCAGCTCAAGCAGAAGTTCGAGGCTACCCCCTTGGTGATCGACGACAAGAAGGTCGAGACCTATCTCGGGGTGCCGACCTTCCACCCCGACAAGAAGGAAGAGCGCGATGAAGTCGGCGTCGCCACCGGCCTCGCCTGGACCGAAGTCGGCGGCACCATCCTGCCCATCGAGGCTGCGGTCATGCCCGGCCGCGGCAAGATCATCCTGACCGGCTCGCTGGGCAACGTCATGAAGGAATCGGCCCACGCCAGTCTGTCATTCCTGCGATCCCGAGCCGCCCAGCTCAAGATGCGGCCGATCGATTACGACAAGATCGACCTGCACATCCACTTCCCCGAGGGCGGGGTGCCCAAGGACGGCCCCTCGGCCGGCATCGCCATCACCACCGCCATCTACTCGGCGCTCAACGAGGTGCCGATCAGCCACGACGTGGCGATGACGGGGGAGATCACCCTGCGCGGCAAGGTACTGCCCGTCGGCGGCATCAAGGAGAAGCTGCTGGCCGCCCACCGCAACAACATCACCACGATCATCCTGTCGGAGGAGAACGAAAAAGACCTGTCCGAAATCCCCGAGGAAATCCGCACAGTTATGACCATCCATCGGGTCAAGAACTGGGAGCAGGTCATGAAACTCGCCTTGAAGGGCGAGCCCAAGACCACCCCGCTGCGGTTCGCCAACTACCCCTTCGACAAGCCGGCCGCCCGCAAATCTGGACGAAAAGGCAAATCCTGACCGGACCGACCACCATGAAGATCACCGCCGCGACCTTCCATGCCTGCGTGACCAGCCTGGAGGCGTTGCCGCCCGAAAAGTTCCCCGTCATCGCCCTGGTTGGACGCAGCAACGTGGGGAAATCTTCGCTGATCAACACCCTGGTCGGCCGGCGCGAACTGGCCAAGACCAGCGCCACCCCTGGCAAGACTCTGACCATCAACTTCTATCTGATCAACGACCGGTTCTACCTGGTCGATCTGCCCGGGTACGGGTACGCCAAGGCGTCACGCATCACCCGCCAGCGCATCCAGAAGATGATGGACGAATTCTTCGAGGGTTGTCCCGAGATCAAAGGGCTGGTCCAGGTCATCGACGCCCGGCATCCCCCCTCGCCGCTCGACCTGCAAATGCAGGCCTGGGTGCGCGAGCGAGGATTCCCGTATCTGGCGGTTCTGACCAAGGTCGACAAGCTGACCCAGCAGCAGGTTCAACGCCAGCGCCGGGAGCTCCTCAAGGATCTCGGCGTCAGCCATGCCGTGATGTTCTCGGCCAAAACGCGGCAGGGCCGGGAAGAACTGCTCGAGTCGTTCGGCACCCTTCTCGACAGCGGCGCGTTCTCCTCCCGCGGGGGTGGCCAACCCCGGCGAGAGGCCGGTGGAGAGGCGCGTTCCCGCGGTCAGCGGCAGGGTGGGGGAGGACGCGAGCGACACCCCGAACAACATCCTGCCTCCGGCCCGGGCAAGCCCCGGAAAGACCACGGAGGGGAGCCGGCCGGAACGACCGCCGCCTCCGGCGGACCTGCCCCCGACAGAGGCCGCCCACCCTCGGAACCAACTCAGGAAGAAACCTCCGGGTTCGGCCCCGAACGACAGCCCCGTCGCCGCCAGCGGCCCCGGAGTGGGGGAGGGAGCAGTGGCGGTGGGCAGCCCGGGCCGACAGGGCAGCCGAGACAACCCGGTGCGTCAGGCCCGGCTGGACAGCCCGGAGCGTCAGGCCCGGCCGGACAGCCCGGAGGGCGTGATCGGGGCAACCGTTCAGGGCATTCCCGTGGACCCGGCGACCGGAATCGCCCGGCGAGTCCGGCCCAGCCTCGGGGAACCCCGACTTCCCCAGAACCTGCCCAAAACCCTCATCGACCAATGCGGGAGCCAGTCGCCCCGATTTCTTCAGACCAGAACCATCCAGACAAGGGAGAGAATCCGTCATGAACTTCCGCTCCACCCGCCTCCTCCTGCTGTCGACCGCCCTGCTGCTGGTCGCGGCCTCGGTCTGGGCCGGGCCTTCGGCCAGCCAGATCGAGCGGAACATCCGGCAAGCCGTCGATCTTACGTTCTCCTCTCCGGTGGAGTCGGCCCGCCTGTTCGAAGCCTCTTTCCGGCAGGCCCTGGACATGACCCGGCCCCAGTTCCCCAAGTCCACCCGGGAGCTGGGTTTCGCCCTGGCCAGCAAATGCCTCCATCCCAACCTCTTCCCCGAGGTACGGGTGGCCATGGACACCAGCCTGGCCCTTTTCCCCGAGGGGCGTTTCCGCAAGCACATCCTGGTGCAGCGGGCCCTGCTCGACTATGCCGAGGGCCGTTATGAGGATGCCGAGCGTGGTCTGGCCGAAGCCGCACCCCACTTTACGGGGCGCGAGCTGGCCAAGTTCAAGACCCTGCAAATGAATGGCCTGTTCGTGGCGAACAAGTATGTCTCCGGCGGCGAGCTGCTCGAGACCTGGCATGGTCAGAAGCCTTCCGCCACTACCCGCCGCAACGTCAAGCGCTGGGCGGGGTCGGAGAAACAGGTGGTCGAGGCTCTCGCCAAAGCCCAGGCCGGGAACCTCGACGCCTTCGCCGCCGCCCGCGAGCTGCAGGATGCCGTCACCGCCGGCTATT
This sequence comes from Candidatus Ozemibacteraceae bacterium, assembly GCA_937998695.1. Lineage (GTDB taxonomy): Bacteria > Muiribacteriota > Ozemobacteria > Ozemobacterales > Ozemobacteraceae > Ozemobacter. The sequence goes on from CALLCO010000233.1 coordinate 28,714, forward strand.
TCGTGAAAGACGCTCCCGAAGCCGCCCTGCGTGCCATCCAGTCGCGTGACGCCGTCACCCCCCGGAACCATGGGCAGGACGTTAACTGGCTGGGGTTGACCCGCACCTCCTGGCATTCGTTGCCGGCGATCCTGCGCCACGGGAAATATCTTAACCTGCTGGAATCCTTCCCCGAGGCCGACCCTGCCCTCCGGGGACAGGTCATCCGCCAGCTGTGGCTGGTCCTGCGCTACGAAATGGGCCGACCCAGCGAGGCTGAGCGCTGGCTGGCCCGCCTTGCCGAAGTCCCCGGATTCGCCCAGATCGCCGCACTGGAAAAGGCCCTGTCCGATCTGACCGAGCCCTCCCTGGCCCTCGCCCAGGGCCAGGAACTGGTGCAGCGGATCGAAGCCTGCCAGGACCTCTTCCCCTACGATAATGGGGTCCTGCCGGTGATCGAGCTCGATTTCGTGCGCGAGGTGCGCATGCTGACCGAGTTGATGTCCGGCCGCACCGAAAGCCTGGCCCATCTGGTGCGACCGTTTCGGTCGATCTGGAAGGTTCGCACGGTGCCGGTGCACCTTCTGTACCTCATTGCCGTCGATCAGAAACTGGCGGCCTATGAGGAATACAAGCAACTGATGCCCGCCCTCGCCGGGCGTGACCGCCGGTTGGTCAAGGATTTCCTCTTCCCCCTCTACAAACAGCCCACCCCCCAGGAACGCCAGCTGCTCAGCGCCTTTGCCGCAGCGGAGGCCTTCCCGACCCTGGCTGTCGATCGCCTTCTCGAGGTGCTGACCCTGATGCCGCCCCAGCGCCCCATCCAGGTCAACCACGCCCTCGCCCTGCTGGCGGAACTGTACCAGAAGCACCGGAGCTACATCGAGGCCCAGTCAGTCTGGACGACCTTGCGAACCCTGTATCCGTCGAGCGTCTGGATCCGCTGAGCGGGTCGTGCGTTTCCCGAGGATGGTCCGCGGGAAAACGCCGTCCTACGGTGCCCGTGGGCCCTCCCCATTCCTGGGGTGATCCCGCTATGCAACGGAGGTCTGGCATGAATCGTCTGTGTTGGTTGGCCCTGGTGGCCGTGGTGTTCGGATGCGCCGTCGGGGCAGAAGCCGCGCCCCTCTTCGACTACAGCGGGATCTTCCCCGCCGACCGGGCGCCAGGAGCGACCATCACCCATTTTCTCCTGCTGGACAAACCGAAACGTCTGGCCTTTCGGCTCGTGAATCCGGCCGGACAGCCCTTGCCGGGGGTACGGGTGGTTGAGGTGAGCTCGGCGGCCGATGGGGCCGTGTCCCGAGCTGACCCCCGGGGTCTGTCCCAGGTCGAGCTGACCGTGCCGGGCATTTATGAAGTCAGGGTTGGCACCGCCGACCCCCCAGGGAAGGAACTGGCCTTCCGCCTGGAAGTCATCGACGAGGGCCCGGTTTCTCCCGCCGGGTCGGTCCCGGCGAGCACGGGCACGGGGACGGCGTCGCCCCCCCCTGCGCTGCCTCCGACCGGGCCAACGCCTGCGGCCGGAGTGGCGGTCTCTGCGGGTTCAACTGCCACGGCCAATGCGGAACCTCCGCCCATCCTCAATCTTCCGACCCCCGTGGGGCCCACCCCCGATGTGCTCTCACCTTCCATCCCTATACCGGGAAGCCTCCCCGAAGGGCCCCTACCATCCGCGGGCATCCCTGCCCCGGGCATGCCCACCGCCGCTGCCGCCTCAGAGGCTCTGAAAGCACCTGGAACCTCCTCCGTCTCCGCTGCGGGCCCCGCGGCCACCGGTACGACACCCACCCCGGCACCGTCCCCTGCCAACCCCGGGGGCGGGTATTCAGCGCGTCTGCTTTCTCCGGCTGGCGTGGGGTTCGCCAATCCTTTCAAGCCGGTCGAAGTCAGGTTCGACCGCGAACTGCCCGCCGGCACCCGTCTCGAGGATGTCGTCCAGGTCTTCCACCTCGACGCCGCCGGCCGAGAACGCCCCGTTCCCGGCAGTCTGGTTCCGTCGGGCCCCGACGGAGCCCGGTTCATCCCCGTGAGCTACCTCCGGGGTGCCGTTTTCCAGGTGCGGGCGCTCGACCCGGCGAGTCGACAACCGGTCGGGACCTTCCGGTTCCAGACTCTGCCTGAGCTGCTTCTGAAAGCCGAACCGGTGGCCGATGGTCTCCGGATCGACCTGTCCTGGCCGGAAATCAAGGACCTTTTGCCCACCCAGGAAGGACAGGTCGTCCAGTTGGGCGATGTCGTGGTCCAGGTCCGCGGAGAGCGGGAACCGCCCCTCGAATTCGCCGTGACCCCCGAGCTTCCCCCCTTCGGAAACCAGGATGGAATCGGTTTCCAGGGGCAACCGTTCCGGTTGGTGTTGACCGTGCCGCGGGCCCGCCTGCCCCGCGACGGACCGCTGAACGTCATTCTCCTGGCCAGGGTGACTGAGGTTCCGCAACCCCTCGAGGTCCTTCGGACCACGTTGCCCAATCTGCCCGGAAGCGACGATTCCCTGGCCGATGCTCCGGCCGATGAGGGAGAGTCCATTCCCTCGCCAGGGACCTTAGCCTCTGGGCCCGGCATCATCGCCGCGGCGACCGGCGTGGCGGTGCTGCCGTCCTCTCCGGTGCCTGCCCCGGCTTCGCCACCAGTGCCGGTGGTTGCCCCGTTGCCTCCTCCTCCTCCTCCTCCTCCTCCGCCGCCGCCGCCGCCTCCTCCTCCTCCTCCGCCTCCTCCTCCTCCGCCGCCGCCGCCTCCGCCGCCGCCGGAGCCGATCGTCCTGAAACCGGTGGTTCCCATGGCCGATCCCGGTCCCCGTGCCACCCTGCAAAAGGTTGGCTCCTTCAAAGTGGGGGAAGGCGGGCCCAACGACTTCATGGCCTGGCCCCGCGGCCTCACCTGGGGGCCTGACGGCAGTCTATGGGTCACCGACAGCCAGAATCGCCGGGTGTACCGGTTCACCGAGGAGGGACGCCTGATGAAGGCGTTCGGGCAAAAGGGGAAGGGACCCGGCATGCTCGGCCTGCCCATCGACCTCGCCGTGGCCCGCGAGGAAGTGTTCGTGACCGATACCGCTGCCCACGCGGTCCATGTCTTCTCGACCGACGGCACCTTCCTCCGCACCATCGGGACCTGGGGCACACGCCCGGGGCAGATCGATCTGCCCCACGGACTGTTCCTCGCCTCCGACCAGGTGGTGCTGGCCGACCGGGGCAATGCGAAGATCCTGCGCTTCGGATTCGACGGAACCTACCGGGGTGGCTTCGGAACCCGCGGTGAGATCCCTGGGGCACTGAAGAACCCGATCGCCGTGCAGGGTACCGCCACCGATCTGCTGGTACTCGAAGAACAAGGGCGTCTCCAACGCTTTTCCTGGGAAGGAAAATTCCTCGGCCAGCTGGCCTATACCGCCCGGGAACCGAGCGGGATGCAGCTCGATCCCTGGGGCGGCCTGTGGGTGGCCGATGCTGGCGCCAACCGGGTGGTCCGCCTGGACGCCCGTGGGAACAGCCTCCTGGCCCTCGAATCGGGCGAAGGGGCCAAGCCCTGGGTGCCAACCGCGGTCGCGATCCGGGCCGACGGCCTGGTCGCGGTGGCTGACGGCGAAGGGAAATTGATCCGGCTCTATCGCCTGATGGCTCCCTGAGCATCTCCTCCATGCACTCCATGACAGGTTCCCGTCTACGCCCCTTCGCAGGATACGCCCCCCCCTCGCCGATTGGGAAAGCCTCTTGCGTTGGTGGGAAGGGGCCGCGATGGCTCCTCGGGCTCTTGCCTCTCCTCATCCTCACCATGGCCGCCGGCAGGGCCGACCCGGGCGGTTCGATGCAGGTGATCCGCCAGGAAGGCCGGGCCTGGAAGATGGAAGCGCCGGGGCGGCTGGTTCCTTTGGCGACGGGTTCGTTCATCGAACCGGGGCAGGGCCTTCGTACGGGTGACGACGGACAGGTCCGCCTCACAGGCCCGGGTGGTCTTCAGCTCCGGCTCAAGGAAGAAACTGGATTGTGGTTTTTCGATCAGGCTCAGGGGTGCCGGCTCGACCGGGGATGTCTGGGGCTCCGCCTGCCCCCGGGCCACGCCTCCAGTCCGGTCAGGGTTGCCACCCCCCATGTGGGGGTCGAAATCGCTTCGGGAATCACGGTCATCAAGGTGGTCCCGCTGCTGACACGGGTGGCAGTGTTGCAGGGACGGGCGAACGCCACGCATCGCAACGGATGGCGCCTCGACCTGGGTCCACGCGAGGAGGCCGCCGCCGCTTTTCCGGAGCTTTCGGCATCCTACCAGACTCTTGACGATCTCTACTACGCCTGGTACTGGCAAGATCCCCGGCCGTAGTTTGAGCCGGGTGCGTCATCCCTCCGCCACCAGTGCAGGCATTGCCTGGCGTAGTAAGACTACCGCATTTGAAACATCCACCCTGGGGTCGGATTCGCCGGAAGACACCAATGGAGCAGGCCGGATCGGTCCGAGGGAGAGGCCGATTCGACGTCTCGGGAGGCCTGGATGGCCTCGCGCCTCGCAGATCGCCATGGATGGCGATTCTGCGAGGTTCTGACGACGAATCGGGCCGAACCCGAGGCCACCGATCCGAGCCTGCGGACTGGTTGTCTGGAGGCGAACCCGGCCCCAGGGTTCAGGAAACGACGGAAGTCATATGAGGCCCCGATCCCGGGGGGTCTGCCGGCCATCTCTTTCACCAGTCAGCCGGCCAGCAAAATGCCGCGCTTCCCTGGGGAAACGGCCTGCCGTGCCCTCTGCCGGGCCAACCCCCGAGGCCGGGCCGAGGCGGGGCTCCGATCGGAAGCTAGAACTGGCTGGCCTGGAAGAAGTGGAGGATCCGGGCCTTCAGAACCCCGCCCTCCCGGATGTCGCCGACGAGCATCACCTGCATGTCTCCGATGTCCGGGACATACTCGCGGATCTCGCTGGCCGTCGTGTCGAAGGTTTCCTTGCGCAGGAGGCCGGAATTGGGATTGTACATACGCAGGAAGTATCGCACCGAAGCCCCCGGAATCGACGAGAACTGAACGGTCAGATAGCGGGTGAAGGAGTCCCACATTTTGACCGGTGCCGAGGGGAAACGCGGCAACACCGTCCATGACAGGGGGTTCGGCCTGTATTCCTTGGTTTCCCCTCCATGCAGATATTTGAGGACATAGGTCCCGGTCGGAAAGCCGTCGGTCGGCCTGGTCAGCAGCCGTTCATATCGGCCCGTGACGCTCTCGAACGACAGATCGGAGCCGGGTATTTTCACCCCCTGCTGGTTTTCGATCCAGCCGCCGCTCACTCCGGTGCCCTTTGCGGTGGCGAACAGCACATCCATGTTTGAGGATCCTTCCTGGGTCATCTTGCCGGGCACCAGGGCGAGTTCGAGTGCCCCGCCGGTCGCGCCTCCCCCGCCTCCTCCTCCGCCGCCGCATCCCACCAGGGCGAGGAGGATAACGGCGCCCAACAGCCAGACCGCCAAGGGAATCATCTGGCGGTGACGGGCAAGGCATCTCGATGTCCACATGACCAACCTCGTTCGACCCCCGAATGTCTCGGTGGATTGTGAACCGCATCTTACCACGTCACCAGACACCGGACAACGGGACATGCAGGGCTCCCCCCCAGATCTGGAATCATGTCAACTTTCGGGGCAGGGGGATTGCTTGACATGGGGTGAGAGGACCGGTAGAGTTCCGGCATGCGGATCATCCATTCTCTTGAAGGCGCCTCCTGGAGCGGGGGGCAGCAACAGGCATTGTTCCTGTGCCAGGGCCTTGCTCGGGCGGGGCACGAGGTCCTTCTGGTCTGCCAGACCGGAAGTGTGCTGGCCCAGCGCGCTGCCACCGCCGGGGTGAAGGTGCGACCCGTGCCCTTCCGCCGGGAGCTCGACCCGGCCTCCCTGCTAGGTCTGTACCGGGAGTTCCAGGCCTTCCGGCCCGACCTGATCAACGTCCACCGGGCGTGGGCGCATACCATGTGGGCATTGGTGGCGCTGGTCACCCGGTTCCGGGGGCTGGTGGTCACCCGGCGGGTTCTTTTCCGGCCCGATTTCAACCCGATCAGCCTGGTAAAGTATCGCACTTCCGCGGTTCGGGGGTACATCGCGGTCAGCGACGCGGTGGCCGACCGTCTGACCTCGCTCGGCATCGCTCCCCGGCGGGTGAAGGTCGTCCATCCCGCGACCGACACCGACCGGTTCGACCCCGCGCGGATCCCACCTCTCCGCGAGCCACTACCCACTCCGCCCGGGGCAGTGGTGGGCCTGATGGTGGCCAACTATCACCCCAACAAGGGGCATCTGGTGCTGCTCGAAGCCTTCCAGCAAGCTGCCCCGCGGTGGCCGGACCTGCACCTCGTCCTGGCCGGCACCGGAACGGACGGTCCCGAGATGCGTGACCGGGTGGCGGCGGCTGGCCTGACCGGGCGGGTCCACCTGCTCGGCTTTCGCGATGACGTGCCGGCCCTGATGGCCGCCAGCCGGTTCACCATCAACGCCAGTTTCGAGGAAGGCCTGGCCGGCACGGTCCGGGAGTCGGCGGCGATGGGGGTGCCGGTCCTGGCCTCCGACAACGCTTCGAACCGGGAACTCGGCCGGCGGCTCCCCCTGGCCTGGTTCCGGCCCGGCTCGGCAGCCGATCTCGCCGGCGCCCTTCTCCGCTTTCAGCACCGTTCCCCGACGGCCCCTGAGCGCCTGGCCCTGCGCCAGG
>CALLCO010000234.1 GCA_937998695.1 Candidatus Ozemibacteraceae bacterium
CCGCGGCGCCGGAAAGGCTTCCGTGGTCACCGGGGAATCAGGCCGAGGCATGCCGTTCGAGGGTCCGGTGTCCGAAGGCCTCGCGCAGGGAAGGGTTCATCATGCACTCGTACCCTTCCAGCACGGCGACCAGGGTGCCCCGGGCATCGACGAACTCGATGTCGGCCTGGGCTTTGTAGGCCCCGGCCTGTCGGGCGGCGATCCGCACCGAGACCCGATCGGCGGGGAAGGCCGCCTGGAACTGCCGATATCGCGCGGCGGCGGTCGGCAGCGAGGGGGCGCCTCCGACCTGGGTGGTCCACAGGATCATCATCTGGAAGGCGACGTCGAGGGCAAGCGGGTCGCTCAGCCAGGCCGGTCGCAGCGGATCGCGGACCCAGGCCGCCGGCGGCGGGGTCGTGCCGGTCTCGGCCACGATCCCTTCCGGTGACCAGCCCTGCACATGGTGGATGCCCTGCATCAGCGGCCCATGGAACAGGTGCTGCCGGTAGATCTCGCCGACAGGCAGAGGGTAGGGCCGCGAGATATCGGGGCGGACGCGGCAGTCCGGGGCGGTGGGCAGGCTGTCGGCCAGCACCACCTCGGCGCTGGCGTGGACGACGTCCTTCCCGCCCGGGGTGCCGCGGATCTCGACGCTGCACGTCAGCCCCTGCGGGGCGGGCCGGATCTTGGTGGCATACACGCTGACGCGTGCGGGTCGCCCGCCGGAGAGCACGATGCCTTTCAGCACTTTCAGGTCGTCGAATCCGTGGAACTGCAACCCCGCGTTCTCGTGGATGGCTGCGTGGGCCATCCATTCCACCATCATGGCGACGGGGAAGACCGGCTCGCCGTTCAGGATATGGGCGGCGAGATAGCGGTCGCGATCGAGGTCGAGCTCCCGCTCGAAGGCCAGGCGGAACCGCCGGGCGGGGGTGGCGGCGTTGGCTGGACCGGTCGCGGTTCCTGGCGCAGCTCCTGACGCGGTGCCTGCCGTGGGGCCGGCGGCGGAGGCGGCACCCGTCGGCACGGCTTCGGGCCGGCCAGCGTCGGGCCCGGGCCGGCCGGCGTCGGGCCCGGGCGCCATCGTTCCTTCCAGTCCGACCACGCCCACCTCGACCGGGGGCTGACGGGCGGCGATCTCCCGGACGAACAGGTTGGCACCCGCCTCCAGCGGGATCAGTCCGACCCCCTCGGCCCGAAACACCTTCTTCAGCGAATCGGTGACCATTCCCCCTTCCCACGGCCCCCAGTTGAAGGACACGGTGCGGCAGGCGGGATGGAGGCGGCTCCACTTCTGGGCGACCTTGTTGAGAACCTCGTTGGCCATGGCGTAATCGACCTGCCCGAGGCGCCCCAGGCGGGCGGTCGTCGAGCTGAACAGCACGAGCAGGCGCAGGCGGGAGGGGTCGAGCGCGGCGAGCAGATGGCGCAGGCTGGCGATCTTGGTGCCGAGCACGTCGTCGAGCTGGTCGCGGGTCTTGTCCTCGATGCGGCGGTCGCGCAGGACGCCCGCTCCGTGCACCAGACCGACGATTGGGCCGATCTCCGACTCGATCCGGGCCACGGCGGTGTGGACGGCGTTCTCGTCCCGGACGTCGACCGACCGGTAGATCGGCCGCCCGCCGGCGGCCTCGAGGCGATGCAGGGTGGCCAGGATCTCCCGGTTGGCGAGACGCGCGCGGAACTCGGCCTCGAGCTCGCGGGGCTTCATCGCGGCCGACCCCGCATGTCGCAGGATGGCCTGCTTGAGGGCTGCCTCGCCGGTGACCCCGGCGAGCCAGGACGGCTCGGGCTGGGGCTCCGGGCTGCGGCCCAGCAGCAGGATGGTGGGCCGCCAGGCGCGGGTCAGGGCCACCGAGATCTCGGCGGTGACGCCGCGGGCGCCGCCCGTGACCAAGACGACCTCGCCGGGTTGGAACAGCGGGGTGGGATCAGGGTCGGCGGGCGGCCGGTCGGTCGCTTCCAACAGTTGGAAGAGCCCTTCCGGGGTGATGCCGAGCTCGATCGGCCCCAGCCGGAAGAGGTGGGGAAGCAACGCCCGGGCGGCCGCCGGGGCCTCGAGGGCGGGGGCCAGGTCGAACGCCCGCACCGTCAGCCCCGTCCACTCGCGGGCGGCCGTCTTCGCCAGGCCGGCCAGGCCACCCTGACAGGGATCGGCCTGCCCCGGCAGGTCGAGCAGGCCGAACCCGCCGTCGAGGCGGGCGACCGTGGCCAGCAGGACGGGGCCCCGGGCGGCGTTGTCCCGCAGGGTGGGGCCGGCCCTCTGGACGGCGAGGAAGGCGCGGGTCAGGGCTTCCTCGTGCTCGGCCGCCCACAGAGTGCCCTTGCGGCCGCGTCGGGGTGGCGCGCCGAGCACGAGCAGGGCATGGGTGTCGGCCGGGATGACCCAGGTGTCGGGGGCTTGCAGGTCCAGCCGGGCCACCTTGAACCCTTTCTGCGACAGGCTTTTAATGAGCTCGCGGGTGAAGGCCGTTCCCTCGTCGGTGAGCAGGAAGGTGCTTCCCGCCGGTAGGGCCAGGGGAGGGGGAAGCGTGGGTTCTTCATAGGCAATCGCCGTCAGGACGGTGCGCCGTAGCGTGGTCGTGGGAACCGTCGTCGCGGGTGATCCCTGGGGGAGAGCGGCGCCGGCCCCGGATGCCGGGAACCCGGCCGGCGCGTGGGCGGTGGCGAGGGGTGCCGGCCGGACGCCCAGCCTGGTGGCAGCCCCGGCGACAGGCCCGGCGACAGGCCCGGCGACAGGCCCGTCAGTCGTGGCCTGGGGGACGGCCACCTGGCCCTTGATGGAGCCCGGAGCTGCCGGCTGACTGGATGGTGCAGGCCCTGCACCAGCCGACAGGAAATCGATGATCTGGCGCAGGGTGCGCAGCTT
>CALLCO010000235.1 GCA_937998695.1 Candidatus Ozemibacteraceae bacterium
CGGGCGCCATGCCCGGAATGCCGGGCGCCATGCCCGGAATGCCGGGCGCCATGCCCGGAATGCCGGGCGCCATGCCCGGAATGCCGGGCATGGGCATGCCCGGAATGCCGATGCAGGGGAATCCCGCCGAGTTTGGCATGCTGCAGATGCCCATGGGGATGGGCCTCCAGTCGAACATCGACCTGCTCCTCGACGTCCCACTCCAGATCACCGTGGAACTGGGACGGACCCGGATGTTGATAAAAGATGTGCTTGAATTGGGAATAGGATCTGTTGTAGAGTTGAATAAACTTGCCGGTGAGGCGGTGGAGGTTTTCGTCAACAACAAGCTGATCGCCAAAGGGGAAGTCGTGGTGATCGACGAGAACTTTGCCGTGCGCATTACCAGCATCGTGAACCCTCAGGATAGGCTCCAGGCTCTCTAAGGAGGCTCCCATAGCATGGGAAAAACCATTCTGATCGTAGATGACGCAGCCTTCATGCGCATGATGATCAAGGACATCCTCACCAAGAACGGGTACACCGTCCTCGGCGAGGCCCAGACAGGCAAGGAAGCGGTCGAGATGTATCAGAAGCTGAAGCCCGACCTCGTCACCATGGATATCACGATGCCTGAAATGAACGGCATCGACGCAGTGCGGGCCATCAAGAAAACCGATCCCACCGCCCGCATCATCATGTGCAGCGCCATGGGCCAGCAGGCCATGGTCATCGACGCCATCCAGGCCGGGGCCCGCGACTTCATCGTCAAACCTTTCCAACCCAACCGCGTCATCGAGGCCGTCCAGAAAGCCTTGCGGTAAGCCGTCCTTGTCATCCGCCTCTCTCTCGAAAGCGACGATCCTGATCGTCGCTTTCGTACTTCTGGCCCTGGGGCCTGGGTTGGCCCAGATTCCGCCTCCTGGGCGGCCTGCCCCCGAGAACCCCATCGCGATCACTCCTCCCTCCTCAGTCGGGGCAGAGGGTTCCTCTCCGGGCTTCGCCACCGAGCCCGCGCCTGCGATGCGCCCCCTTCCGACGCCGGGTACCGCACCCGATGACCTGTTGTTCCTTCCCACGGGAACCGCCACCATGCCGGTGTTCCCCGTTCCGGACCCGCTCGCCACCACCCTGCGCATCCTGACCTCCCTCGCCCTCGTTATCGCGATGGTCTTCGGGCTGTCGTGGTTCCTTCAACGCCGGGGACCTCTCGGGGGCCCCCAGATCGGACGGGTCCTCGGCATGCTGCCGTTGGATGGGCATCGGTCCGTCTACGTCGTCGACGTCCTGGGCAAGGTGCTCCTGCTGGGAGTGGCCGACCAGGGAGTGACCATGCTCGGGGAGGTCACCGACAAACTGGTGATCGATGAACTACGACTCACCGCCCGCCAGCCCGGCCTCCCCGGGCTCGAGAAGCTCTTCAAATTCCTGGGCCGCCAGGACACCTCCCCTCCACCGGATGCACCTCCTCTTGGATCTCCTCGCCTCCCGGAGACCGATTTTGCCCACCATACGCGCCGGGCCCAGGAGCACGCCCGCCAGGTGGAAAGGCTCCTGCTCAAGCGCCCGCCCCCCCGCGAGGACTGATCGGCCTTTTCCTGGCCTCCACCCCACCCTGGCCTGTCGGCCACATTGCCTTGAACCTCGGCCATGGCCCCGGACGGAAAGGCAGCCGGGGCAAATCGGTGCCCTGATGCTGGGGCTCCGGTGCCCTTGACGCAGATTTCTTTTTTGCACCCTTGTCAAGCGCACCGTTCTTCGGTATAAATAAGCAACGGCTTACGCCTTCCCCCAGAATCGAGAAATCACAGGAAAGGGTTCCCAATGCATCGGACCATCCTGGCTTTTTGGCTTGTACTTTCGATGGTAATGTGTGCATGCAGTGCCCTCGCTCAAACCCCTGATTTGTCGAATCCCAAAGCCAAGATCGACATCGATGACTCCACCAAGGTCCTGAAGGTCGAGCCGACCGAGACTCCCTTCCCCATTCCCCGCATCAAGATCGACATCGATCCCGCCAAGGAACGGGGCCAGATCGGAACCAGCCTCCAGATCTTGATTCTCCTGACCATCCTGAGTCTGGCACCGTCGATCCTGATCATGCTGACCAGCTTCACCCGCATCCTCATCGTGCTCAACTTCGTGCGGCGAGCCCTCACCACCCAACAGGAACCGAGCAATCAGATCCTGATCGGCCTGGCTCTCTTTCTAACCTTCTTCACGATGTCCCCCGTCATCGATCAGGTTCACCGCGAGGCGGTCCAGCCATTCATGGCCAAGGACATCGACTACGTCGAGGCCTACCACAAGGCGATGCGACCCATCCGTGAGTTCATGTTCATGCACACCCGCAAGACCGACCTGGCCCTGTTTGCCGGGATGGAAGGCGGAGGCAAGCCCAAGAGCAAGGACGATTTCAGCACGATGGCGCTGATTCCGGCCTTCATCACCAGTGAGATCCGCACGGCCTTCCAGATGGGGGTGATCATCTTTCTCCCGTTCCTGGTGATCGATCTGGTGGTGGCCAGCATCCTGATGTCCATGGGGATGATCATGCTGCCTCCCGTCATGATTTCAATGCCCTTCAAAATTTTGCTGTTCGTCATGGTCGATGGCTGGAACCTCGTCATCAAGTCGCTGGTGATCAGTTTCGGGGGCAATGCATGAACGAGTTCACCTTCCTCGAGCTCCTCAAGGACACGATCTTCCTGGCTTTCCTGCTTTCGCTGCCGATGCTGGCCATCGGCACGGTGGTCGGCGTGATCATCAGCGTCATCCAGACCGCCACCTCCATCCAGGACCAGAGCCTGTCCTTCATTCCCAAGCTGCTCGCCACCGTGGCCTCCCTGGTAGCCTTCGGCCCCTGGATGCTGTCGCTGCTGATGCAATTCACCTTCCGACTGCTGTCGGGCCTCCAGACCTTCGCGCGGTGATCGGCGCCAACCCCGGCAAGAGGCGAGGGCACGCATGACCGAGGCGTTCTTCCTCAAAGCGGTGGGGCTGTTCCTGATCGGGCTGGTCCGGTTCTCCGGCTTCTTCCTCAATCTTCCCATCTTCGGGGAATCGGTCGTGCCGATGCGGGCCAAAGCGGGGCTGTCGGCCCTCTGCGCCATGCTGATCCTGCCGCATCTGATCGCCACGCAGGAAATGCCCGAACTGACGGTGCTGGGGTATGGCCTGATGGCCCTTCGCGAACTGGTGCTTGGATTGTCCGTGGGCTTCCTGCTGATGATGAACATCGAAGCTCTCAAGTTGGGTGGGCAGTTGATCGGCATGCAGGTGGGTTTTTCGTTCGTCCAGGTGGTGGATCCCGAGTCGAATCGGAGTCAAGCCATCATCAGCGAGTTCCTGCAACTGGTGGCGTTGATCGTTTTCCTTGTGGTCAATGGGCACTTGATCTTCCTGCAGGCCTTCGCCACCAGCTTCGACCTGGTCCCGCTGGCGGGAATCAACATGCCTGGCGGGGTCGTCGCCGAAATGGTGCGGATTTCCGCCTCCATCTTCTGGATCGGCATGCAGGTTTCGATGCCGGTCTTCGCGGTCATTCTGGCGGGCGACGTGGCCCTGGGAATCATCGCCCGCACCGTGCCCCGGATGAACATCTTCCAGGTCGGCTTCGCTCTCAAGGTTCTGATGGGCATGGGCACCCTGATCCTGTGCCTGCCGTATGTGGGCGACCTGGTCAGATCGCTCCTCCACGGCGTCTACGGCGACCTCAACACCCTGTTGAACAAGATGGGGTGACCGGGCGATGACAGCATTCGAGGGGCTTTCACCGGGCCAGCGATTTCCCCCGCCCCGGCCAGAAAGGCTGGCCATCGCGGTTCGCCCTCTCGATCTGCAAATGTTCGCCGGGGAAAAGACCGAACCGGCCACCGAGAAGCGTCGCGAAGAAGCCCGGCAACGCGGCAACATCGCGAAGAGCCAGGATCTCGACTCGGTGATCGTCCTGCTGGCCGGCTTCCTGGCCCTGCGTTCCTTCGGCCCGACTGCCGTGGCCATGATCGGCGAGTATTTCCACTACGTGCTCTCGGCCGCGCTGACGACCGAACTGACTTCAGGGAACACCCTCATCCTGCTCAGCCAGATGCTGGTGGTGATGGCCCGCTGCCTGGCCCCCATCTTCGCGACGGTCATCCTGGCGGCGGTCATCGCCAACGTTCTCCAGGTCGGGTTTCTGCTGACGTTCGAGCCACTGATGCCCGACCTGGAACGCATCAATCCGATCGCTGGCCTGCAGAATCTCTTTTCCTGGAAAGCGATCGCCGAGTTGGTCAAATCCATCTTCAAGATCCTGGTCGTCGCCTACATCCCCTATGCCACCCTGCGCGACGAGATGCCCACCTTCATCCGTTTGATCCAACTGGAGCCGTTGGCGGGCATGATCGTCCTGGTCCGCATCCTTTTCACCATGGCGGTCAAGATCATCCTGGTCCTCCTCGTGGTCGCTGTGGCCGATTACTGGTTCCAATGGTGGCGGCACGAGGAAGATCTGAAGATGTCGAAGGAAGACATCAAGGAAGAATACAAACAGCGGGAAGGAGATCCCAAGGTCAAAGCCAAGATCCGCGAGCGCCAGCGCAAGCTTGCCACCACCCGTATGATGGCCGAGGTGCCCAAGGCGACGGTCGTCGTCACCAACCCCATCCATATCGCCGTGGCCCTCCAATACGTGCAGGGGGATTCCGGTGCCCCCCGTGTTATTGCCATGGGAACCGACCTGATCGCGGAAAAGATCAAGGAGGTCGCACGGCAGCACGGCGTGCCCATTATCGAAAACAAACCCCTTGCGCAAGCCCTCCACCGGATGGTAGATGTAGGAGACGAAATTCCCCGCGAGCTGTTCGAAGCCGTGGCCACCATTCTGGCCCAAGTCTACCGGATGAAACAGGAGGCGGCATGACCGAACGGATCGGCGGGATAGACCCCGAGCGAGGACGGTGCACAGTGCACCACATTCCCCAGGGTTAAATCAGGGCAATGGCTGAAGCGGCGGGCACCACTCCGGCGGGGGCAACCCCGATGAACATCGTGCCGTTGGCGGATCTGCTGCGGAACCGCGACGTGATGTTCGCTTTGGGCCTCATTTCCATCGTCATCATGATGGTGGTGCCGCTGCCGGCGATCTTCCTCGACCTCTTCCTGACGCTCAACATCGCTCTCGCCCTGGTCGTGCTCCTCGTCTCCATCTACACCAAGGAAGCTCTCGAGTTTTCGGCCTTCCCGAGCCTCCTGCTGGTCGCCACCCTGTTCCGCCTGGCGCTCAACGTCAGTTCCACCCGGCTCATCCTGGGTGGCGAAGGCGCCAAGATTGCGATCATCAAAGCGTTCGGCAATTTCGTGGTCGGCGGCAACTACATCGTCGGCGCCGTCGTCTTCACGATCCTGGTGGTCATCCAGTTCATCGTCATCACCAAAGGTGCCGAGCGGGTTGCGGAAGTGGCGGCCCGGTTCACGCTCGATGCCATGCCAGGCAAGCAGATGGCGATCGATGCCGAGCTCAATGCGGGCGCGATCGACAACGATCAGGCCCGGGAGCGCCGCAAGAATGTGCAGCGGGAGGCCGATTTCTACGGGGCGATGGACGGCGCCAGCAAGTTCGTCAAGGGAGACGCCATCGCCGGCATCATCATCACGATCATCAACATCCTGGGTGGCTTGGCCATCGGGGTGCTCCAACGCGGGGAAAGCGCCGCCGACGCCCTGCAAGCCTATGCGTTGTTCACGGTCGGCGACGGTCTGGTCACCCAGATTCCGGCGATGCTGATCGCCACTGCCACCGGCATCGTGGTGACCCGGGCCAGCTCGAGCTCGAGCCTCGGCCTCGAACTGGCCGATCAGCTCGGCTCCCGCCCCAAGGTTTTGGCGATCGCAGCCGCCATGCTGGGGTTCCTGGGGTTGATCCCGGGCCTCCCGAAGCTCAGCTTTATGGCGCTCGCCATGGTGTTCGGGGCCCTGGCCTACGTCATCCAGACGCAGGAAGCAAGACGCGAGGTCGCCGCCGAGGAGGAGAAGAAAGCCAAGGCTGCCGCCGGGCCGGCCAAGCCTGAGGATGTATCTTCCCTGCTCAGCGTCGATCCCCTTGAACTGGAGATCGGCTACAACCTGATCCCGCTCGTCGATACCAACCAGGGTGGCGACCTGCTGAACCGGATCACCTTGATCCGGCGTCAGATTGCCATCGATCTCGGGTTGGTGGTGCCTCCCATCCGCATCCGCGACAACATCCAACTCCAGCCTTCCACCTACGTCATCAAGATCAAGGGCGTGGAGATCGAACGCTACGAGATCATTCCCGACCAACTCCTGGCCATGAATCCCGGAGCCTCCACCACTCCGCTCAGCGGCATCGAGGTGACCGAACCCGCCTTCGGTCTCCCCGCCACCTGGATCCAGCAGGGTCTGCGTGAGCGAGCCGAAATGGCGGGTTACACCGTCGTCGATCCCTCGACGGTGATCGCCACGCACCTGACCGAGATCATCCGCAAGAACGCCCATGAGATCCTGGGTCGCCAGGAACTGCAACAGATCCTCGAGACCGTGAAGGGCACCTACCCACTGATCGTTGACGAGGTCATCCCCAGCGCGATCACCCATTCCCTGCTGCTGAAGGTCCTGCAGAATCTGCTGCGCGAGGGCGTATCCATCCGGAATATGGTAACCATCCTCGAATCGCTAGCCGATTGCAAGGGCGTCACCGAGATCGATACCCTGACCGAGGTGGTCCGCCAGGGGCTGTCCCGACATATTTGCAAATCCCTGGCCAACGACCAGGGCGTCATCCAGGTCATTTCTCTCGACCCGCGCCTGGAACAGATTCTCGCCAACTCCCTCCAGAAGATCGACGGAACCACTCAACTGGCCCTCGATCCGAAGATCGCCGCCGATTTCCTGGGCAAGCTGAAGGAGCGGATCGAAGAGGTCATGGCGGAAGGCAAGACCCCGATCCTGCTGTGCGCCTCCGCCTTGCGACTGAGCCTGAAGCGACTCTCGGAACGGGTGGCTCCACGCCTCGTCGTCCTAGCCTACAACGAGATTCCCAGTTCCTTCCAGCTCGAATCGATCGGGCTAGTGGGATTCTAAGGGAGGGGGCACCCACCGATGGTCCAGGATCAAGCCAGCGCCCTCCGGCAACTCAAGAAACTGCGGGACAGCCTGAGTCCTGACAGTCTGCCCACGCCTGCCGACCTGCTGGCGAGCCTGCCCCGCCCCAGCGGATTCCCCGCCATCGCGCTCGTCCTTCCCGAACACCAGGGAATCGAGATCCCTCCCATGCAAACCTGGGCGCATACCCTGTTGGGGGACGTGCGCCGCACCTGCCTCTGGGACCAAGGCGGGCTGATAACCCTGATCTCCCCCTCCGGAATCCAGGAACCGTTCACTCCAACGCAAGCCACCGTTGAATCCCCGGGGGGCCCGCTCCTTGTCCTGCCCCGCATTCCCGGCCTTCCACACCTGCCTAGCCGCCCCGAACCCGACCGGATCAGGTTCGTGCGCCACCTGGTCCGCAGCCTGAGCAATTGCGGCGAGCTCTGGGTCACCCTCCGGGCCGCCGAACTGGCGCTCAGCCAGGCCATCCTTCATGCCACCGATCTCGCCTGCATTCTGGTGCCCCGGCACCCGGACGCGATTCTCCGTTCCTATGAGGCGGTCAAGGCCATCCACCTGTCGGGGTATTTTTCCACCTTCGCCCTGATCGGCCTCGACGCGGGAGAGCCCGAAGGCAACGACCCCCTGGTCGAGCGGATCACGACCGTGGCGAAACAATTTTTGTCTCTTGACCTGGTGCCCGCGGGGATGGTACTGTCTGGCCGGCCCTCGAAAAACGGCATCAATACGCAGTTGAGAGGCCTGATCGGACACCTCGACGCTTCGTCCTGCGATTTCCTGTGGTTCCTGACGGAACGGCTGCTGAACCCCATTCCCGGAGACGTGAACCTCCCATGACCGACCCCGTGGTCAAGCCTCTCGACAGCCTGGTGGCGGAAACCCGCCGGCAGATCCAGCCGTATGTGTTCCGGCGGCTGGAAGCCCGCCGGCCGCGCCAGCCGGGCGCCAAGATTGCCCATACCATCACAGTCTCCTCGGGAAAGGGGGGAGTCGGCAAGACTAACATCGTCGCCAATCTGGCCATCGCCCTGGGCCAGGCCAACCGGCGAGTGATCATCCTCGATGCCGACCTGGGCATGGCCAATATCGACGTGGTTTTCGGCATCCGGCCCAAGCGCAATCTCACCGACGTCATCAACGGCACTCACAGTCTCGATGAAATCCTCATCCCCGGTCCCTGCGGAATCCAGATCATTGCCGGCGGGTCGGGCATCAGCGAACTGGCCCACCTCACCTCCGAGCAGGCCCGCCGCCTGTTCGACCAGTTGCGATTTCTCGAGGACAAGACCGACTACCTGTTGATCGACACCGGCGCGGGGATCAACCAGAACGTCATCCGATTCTGCCTGGCGGCTGACCGGATCATCGTGGTGACCACCCCCGAACCCACCGCCCTGGCCGATGCCTACGGCATCATCAAGGTCATCAGCCAATCCCGCCCGGACAGTCACGTGTCGGTGCTGGTCAACCGGGCGGAACACGAAGCGGAGGCGGCCTTCATCCAGGAACGCCTCGAAACCGTCGCCCACGATTTCCTGAAGTTCCCCGTGCACCGGCTCGGCTTCCTGCCGAACGATGCCAACATGTATCTGGCCGTCCGGCAGCAAACCCCTCTCCTGCTGTTCTCCCCGATGTCCCCGGCCGCCACACGGCTCCGCGCCATCGTCAGCGAGGCTTTCCACGAATCGGTGACGGTGGAAACCCCCAAATCCGGCATCGAGGGATTCCTCGAGCGTCTCACCGACCTGTTCGGCCGGGGAGGGGGCACCGCATGATCAAGAAATTCGTGGCCGACAGTTACTTCGAAGCATTTTTGAAGGCCCAGACCGAGCTGGGGGAAGATGCGGTCGTCGTCACGTCCCGCACCTTCAAGGACACCAAATGGGCCGGCATGTATTCCCGAGAGATGGTCGAGATCACGGCGATGGCTCCGAAAGCACATTCCGCGGCCACCCGAGCCGCCCGCCCGGCACCGCTCCGGCCGGTGCCAGCCGAAGAGGTCCAGGTGCCGCCGATCGCCTACGATCCCCCTCCCGTCGTCCCGGTCCGACCTTCAGCCCCTATACCGGCTCCCCATCCCGCACCCCCGGCGCGGAGGCCCTCCCCTCCGCCCGCTCCGACATATGCCACCCCGTCGCGCCCCCGCCCTCACCTGCCCACTGGCACGGCACAGCAAGCCCACACCATCCGGACGATCCACATGGGTGATGCCGACCCGCAACCGCAAGCCGCCCCTCCATGTGCGGGAACCGAGACGATTCACGAGGACCGGGTGGCCAAACTCCTGGAGGCCATTCTCAACACCCGTGGGAACCGTGCCGGGAATGGGGGCACCACCTCCCCTGAAGCCCTGGTCGGGCCGGAGCTCCGCAACAGCGGCTCGTTTCAGCATTTTACGCAGAAACTGGAGGAGATCGTCAGCCTCCTCAACGACATGCAGAAGAAAACCCATCAGGCATTGCAGGCGACGCCCAGTCTCCTGCCAGGCATGCAGTTCCTACGCCAGCGCCTGGAAGCCATCGAGATGCCTCCCCATGTCCTCGCTGACCTGTTCGCCTGCCTGACCCGGGATTTCCCCCCCGCCGTCCAACGCGATCCCAAGCTCGTCCAGGAGGAGTTCACCCGCTATCTGCGCCGGAAGCTGAGATTTCTCGAACAACCGCTCCCTGCCTCCGGCCCACGGCCGCATGTGTTCATCCTCCTCGGACCAACCGGAGTGGGCAAAACCACTACCATCGCCAAACTGGCTGCCACATTCGCCCTCAACGTCGTCGAAGGCAAATCGGTCGCCCTGGTAACCACCGACACCTTCCGCATCGGGGCTACTGGGCAGCTGGCGCAATATGCACAGATCATCGAGGCCGCCCTTGAGATCGCCTACTCTCCGGATGACATTCCCGATCTGCTCGACCGGTATCAGGCCAAGGACATCATCCTGGTCGACACCGCTGGCCGCTGTCAGAAACAGGTACAGGAGCTCACGGAGCTGAAACGGTACGTCGACCGGTTCCCCTCTTCCACCAAGTATCTGGTCCTTTCGGCGACGACGAAATATTCCGATATGGTAGAGAATGTCAGTCGTTTCGGGAAGGTCGGTTTTGACCACCTCATCTTCACCAAGGTCGATGAGACGAATTCCGTTGGCCCGTTGCTGGCACTGCTCCTCGAGACATCCGCCAGCCTGGCGTACATCACCCATGGTCAGAGCGTCCCTGATGACTTCCGGGGCGCCGATCTCGATTTCTTCCTCCAACGCCTGTTCCCCTGATTCCCCCAGGCGATCCTTCCCATCGGCCCGCGGCAAGGGTCAGTCCTTGGGTGGATGCAGTGCCCGACCGGCAGGCCGGGTTTTTCGGTCACTCCGGCAGAGGGGTCCCCCACGAAAGGCCAGGGATTGAAAGGAATCGCCAATCAAACCTGATTTTTGTATACTGTTGGTTTAAGATCTAGCTTTCAGGACCTGGGGGCCAAGGAGTCAAGGTGGATATCGATCTCAGTCAATACATGGGAATGTATGTCGATGGTTCCCGTGAAAACCTTGACCTCATGGACAAGCAACTCCTTGCCCTGGAGGAAGATCCCAGCAACATCGAATCCGTTGGCGAAATCTTCCGGGCCGCCCACACCCTCAAGGGAATGTCCGCGACCATGGGTTTCGAGAAGGTGGCTCATCTCACCCATGAAATGGAGAACATCCTCGACAAGCTCCGGAACAAACAACTGGAAGTCACCCAAGGGATCGTCGACCTCTTGTTCGAGACATTCGATGTCCTGCGTGTTCTCGTCAACGATAGCATTTCGGCAACTGACTCCAATGTTGATCTGACGGGGATTTCCCAGAAACTGTCCGAGGCCGCCGCCGGCCGGGGGGCGGCCGCCAAGAAGCCCGTGAGCGCCACCGCCATCAAAGCGGAGACGGTCGCTCCTGCTGCCGCCGTGGCCAGTCCTGGGGGTGGAGATGCCGATCTGGCCGACATGGTCATGAACGAATTCGAAATGCAGGTTCTGACCCAGGCCTACCAACAGAACATCAACGTCTTCTTCATGAAAGTCCAGCTCGTACCGGACTGTTTACTGAAAGCCCCTCGGGCGTTCATGGTGGCCCGCAACCTTGAGGAGTTATCCTGCGACATCCTCAAATCTGTCCCAGAAATCAAGGATCTCGAACAGGAAAAATTCGACCTTTCCTTCCGAATGATTCTCCTGACCCCGAGCAAGGCGGAAGACATCCAGAACGCGATCGAGTCCATCTCGGAAATCGAGAAGGTGATCGTCCGCCCGGTGGGGGTCGAAGATTTCCCCCGCAAGTTTGCCGCCGCCGGAGGCGAGTCACCCACTCCCGCCCCGACACCCGCCCCGACACCCGCCCCGGCTCCCGCCCCCACCCCGCCCAAGCCACCCCCTCCACTCCCACCAAAACCGGCCGCCACGCCAGCCGCCAAGCCGGCTGCCACGCCAGCCCCCAAGGCGGCCGCCACGCCAGCCCCCAAGGCGGCCGCCCCCGCCGCCCGACCCGCTGCCG
>CALLCO010000236.1 GCA_937998695.1 Candidatus Ozemibacteraceae bacterium
GCGGGTGGTGGGTGAGGTCGAAGTAGTAGTTGTCGAGGTTCATCGCCAGCAGTTCCACCCCCTGCTTCTGCAGGGCCTCGCCGAGTTTGATGGTGGTGGTGGTCTTGCCGGAGCTCGAGGGGCCAGCGATGATGACGATCCGGACCTGGTCGCGGCGGGCCAGCACCTTGTCGGCGGCGGCCTTGACATCGGCCTGATACTTGTCGGTGACTTCCATGACGAGCTGCGGATAGGTGCCGTTGGCGATGCGCGCGTTGATGCGCTCGATGCTGAAGCAGCCATGGTCGATCGACCAGTTCAAGACCTGCCAGATCTTCTTGTAGGGGATGTTCCCGCTGGTGGCGTGATCCTGTTCCTTCCCCTCACGGATCTTGGCATGCGCGGCGCGATACAGGATGAAGGCTTTCGCCGTTTTGGCGTGCCCAGCCTCGATGAGCTCTTTTTCGATGATGTCCTGGATCTCCTCGACCGAGGGGGGGGCTTCGGGCTTCTTGGTGAGGGCGAGTTGATGCACGACCTTGTCGGCCAGGATCTCGGCAAGACGACGGTCTTTGCCACCCACCGACTGGGCGGCCTTGAAGATCGCGTTGACCACCTTCTCCTTGTCGAACGAGACGACCTGACCGTTGCGCTTGACTACATGGGTGATGGAATCAGGCATATAACCTTCCTTCCCTTGTCGAGAATGGATAAGGAGCTCTCCTTATTTGGTCTCGGAAACCACGCGATACATCACCGCCAGGTTGCCGAGGATCTGGGCGATCTGCCCCGCCTCCTTGAGTTTGTCGGGCCGATACAGACGGGGTTTGGGCGGCACGAGGATGATGTCCCCCCGGGTGATCTCGCGCACCCGACGCAAGGGCACCACCTCGCCATTGGGGTGGATCACGACCGTGCGACGGTGGTTGGAATAGGTCGAGAACCCGCCGGCCAGGTCGATATAGTGGCGGGGTCCCTGACGCGCCCGGTACGGGAGGGTCGTTGGATTGATCACTGCCCCGACCACCGACACCGTCGTCGGAATGGCTGGAATGGTGATCTGATCTCCATTTTCCAGAGGAAGGTCATCGACTCCCTTGCCTCCGGGTCCTTTCAGGACCTCCGCCAGTCGCACGGGAATGCGCACCGTTTCCGTTCCCTTCGCCACGGATTGGTAGCCAAAAGCCCCGAACTGGCTCATTTCCGCAGCTGCGATGCGGGGACCAGGAGCAATGCCGGGAATGTCGTCCCCCAGAACCGTTCCAGAGGCCGTTTGCACGGGAACACTCTTGGTCTCGAGCGCGGCCACGTTGCCACTTCCGGCGCGCAGCAGGTCGGCCTTCAGATCGAGGGTGGCCTGGTTGTACAGGTCCTCCCGCAACTTGTCGGCGATCTGGATCTGCATGGAGGGAGCGACCTTATCGACCGCGCGAATGAAGATCGCCCCTTCCGGGAAGGCCCGAGGAGTGAGGCCCCCGGCCCGGGCGATCAGTTCACTGAGGGTTTCCCCGGGATACCGCAGGGCGTAGGGGCCCGGCCGCCGCACTTCCCCGGAAAGCACGACGGTTTCCGCCTCGATCAGCCGGTCCCCATGGGCCAGGACATTCACCTTGTCGAGCGGCCCCAGGAGCAGGTTGTCGGGATGCCGGGGATCTTTCATAGGCCCCTCGAGGGAGACTTTTCGGATGTCACTGCCGCGACCGGACGACCTGGCGGTGGCCACCTCGGCCTCGCCGGCGGCGTCGGCGGTCAACCCCTGAGCCAACTGGATCAGATCCCGGATGGTCATGCCTTTCCGCAGAATGTATTCTCCGGGGCGGCGAACGGCGCCGGCCACGGTGACCACCCGGATGTCGGCCTCGATCTCCTTGGCGAAAAAGACGCGGACACGATCGAAGGGCTTCAAGAGAAGGTCATCTTCGGGGGCCCTGGCGAGGGCGCGGCCCACATGGAAGGACAGGATCTCCTGCCGACCGCCGGGAAGGGTGCGAATGACCTGCCCCGCATCCTGAGCCGCTTCCGCCGCGACCCCACCCGCCTTGGCAATGATGTCGCTGACCCGGGTGCCCTCGAGCACTGCATAGTCGCCGGGGCGCAGGACCGCCCCCTGGACGCTGACCCGGTTGCCGATCTCCTCGATGGCCCGCTCGACCTCGACCTTATCGCCTGGCTGGACCGGGAACCCGGCCAGGGCTCCGATGTCCTGGCTGGCCTCCAAGTCGTGGATCTTGCGGCGGGCCCCTCCTTGCCAGCGGAAGACCCGCACCCGGCCGGTATAGGCGGAGGCATCGATCCCACCGGCCATGGCCAGCACGTCGGCGAGGTTTTTCTCGGCCAGCAGCTCGTAGATGCCAGGGCGAATCACTTCCCCCTGGATGGTGACGCGGCCCCCAACCGGCGGAACGAAAATGGTGTCACCGCTTTCGAGGGTGACATCCTGACTCTTGTCGCCGTTGAGAAAATATTCGTAGAGATCGATCTCGGCGATGGGCTGGGCGCCGCGCAGGACGCGAATCCGGCGCAGGGTGCCGCGATCGGTGGGCCCGCCGGCCCGGTACAGGGCATGGAAGGCGGTGGCCAGGGCGGGCAGCACCATCGCCCCGGGCCGTCGCACCTCTCCGGCCACGAAGACCTGGACCGAGCGGACCTTGGACAGGGTCACCTGGCCTTTGAAATGCGGGAATTTCGCCGCCAATGCCCCCAGGACCGTCTCCTTGAACTGCCCGATGGTCAACCCGGCAACCCGCAGGATGCCCAGGATGGGGATGTAGACCTGCCCTTCGGGATTGACGGTGACGTCATACACCGTCTCGTCGCCCAGTTCGGACCAGATGATGATCTTGAGGGCATCCCCTGGACCGAGGGCATAGGAGGACGGGGCGGCGACCGTCTCCAATGAGGCGGCGATATCGTCGCCCTGGAGGAAGAAAGCCCGGCCAAAGGGCTCGACCGCGGCTTCCCGCTCCACATCGGTGCCCATCTGCTTCTCGAGGCGGGTTTCATCGATGGCGGTGACTTCACCGATTTCCTGGTCTTTTTCGCGGTAGGGGAGGTTGGACGGGGCAAACTCACCCCGAAACACCTTGCGCTTTTCCATCTGCCGGAGGTTTTCCCGTTTCTTTCCCTCCAAGGCTTTGGCCAAGGCATCGAGCCGCAACTTGGTCTGGAGGGCTTCCTGGGGAGGCATGGGAACAGCCTCAGATTCCGGCCGTGGGGTTTGGCCGGGTGGGGTGGCGCCCGACCCGCCGACCAGCCGACCAGTGGGCTGCCGGAGGGCCCCGGGAGGAACCTGACTGCTGCCTCCTGGCATCGAATAGGAAGCAATTCCCGGATTCTGGGCGGCCGCAGAACCAGCAAGGAATGACAGGAGCAAAACGGCAACCAAAGCGGCCAACGGACAGATCATACGCATGGGAAACCCCTGAGTGAGATGGAATGGATGATCGATGTAGTCTTACAATCTACCAGAATCCGCCGCGAATGGCAAAAACCTGGATAGTATGACTACCGTATTTGCAACATCCGCCCTGGGGCCGGATTCGCCGGAAGACACAAATGGAGCAGGCCGGATCGGTCCGAGGGAGAGGCCGATTCGACGTCTCGCGAGGCCTGGATGGCCTCGCGCCTCGCAGATCGCCATGGATGGCGATTCTGCGAGGTTCGGACGACGAATCGAGCCGAACCCGAGGCCACCGA
>CALLCO010000237.1 GCA_937998695.1 Candidatus Ozemibacteraceae bacterium
AGATCGACGCCCTCGCCGCCCTCATCGAGCGCCGCACCAAGAGCCTCTTCAAACTCGACAACACCTGCCTGCACGTCTTCCGCAGCCCGGCCCTCCCCACCCGCATGAACGAGATCCTCGACACCCGCAAGGCATCGCCCCGGCTCCTCGACCTGCCCCGCAAGAACCCCAAGGTGCTCGAACCCGTCCTCAACGACGGCCAGCCGGTCGTCATCAAGGCCGAGGTCCACCCCGACCAGTCCGCTTCCCTGTCCATCAGCAACGGCCCCGTCCAGCGCCTCGTCGCCTACATCCCCATCCGGCACGGCAAGGACATCCTCGGCATGATGATGCTCGAACGCTACGGCCCGGAAGAGAACCCCGAGCGGCTGATCAGCATGCTGACCTACTACCTGTCGCACACCGCCATCGCCCTGAAGAACGCCCTCGCCACCCGCTCCCTCGAGACGCAGCAGCAGAACCTCACCACCACCGTCGAGAACCTCGAAGCCCAGATCGAGGGCTTCCTCCACCTCGCCCGCCTC
Source organism: Candidatus Ozemibacteraceae bacterium (assembly GCA_937998695.1). Taxonomy (GTDB): domain Bacteria; phylum Muiribacteriota; class Ozemobacteria; order Ozemobacterales; family Ozemobacteraceae; genus Ozemobacter. The sequence goes on from CALLCO010000237.1 coordinate 525, forward strand.
TCGTTCACCGATGACGAGCAGTCCTTCCGGAACTACCTACGCGCTCTCGGCCGCACCTGCGGCGCCATCGATGGCATCATCCTGCGACTCCACGGCGACGGCACCATCCAGCCCCTGGCCCGGCTCGACCCCACCCATCGCCTTGAACTGCGCCCCCTCGAGGAAAAAGTCCTCCAGACCCTCCGCGCCAATCCTTCTCACAAGGCTGTCATTAATGATTCTTCCGAAGGCGTCACCCTGCTCGGCTATCCCCTCAATCAGGGTTGCCGCCTGATCGGCGCCCTCTTCCTCCAGATCCCCAACCCCGACCCGGCGCTGCTGGGCGTCGTCGACATCTGCGCCAAGATGGCCGCCGACAGCCTGGGGCTCTATGTATTGAACGAGGAAAAGGAGTTGTGGGAAAACTTCTACAAGGCCAACCTGACCGCCTGAGAGCCTGTTGCATGAATCGGTTTTTTGCGCGCTGCGTACACACAGCGCCCCGGACTCGGTCGGCATCTCCGAATGGACGGTCCATGAAAATGGGCTGTTTTGGGCATTCGCACAACAGACTCCTGAGGAAGGGAATCACCCCCGCTTCCCGGCCACGCCAATCCTGATCGGGGCTGATCCCCTGTCACGATCGAACGGGCGTGGGGAAGGGGTAAGGCATCGACGGCGGGGCGCCCCCCTCGAACCTTGTCGGGGGCAAACTCGACGGTGGCGGGCCCTTAGATCGGCCGGTAATACTCCCGGTACCAGGCGACGAAGCGCTCGATGCCCGTTTCGAGCGGGGTGGCCGGCGCGAAGCCGACATCGCGGCGCAAATCGTCGACATCGGCATAGGTGGCCGGCACGTCGCCCGCCTGCATGGGCAGGAACGTCTTCTGGGCCTTCCGCCCCAGCTTCTCCTCGAGGATCTCGATGAACCGCAAGAGCTCGACCGGCTGGTGGTTGCCGATGTTGTAGACCCGGTAGGGAGCGCGGCTGCTGGCCGGGTCGGGCCGGTCGCCGCTCCAGTCGGGGTTGGCCGGAGCGATGCGGTCGGTGACCCGCACCACGCCTTCGACGATGTCATCGACATAGGTGAAGTCGCGGCGCATCTTCCCCTCGTTGAACACCTGGATCGGCCGCCCCTCGAGAATGGCCCGCGTGAACAGGAACAGCGCCATGTCGGGGCGACCCCAGGGGCCATACACCGTAAAGAAACGCAACCCCGTCACCGGCAGCCCGTAGAGGTGGGCATAGGTGTGGGCCATCAGCTCGTTGGCCTTCTTGGTCGCAGCGTAGAGCGAGACCGGATGGTCGACGTTGTGATGGACCGAGAACGGCATCGCGGTGTTCGCCCCGTAGACCGAGCTCGAGCTGGCGTAGACGAGATGCGGCACCTTGGCGTGCCGGCACCCCTCGAGGATGTTGATGAACCCGACGAGATTGGCGTCCACGTAAGCATGCGGGTTCTGCAGGCTGTACCGCACCCCCGCCTGGGCGGCGAGGTTGACCACCCGGTCGAACCGGTGCTGCCCGAACAGGGCGGCGATGCCCGCCCGATCGGCCAGGTCGGCCTTGACGAAGGTGAACCCGGGAGTGCGCTCGAGCTGCGCCAGGCGGTCGAGCTTGAGTTGCACCTCGTAGTAATCGTTCAGATTGTCGAGCCCCACCACGGTGTCGCCCCGCGCCAGCAGGGCGCGGGACAGGTGGAACCCGATGAAGCCGGCCGCGCCGGTGACCAGGATCCGCATGCACACACCTCGCGAAAAAAGGGATGGGACGATGGTAGACGAACCCGCCGGGAATCTCAAGAGCCGCCCGTCGATGTGCTATAATCGCCACGTCTTACCCCCTCACACCCCGAAACCAGGAAAGGAACGACTGCCGACATGGAATCCAGCACTACGCCCGGCCGGGCCGTCCTGTCCGGGAACGCCGCCATCGCCCGCGGCGCCTGGGAGGCCGGGGCCCGCTTCGCGGCGGCCTACCCGGGAACCCCCTCCACCGAGATCCTCGAATACTGCGGCACCTACGCCGAGATCGACGCCCAGTGGTCGGTCAACGAGAAGACCGCCCTCGAGACCGCCCTTGGCGCCTGCTACGGCGGGGCCCGCGCCCTCTGCGCCCAGAAGCACGTCGGTCTCAACGTCGCCGCTGACCCCTTCTTCACCGCCGCCTACACCGGCGTCAACGGCGGCTTCGTCATCGTCAGCGCCGACGACCCCGGCATGCACAGCTCCCAGAACGAGCAGGACAACCGGTTCTACGCCCGCATGGCCAAGGTGCCGCTGTTCGAGCCCAGCAACAGCCAGGAGGCGAAGGACATGACCGCCGCCGCCTTCCTGCTCAGTGAACAGCACGACGCCCCGGTCTTGCTGCGCACCACCACCCGCATCTCCCATTCCGAGGGCATCGTCACCCTCGGCCCCCGCCAGGAAGGCCCGGCGCGAAAGTTCGAGCGCAACATGGCCAAATACTGCGTCCTGCCGGCCAACGCCCGCCACCTGCACGTCAAGGTCGAAGAACGGATGAAGGCCCTCGAGGACTGGGCTTGCACCTGCCCCTGGAACCGCATCGAGAAGGGCGACCCGGCGGTCGGCATCATCACCTCGGGCATCAGCTACGCCTACGCCCGCGAGGTCTTTCCCCAGGCCAGCTACCTCAAGCTCGGCTTCACCAACCCCTTCCCCGCGCAACTGGTGCGCGAGTTCGCCGCCACCGTCAAGACCCTGATCGTCATCGAGGAGAACGACCCCTTCCTCGAGGAGAAGGTCCGCGCCCTCGGCCTGAGCTGCATCGGCAAAGACCGCCTCCCCATCTGCGGCGAACTGAACCCCGATCTCCTGGCCCGCGCCCTGCCCGAGTTCGCCGCCGCCCAGCCCCCCGCCCGCGTCACCATGCCCGAGGTCGAGATCCCGGTGCGGCCGCCGGTGCTCTGCCCGGGCTGCCCCCACCGCGGGGTTTTCTTCCTGCTGCGCAAGCTCGACGTGCATGTCACCGGCGACATCGGCTGCTACAGCCTCGGCGCTCTCGCCCCCCATAACGCCATGCACACCATCGTCTGCATGGGGGCTTCCATCACCAACGCCCTCGGCATCGAGAAGGCGATGAAGGAGAAGATCCACGGCAAGCTGGTGGCCGTGCTGGGCGAGTCGACCTTCATCCATTCCGGCATCACCGGCCTCATCGACACCGTCTATAACCAGGGCCGCCACCTCACCATCGTCCTCGACAACTCGATCACCGCCATGACCGGACACCAGCACAACCCGGCCAGCGGCTTCACCCTGAAGGGGAAACCCACCCACCGGCTCGACCTCGTGAAGATCTGCGAGGCGGCCGGCGTCAAGCGCGTCGTCGCGGTCGACCCCTTCGATCTCAAGGCCCTCGAAGCGGCCCTCAAAGAAGGCCTGGCCGCCCCCGAGCCGTCCGTGCTGATCACCAAACGTCCCTGCATCCTGCTCAAGGGCTACAAGCCCGAGAAGCACGTCGTCCGCATCAACCGCACCAGGTGCGTCAAGTGCGGCCAGTGCTGGAAGGCCGGCTGTCCCGCCATCGAGCGCGACCCGGTCGACGGCAAGACGGTCATCAACGCCACCCTGTGCGTCCACTGCGGCGTCTGCGCCCGCATCTGCCGCCCCGGCGCCATCACCCAGGACAACGGAGGCCAGAAATGATCACCAACATCCTGCTCTGCGGCGTCGGCGGCCAGGGCACCCTGCTGGCCAGCAACCTGCTGGCCGAGTGCGCCATGCGCGCCGGGTTCGACGTCAAGAAGTCCGAGGTCCACGGCATGGCCCAGCGCGGTGGCAGCGTCGTCAGCCACGTCCGCTTCGGGCCGGCCATCCACGCCCCGCTCATCCGGCAGGGCGAGGCCGACATCCTGCTGGCGTTCGAGGAACTCGAGGCCCTGCGCTGGTCGGAATACCTCAAACCAAACGGGCTCGTGCTGGTCAACCGCCAGCGCATCCTGCCCATGTCGGTATCCGCCGGCTCGTCGGTCTACCCATCCGAGATCCTCGGCCTGCTCGAGAAGCTGCCCGCCAAGGTCCGCTCCGTGCCAGCGCTCGATATCGCCAGGGAGCTGGGCAATCAGAAGTGCGTCAATGTCGTGCTGCTGGGCGTGCTGGCCCGCCAGCTGCCCGCCATCGACCGCCCCACCTGGGACGCCGCCCTCAAGGAACGCATTCCCGCCAAGCTCCTCGAACTCAACGTCAAGGCCTTCAATCGGGGGTGGAACGCAGCATGAGCCCCGGTCGCCCCCCCCGCGGCCTGGTGGTCCGCGCCGTCTGCCTGGTTCTGGGACTGGCCTGCGCCCTGCCGGCCCACGGCACCATGCCGATGATCGATTTCCCACGCCCGCTTGGAGAGAACGGGCGCGTGCTGTGCACCGTCTTCCCGGTCTATGCCCTGACCCGGGAGCTCCTGGCCAACACCCCCATCCAGGCCGATCTTCTTCTGCCGGCAAGCCTCGGCTGCCCTCACTCCTATTCCCTGACGCCCACCGATCTGCAGAAGATCGCCGCGGCCGACCGCCTGATCTGTCTAGGGCTGGGCTTCGAGCCTTTCCTGGAGCGTGTCGGCAAAGAATATGCTCTGCCGATCTTCCGGAGTGCCGAAGGCTTTCCGGGTTTGTTCAACGGAGCCACCACCCACAACGACCACGACATTCACGACGAACACCACCACAACCACGACCACGGGCAACCCAACGTTCACCTGTTCACCATCCCCGCAGGCATGAGATATCTGGCGGAGCGCATCGCCGGCCACCTGCAGGAAGCCAGTCCCGCCCACCGTGACATCATCGGGGCCAACGCCGACCGGTTCCTGGCCACCCTTGCGGACCTGGAAACCACCTGGAAGGAAGCCCGCCAGCGGGGTGAAGGCACCCCCGTCCTGCTCGCGCAGGATTCCCTCGACTACATCGCCCGCGACCTCGGCCTGCGGGTGGTCGGCCGGGTGGGCGGCGGCGAGGGAGCCTCCCTGTCGGCCGGGGAGATGGTCGCCCTGACCGGCGTCATTCGGGAGGAACGGCCGGTAGCCATCGTGGTCGATGCGCAGGAGCGGGTTCCCGCCGCCGAGACCCTGGCGCGCGAGACCGGCCTTCCCCTCGTCGCCCTCGACACGCTCGCCCTCGGCCCTGATCCTCTACCGGAGGGCTATCTGGCCGCGACCTTGCGCACCACCCTGGACCGCCTGCAGAAGTTCTTCCCCACCGTAGCCCCCACCTCCGGCCCCGATCGCCCCAGGTAGGCCCCTTGATGCCGACGCGCAAGGGGAAGGAATCTCCCGGCCGGCCGCCTTCCCGGTCGCCCCGGGAAAATGGCGCCACATCAGCGAAGATGGCCCGGCGTACGCCCTCCCTGAACGAAGACGACTGCCCTCCCCCGTTCACGTGTCGACGGGGGGCAGGAGAAGCCGGCCACCCGCCCGACGCCCCTTCTCCACACGCAACTGCGCTTCCCCAGGCCCCCGAATCGACACCGCCCGCCGCCCCCCGGCCCCACCCCGGCTCATCCCCCCCGGCCCTGCGTCTCCAGGGGGTTTCCGTCACCCTGGGCGGCGTTCCCATCCTCGAGCACATCGACGCCGCCATCGCCCGGGGCCACACCACCGCCATCATCGGCCCCAACGGGGCCGGCAAGACCACCCTGCTGCAGGCCATTCTCGGCGTCATTCCCTACCAAGGCCGCATCGAGTTCCTCGATGCGGCCGGCCGCCCGGTTCCCTCCCGGCTCGGGTATGTGCCGCAACTCCTCAACATCGACCGGCAGGCCGCCCTCTCGGTCGTCGAGTTCATGTCGCTCGACACCCAGATCCGGCCAGTCTGGCTGGGCATTGCCGAGGAGGTCCGCGAGACCGCCGCCATGGCCCTCGACCGTCTCGAAGCCCGCCACCTGCTCGACCGCCCCCTCGGAAAGCTCTCCGGCGGAGAACTGCAGCGGGTTTTGCTTGCCGCCGCCCTTCACCGACAGCCCGAGGTAATTCTGCTCGACGAGCCGGTTTCCGGGGTCGATGTGGCGGGCGGCCACCTTTTTTGCGATATCCTGGCCGACCTCGCTCTCGACCGCCAGCTCACCATCCTGATGGTCAGTCACGACCTGTCGGTCGTCACCCAGCATGCTTCCTACGTGCTTTGCCTCAACCGCACCATCACCTGCCAGGGCGCGGCGATCGAGGTGTTGACCTCGGAGCGCCTGCTCGACCTCTTCGGCCAGCACTCCGGCCTCTACCACCACACCCCACACCGGGCCGAGCACCAGTGCGACCACCACCACGGCCCGTCCCACTCCGCCACGCCCCGACCACGAGCGGCGGTTCTCCCGCCCTCCAAACGACATGGCTGAGACCCTGCTTCCCCCCCTCTACGGGATGCTGGCCTGGCTCCCCTTCGATGTCCTGCGGCTGGCCTTCATGCAGCGGGCCATCTGCGCGGCGGCCTGCCTCGCCGTGGTCTGCGCCCTGCTCGGGGTCCTGGTGGTGCAGTTCCGGATGGCCTTCTTTTCCGATGCGGTCTCCCACTCGGCCTTCACCGGCATCGCCCTCGGCCTGCTGCTGGGGATCAACCCCTGGCTCTCGGTGCTGGCCTTCGGGGTCGGCATCGGCATGCTGGCGGTGCGCCTGCGCCGGCAGGCCGACCTCGCCATGGACACCACCCTGGGCGTGTTGTTCTCCGCCACCATCGCGCTCGGGCTCGCCATCATCAGCGCCCGCAAGGAGTTGGCGCGCGTCCTGCCCGGCTTCCTCTACGGCGACATTCTCGCCCTCACCGACCGCGACCTGCTCTGGATCATCCTCCTGACCGTCGCCGAGATCGCTTTCCTGCTGCGGTTCTTCAACCACCTGCTGTTCGTCAGCCTGCACGACCATCTCGCCCGCTCGGCGGGGGTTCCCGCCCAGACCCTCGAGATGGCCTTCGCCGCCGCCCTCGCCCTGCTGATCGGCTTCGCCATCAAGATCGTCGGCATCCTGCTGGTCACCGCCCTGCTGGTCATCCCCGCCACCACCGCCCGGAACCTGGCCGGCACCATCCGCGGCCAGGTCTGGCTGTCGGTCGGCCTCTCGCTGCTGGCGACCTTCGCCGGCCTCGTCACCTCGTTACATTTCGACGCCGCGCCGGGCGCCGCCATCATCCTGTGGGCGGCCAGCCTGTTCGGCCTGTCGCTGCTCCTCCGACACTGAGGGCGTTTGCCTCCCCACCGCCGGCGCGGCTGCGGCAAGGCTGCGGCAAAACAGCAGCAAGGCAGCGGGTTGGTGGCACGAACATTTTGTCCCCCCGGAAAAATTTGCCCAACTCACCTGCGACTGGCCCGCTTGTCTAATCAGCCCCCGTTCGTGCCTGTTGCATGAATCGATTTTTCGCGCGCCTGGTACCTAGAGCCCCTGATCTGGTCGGCATCTCCGAATGGAGGGTAGGGGAAAGCGGGCGGTTTGTGGCGTTCATACAACAGGCTCGTTCATGGTCTCAACGGCCTGGAAGCAACACCGTCCTTACTCCCCGGGGCCGGCGGATTTCAAACGCTTTGGGTTCCCCTGGGACGTCCGGCAGACGGTGAGCTGGCCAAGCCCCGCCCAAGCGGGTCAGGGTGGTCGGGCAGACGATCACGGGCGAGACCGCCGCCTGCTTGCTGCGCTTCTCCATCAGGGCGGCCAACCGCACGGTCGGTCCCACCACCGTGAAGTCCCGTCGGCCGTCCGGCCGGCCCACGGTGCCCATCAGCACATCGCCGGTCCCGACCCCCACGCCGATGGCCAGCGGAAGCTCGGGATCGAACCGAAGCCGCGAAGCCTCCAGCATGGCCAGCCCCGCCCGCACCGCTCGCACCGCCGGGTCTTCCCGGCCATGGACAGGCAGGAAGACCGCCATCAGGGCATCGCCGATGAACTTGTCGATCGTCCCCCCTTCGCGCTCGATCAGTTCCTCCATCGCCGTGAAATGCCCGTTCAGCCCGGCCGCCAGTCGCTCAGGAGCCACTTTCTCCGCCAGTCCGGTGAATCCCCGGATATCGGAGAACAGAATGCTGGCCCGCGACCGGATGGCCGCCGGCGTCTCCCCCTGCCGCACCGCCTCCAGGGTCAGATCCGACAGGAACCGCGCCAGGAACTCCTTTTCCTGCAACCCCTCCGCCATCCGCGTGAAGCTGGTGGCCAACTGGCCGATCTCGTCGTCAGATGCCGGTGCCAACCGCACCTCGTACTGCCCTCCCGCGATGGTGGCCGCCCCCGCCGCCAGGTCCGCCACCGGTTGCAGGTAGAACCGCCGAAACAGCCAGCCCACGGTGAGCAGCACCAACAACGGATAGCCGACCACCCCACCCCATCCCCCCGCTTGCCTGCTCCCCTCACGCCCAACCGGATGGGGGACGATGGCCACCGCCAAAAAATCGGAATTGCCCAGCCGCCTGGCTTGCGCGATGTACCGAACCCCTTTCCAGGTGAACGTCAACACCTGACTGCCCTCCTCGGCCAACAACCGGCGAATGGTCTGCCGGATGAGCGGAATCCGGCCGAGGCGCTCGGGCAGGAAGCGTATATGCCCGACCAGCGACTGGGCGAATCCGACGAGGGGCAAAGGGGCCCGCCGCGGATCGTCGGACAACATCTTTGCCAGAAGGGGTTGGCGCTGAATGGCCGTCCGGTCCGGCACGGCATGCAGGAAAGCCGCCGGCCGACCGTTGGCCTCGACAAAGACATGGTTCAGGTGCCAAATCGGTTGGTCCCCATACACGAAATTGACCAGCTCGCCGGACCGGGAAAACCAATTGTTGACCGTCTCGAATCCCAACAGATCCCCGGCCGATTCGAGCAGCATGGTTCCACTCAACTGATCGGTCGCGCCCCCGCCCTTTTTCTCCGACCCCTCGGCAAAGCCCAGGACCCCCCGATAGGTCTGAGCCAGGGTATCGAACAGCCTCCCCCGCTGCTCCCAGGTTCTGTCGACATCACCCCGTTCCCGGGCCACCCGGCCCGCCCGGTCCTCGATCACCACCACTTGGACGGTCCGGCGCCCAACCCGGTCGATCCAGTCGGCCAGCTTCGTCCGTCCCGTCCGTATTTCTTCCCATAACCTCTCGAGGACCGCGGTCGTGAAAGGTTGCAGGGCCGTCTGCAATTCCCGGCGGTACCACTCGTCGGTGTCGGCCAGGCGTTCCTCCAGGACTTGCCCCAGGTCAGGAGGCACTTCGTGATCCGTCCAGGGTTGCGACCGCAGCAGGACAAGCTGGAAGAACACCACTGGGAACAGGGAAGCCCCGCCCAGGACGATGGCCATCTTTCCCCCCAGCGGCTGCCTCCAGGGCGACTCAACGTCCTGGAGGCGGCGGCCCGCCCCCCACGCCAGACCTGCCACCACCAGCAGCAACAGCAGCGAAGCCGCGCGCCGCCACCCCTCGCCGGACGAAGAGCGGCTCCGGCCGACCACCACCACCTCTTCGGCAATCCGGGGATTGCGCCAGAACCCGAACACGCCGTCGGGCCCAGGCACCGTTCCCTGGGCCCATTCCCCGGCCTGCCGGGCGATCGCGGCTCCCAGGCCGGGCGGCAAAGGGGCTTGTCCGAGCGCCGCCACCTCGCCACACCAGAACATCCCGAAGGAGGGGTGCCGCATGCCCGTCAGAAACCGCCGCCGGAACCCGGTGTCCAGCAGCCGATGGGGGATGAACGCCGCCACCAGCCCGCCGCACAGCGGCTTGCCGTCATCGGGCTTCACCCACAGCCCCTGCAGCTTCCGCGCGCTCAGATCGGGAACGGCCGGCCGCATCACCACATGCGTCAACAGGAATCCCCGTTCCCCTCCCTCCTCGGCTTCTTCGATTTCGGTCCATTCGTTGCGGGGGTCGAGCACCCGGGAGGCGGGATGGCGTTTGAGCCTCTCCGGACATTCTGGGGGGTGCAGGCCGCGTCGGTCGTATTCCTCGTCGGTCAGGTGTGACCGCACGTCCTCGCGATGGCGCCAGGCCGCGAGATGATGGCGGAACAGGTCCCGGGTGTCCGAGGCGAACCGCCGCCCGATCAACTCGTTCCCCTCCCGATCGAGGGCCAGGAAGGCGCCCTCCGACCCCACGGCTTCCGTAAATCGTGCCGCCATGCGACCGGCGGCTTCTGCCGCCAGAGGCCCTTCCATCCCTTCGATGGTCCGCAAGAAGATCTCCTCGGCCAGGCCGTCCGGCGTCACCAGGCCGCGCAGGACGGGCAAAAACCGACGCACTTCCGCATCCAGCATCGCGAATTCCATGCGCCGGGCCGATCGCTCGTAAAAATGCAACAGGCCCAGCATGGACAACGCTATGGCGACGGCCAGGGCCGCCGGCCGCCAGGCGTGGCTACGGGGCTGCTGCCCGTTCACGTCCGCGCCACCCCTTCCCCGGACACTGGGGTGAACACCCGGATCCGCCCTTCCCGCCCCCGCACCTCCTCTACCGCCAGCGGTCGACGCACCCACCCGGGGGGCAGCTCCCATCCGTCATCGTCGCGAACCAGCAGCGCCGGCCGGCCATCCCGGCCGGCGAGCTTTTCCAGCCGGGCCGCCAGGTTGACCGGATCGCCGACCACGGTGTAATCCAGACGACGGCGCTGGGAACCGATCCCCCCCGCCAGCACTGTCCCCGTCACCAGGCCGATCCCGAAGCCTCCCAGGGGCACTCCCGCCCCTCGCCAGGCCGCGACCCACTCCGTCAGCCGCCGCTCCAGGGCCAGAGCGGCGGGCAACGCTCCGCCATCGAAGAACAAGGCCATCGCCGTGTCCCCGATGAACTTGTCGATGGCCCCACCATGGGCCAGCACCGTTTCCTCGCACACCCCGAGGAACTCACTCATCAGTTTCAGGCTCTGCTCGGGTGGCAGCCTGACTTCCAACCCGCTGAACCCGCGCAGACCGGCAAAACAGACCTGGGCGGTGCGACGCGTCAAAGCCACCGCCGCCGTCCCGGCGGCCGCCCGGGCCACCAGGTCGTCGCGCAGGAAGGCCCCCATCCGGGCCCGTTCCTGCAACCCCTGCCCCATCGCATTGAACCGGCCTGCCAGTTCCTCCAACTCGTCTCCGGTCGCCAGGCTGAGGCGCGCCGCGTAGTTGCCCTCCTCCATCCGCTCCACCGCCTCGCGCAATTCCAACAGGGGATCGAGCATCATCCGCCGCAAGACCGCCCCATGGAGCCAGGCGCCGATCAACGACCACACGAGGATCATTCCCAGCAGCCCCTGGAACAGGGGCCCCAGATTCACATCTTCCCGCTCCGGGCGAATGACCGCCGCCACCAGCCCCCCGCTGCGGAGAGGACGGGCCAGGGCGGCCAACGGCCCCCGGGAAGTCATCAAGCGGACCCGCACCACCCCCTGGGTGGCCGCCGCCTGCTGCAACAGCCGGTCCCAGACCCGGTGGCCGGTTCCCTTCCCGGAACCCACCCACCAGATCCGAACCCGTTCTCCCGCCTGTCGTTGGAACTGCAGGGCACGGCGCAGCAGGAACGACTGCAGGACGGACAGCTCGAACGACAACCCGAAGAACCCGTTGAAGGTCCCGTCCGGCTCCCGCACCAAGCCGCGATAGATAATCCATTCCTTGCCGCCCAGGGTCAGCGGTTCCAGTCGGTCGAAATGCTTCAGCATCCAGGGATTCTCACTTTTGAGCATGGCGAAGACGGCCTCGACCTCCGCGGTGGGGGTTCCGGTCAGGGTTTCCGGGGCGAACGGAAATCCGGCATATTCGAGGAACTTCAGGTTGACTCCGTTGAAGAACTCCACCGTCTTGCGGGTCGGTGCCTCGCGATGGAATTTCTGGAAGCCAGGGCCGGTCCAGATTTCCCGGGAGGGGATGGCCACCGTCCAATGCAGTCCCCAGGCTTCCCAGGGATGCATGAGGGCCTCGATCCTTGACTGGACGCCTGGGTAGCGGAGACCCGGCTGGGCGAAGAACCGGTTGAGGCGGGCCTCCAATTCGCTGAATCCGTCGGTGAGCGCCTGGTCGAGGTCGGCCAGGGGACGTTCCAGGGCCCGGTTCAAGGCGAGCCGTTGGGCCTCCTGCACCCGCGCCAGCCGCTGCACCCCGACCAGGCCAAGCGACCCCAGGGGCAGGGCGATCGCCACCAGGATGCCTAGCAGGAATTTGGTGCTCAAGCCGAGCGAGAGCCGGGTCCAGCCCAGTCCGATGGCCAGGAAGCCCAGGGCCGCCCCCACCTCGATCAGGCCGAGCGCCAGTCGCAGGCGGGCAATCCCCACCACCGCCCGCCCCATCGCCCCCGCCCGGCCATCGTCGGCCGCAACCAGGACGAGATCGAGATCGCGTCCGTTGATCCGGCCCACCCACAGGATGCCATCCCGCTCATCCCGCCAGGTCCCGCGCCCCTCCGTCCCCCGCTGGGCGATGCCCCGCAGCAGACCGGGAGGCAACCGGGGATGCCCCACCTGCCGTTCGGTTGACCGCCGCCACGCCCCGACCAGGCGACCATGGGCCACGTGCTCTCGGATGGCGGCCCGCACCGCCCAGTCGGGCGGCAGTCCCAGCCGGGGCAGCAGGACGATCACCCCGCCGGGGGCCCCGGCCTGGCCGGCCCCGGGCCCCGCCCCCCCGGCATTGGTCCAGAAAAAGGACAAGACCCCCCGGTTGACCACTTCCACGGCCCGTCCCCCCCGCTGGGCCAGACCCCGCAGACTCGCATAAGGGCCGAATTCCTGCCGCAGCAACCGGGCCAGGTCGGTCTTCTCGCGCTCGGTGAGCGCCGCGGGGGAACCGGCCAAGGCCTTGAAAAGCGTCTGCCAGAGCCGCCGACCCGGCGGAGCCGATCCGCCGGCCGGCACCAAAAGGGTTCCCTGACCGTCGAACCAGAACACCTTCGTGGCGGCAGGCCACCGGCATCGCCCACGCAGATCGGCCTCCCAGCGGGCCAGGCGGCGGGGAGTCCAGGCCACGGTGGTGCGGCGGGCGACCCAGCGGGTCAAGAAGGTATGCACCAACGCCCCGGGATCGATGCTTCGCTCCAACGCACCCAGGGTCCGGTTGACCCGATTCCGCTGCTCGGTCAGGGCGGTGGCTCGCAGATCGTCTCGCGCCTGATCCAACCATCCGATCAGAACCTGGACCGGGAGGGCGACAAAGACCACGAACAGGCCTGCCCAGAGGGCAAAGCCTGCCGCCCGGGCCTTCCCGGGCGAGAGACCGACGGTTGGCCCGGCCGGGGCCTCGTTCCTCGTCATGGGGCCATTGTTCCCTCCACCTCCGGCAAAGTCAAGAAGTCCTGACCCACCGCTCGGGGGAGGGAAGGAAAGCCGGAGCCTCAGGTCTCAGAAAGGGGCCCGAAAACAGGGGCCTGAAACGCCGTTCAGGAGGTCGTCGGGGCCTGCAGGCGCTCCAGCAGTTCGCGCAAGGTCTTGACTCCCGCCGACCCGGGCGGAACGGCGTGCAAACCGCCCTTGACCACCTCGCGCGCCAGGTCTTTCTTCCCCTGCCGGATAAGGATCAGGGCCCAGTTGTAGTAGACCCCGGGATCGCGGGGATCGGCCTGCGTCGACGCCTCGTAGCTGGCCACGGCCTTCTCATACTGGCCGGTCTTCTGGTAGGCAAAGCCGAGATTGGCCAGCACCCGGGCGGGGGCCTTCTGATAGCGCCGGCCTTCCTCATACTGCTGGATGGCCTCTTCCCACTTGTGTTCCTTGAGCAGGAGGTTGGCCAGGTTGAACCGGATGGACGACAGGTCGGGCTGGATCTTCAGCGCCTGCCGGAAGTAGTGGATCGCCTCCTGCAGGCGCCCGGTGCGGAAGCAGGCGATGCCCATGTTACTGTAGGCCTGCACGTGGAAGGGATCCATCTCGACGACCTTCTTGAAGGCGTCGATCGCCGCATCGAACCTGCTCAACTGGAAGTTCAGGTTGCCCAGGAAGAAATTGGCCATCAGGTCGAAGGGGAATTGGGCGACGTAGGCAGTGACACCGTCCAGGGCCTCTTTGAACCGCCCGGCGTTGTAGTGGGCCAGGAAGGCCTCGCGCATCGCCTCCTTCCCCACCGGTTTGCGGACATCCGGCACGGCAGGTGTGGCCGGCTTCGCCAGGGCCGCCAGGTTGACCGCGGCCGGGGCAGCCGGGGGCTGCACCTTGACGGTGGTCAGCGACGACTTGAGGGGTTGCAGCAAGGGCGAGACCTCGAGCTCCTTCAGGGCGAGGCCGATCTGGCCGAGGGCGTAGGCGGCCGAGATGCGGGTGGCCGGCTCCTTGTCCTGCAGCATGTTCTCGAGATCGCCCAGCACCGCGACGTCCCCGATCCGGAACAGGGCCTTGGCGGCATTCGAGCGGGTGCGATTGTCGGGATCGGCCAGCATCGGCCGCAACATCGACCCCGCTGCTTCGCCCAACAGACCCTCCAGTGATTCGACCGCGTTGGCCCGCACCCGCGAGTCACGGTCGCGCAACGAGGTCTGCAGGAGCGGCACCGCCGCTTGGTCGCCGATCGCCCCCAGCGCAGTGACGATGGCCGACCGGATCTTGAAGTTGCGCTCGGTGGCGAAGATCCGCCCCAGCCCGGCGACGGCCGCCACCGCCTTGATCTTGCCCAGCGTCTGCACCGCCTGCAACCGCACGAACGGGGTGGGATCGTCGAGCAGGTGGATCAACACGTCGGTCTGGCGGTCGGTGGCCCGCGCCGCCAACGCCCGGGCGGCGTTTTTCTTGACGTCGCCGTCCTCGTCCTTCAGCAGTTCGACGATCATCGGCAGGGCCTGCGGATGATCGATGGTCGTCAGCACGTAGCCCAGGGTGGCGCGCACCCACTTGTCGGGATCCTGGCGCATCGGCTCGATGATCGGGCGCAGATCGAGCAATTTGAGGGCAGCCACGGTGACGATGGTGTTGCCGCGCACGCGGTTGTTGGCATGCTTGAGGAACGGCTGGATCAAGTTCAGGATCTTGTCCTTGGGCAGGTC
>CALLCO010000238.1 GCA_937998695.1 Candidatus Ozemibacteraceae bacterium
TGTCTCTTGCGTCGCAAGCCACATTCGCCTCTTGCCTCTTCCAGGGCAAGGAACTTCCCGCGTCCCCCTCTCGCGCAGGATCACCTCTACAGGCTTGCCTCTCCCAGGACAGGGAACCTCCCCTGGGGAAATCGCCCCTCCCTGAAGCGTCCTGGCCCGGCAAGCTTCTTTTACCGTCTTTCGTCCTGGGCGTATCCCCCAGCGGGGCAACCCCGCACCTCCTCCCGTTCCCTCCGGCCCGCCCGGTCGGCGAATCCCGGTCATGAGCGCGGCTCCAGGCCCCGTGCCTCGATATCGATGTTTCCCCCGGTGAACCCATGAAACGAACGTTCCGCCAGCTTCTGGCAATGGCTCTCATCGCCGGCGCCCTGATGGTCCTGCTGCTCCTGTTGACCAAGGGCGGCCTTCTGAACTCCTGGGCGCTCGACCAGTTGTGGTATCTGAATGGACCCATTCCCTCGACCCGCAGCCGGATGCCTCCCACCTACGACCCCGAAGTGGTCGTGGCCGGGATCGACAACCAGACCTTGCGGGTCCTGCGCGGGTCACATCACCGGCTGCCCCGCCAGGTCCATGCCGCGCTGATCGACCGGCTGACCGCCATGGGAGCGCGCCTGATCGGGTTCGACGTCACCTTCGACCAGCCCGGCGAACCTGGGGAGGACGACGCCCTCCTCGAGGCGGTCAAGCGCAGCGATCGCGTCGTTTCCAACTGCTACCTGAAGAACGACGAAGCCTTCTCCCGCATCTGGATCGAAGGCCGGGCCTTTTTCCGGGCCGCCGCCCGCAGCGAGGGATTCGTCGACATGCCCCTCGATTACGACCACTTCATCCGGCGAACGCGCCTGTATGCACCCAAGGGCGATCTGCCATGCCGGGTGTCGCTGGCCCTGGCCATGTATCTGACCGATATCGGCCGGCTGCCCTCCGACGTCGGATACCAGCGCACCCATCTGCTGCTGCCGCGGGTCGAGGGGCTCGATCCCGTCCCTCTGGCGCTCGATCATACCGGGTTGTCGCTGATCGGCTTCCAGGGGGGGCCGGGCACGATTCCCACGTTCCCGGTGGTCGACATCCTCGAGGGGAAGGTCGCCACCGCAGCGATCAAGGATAAATGCGTGCTGGTGGGAGGCGTGGCCGAGGAGTTCCGCGACAGCTTCCACACCCCGTTCTCGAAAAAGGGCGACATGCCGGGGGTGGAGATCCACGCCCACATCCTCCAGAACCTGTTCATGAACCGGCTGCCCCGGGAATGGACCGGCCCGACCTGGTGGCTCTTCCTCCTCGCCCTGGCCATGCTGACCGCCGCCTTCTCGGGGTGGCGCAAGCCCGAGCGAGCCGTGCTCTGGATCGTCGCCGCCGCCCTCGTGGCGATTGTCGCCGTGCTCTGGCTGTTCCCCGCCCAAGCCCTGTTCCTCAACCCCTTCGACCTGTGGGCCGCCCTCGCCCTGGGCTGGATCAGCGCGATCTCCCTTGACACCCTGTGGCTGCGCCAGGAGAAGAACACCATCGCCCGGCTCTTCCACCGCTACGTGGCCCCCAACCTGCTCGACCAGCTCCTCGAGCACCCGGAAGCCATCGCCCTGGGCGGCGCCCGGCGCGAGGCGGTCGTGCTGTTCGCCGACGTGCGCGGGTTCACGCGCATCTGCGAGGAACGCCCGCCCGAGGACGTCATCACCTTCCTCAACACCTACTTCAACGCCGTCACCCAGATCATCTTCGAGCACGGCGGCGTCCTCGACAAATACATCGGCGACGGCCTGATGGCCTTCTTCGGGGTCCCACTCGCCACCGGCAATGAAGCCGAGCAGGCGGTGCGGGCCGCGCTGGCCATCCGGCAGGCCCTGGTGAAACTGCGGGCCGAGGGCCAGGCGGTCGGCGACTTCCCGATCCGGGAGATCGGCATCGGCATCAACGGCGGCGAGGTCGTCGTCGGCAACGTCGGTTCCGAAATGCATCAGGAATACACATTGCTCGGCGACACCGTCAATGTCGCCGCCCGCCTCGAGGCCCTGGCCCGCTCCGGCGAGGTGCTGGTCACCCGCTGGGTCGCCCAGCGCCTGCCGCCGGGGGTCTTCCGGGTCGAATCGCGCGGCCTCATGCAGGTCAAGGGCCGCCGCGGCGAGGTCGAGGCGTTCGAGGTGGTGGGCTTGGCCTCCGGCGGTACCCCCCTTCAGGAAACCCCGAAACCCGCCGATGCATGAACCGGGACACCGTTCCCGGAGGTATGCCATGAACCCTGTCCAATCTCAGTTCGAGCTCGGCCCTGACGGCTCGCTGCGCCCGTCCGAGGACACCCTGCTGCCGGTCCTGCGCCACGCCCTGCGGGTGCGCCGCACGGTGGCGACCGGCCTGTTGAGGGGGAGATAGCCGGTGCGGTAGAATACCGCACATGAGCATCAACACCTCCCCGCCCAGCGGTACCCGCGATTTCCTGCCCGCCGACCTCGCCCGCCGTCGCCATCTGGAAGGCGTCATCCGGCGCGTCTACGAGTCGTTCGGCTTCGTGGCCCTCGAAACCCCGGCCTTCGAGAACCTTTCCACCCTTCTCGGCAAATACGGGGATGAAGGCGACCAGCTCCTGTTCCGGCTGTTGCATCGCCGGGACAAGCTGGCCCGGGCCCTGCAGGAACCCGGCGTCGGGGAAAAGGACCTCGCCGACCTCGGTTTGCGCTACGACCTGACCGTCCCCCTGGCCCGCGTCATCGCCAACGCCAAGGATCTGCCTCGCTTCTTCAAGCGCTACCAGATCCAGCCGGTCTGGCGGGCCGACCGCCCCGGCAAGGGCCGCTATCGCGAATTCTGGCAGTGCGACATCGACATCACCGGCACCACCTCGCTGGTGGCTGAGGCTGAGGTCTGCGGCGCGGTGGTGCGCGTGTTCGAAGAACTGGGCGTGCGCGACATCACCATCGCCCTCAACCACCGCCAGTTGCTGCGCTGCCTCATCCAGGCCGCCGGGCTGCCCCCCGCCCAGGAGGAAACCGCCCTGGTCGCCATCGACAAGCTCGACAAGATCGGCCTCGACGGAGTGCGCAAGGAGTTCACCACCCGCGGCATCGAGGCGACCGCCGGAGAGCGGCTGCTGACCCTGATCACCCGCCCCCCGGAGGGCTCCTCTCCCTCCCCGGCCGGCCCTCGACCGCCCACCAGCCCCGCCATCGAGGGGAAAGGGCCCGCGGACGGTGAGGCAGGCGCCCAGCTCCCGCCCACCGCCGACCACCGCGCCGCCACCGCCGACCACCGCGCCGCCGCCCGCGCCGACCACCGCGCCGAGGTCGCCGAGCTCGACCGTCTGGCCGGCCTGCTGGCCGACGTCCCCGAGGCGGCCGGTCCGCTGGCCCAGCTGCGCGAACTGCTGGACATCGCCGCCGGTTCAGCGGCTGGCCCCTACCTGCGCATCGACGCCACCCTCGCCCGCGGCCTGGGCTACTACACCGGGCCCATCTTCGAGATCCGTTCCCCCGCCTTCCGCGGCAGCCTGGGCGGCGGCGGACGCTACGACGGCCTGATCGGCATGTTCAAGGGAACGGCCATCCCGGCGGTCGGCTTCTCGATCGGCTTCGAGCGCCTGCTGCTGGTCATGGAGGAACGAGGCCTGTTCGGTAGCGTCTCCTGGGGCCCCGACGTGCTGCTCTGCCGGTTCCCCGACGTGGCCCCGGCCGACGCCCTGCGCACCGCCAGCGCCTTGCGGCAGGCGGGCCTCAAGGTCGAGGTCTTCCCCGAGACGCCCAAGATCGGCAAGCAGTTCGCCTACGCCGAGAGCATCAAGGTCAAGCTGGCCGCCATCCTCGGCGCCACCGAGGCTCAGGAAGGAAAACTGTCGGTCAAGCATCTCGGCACCGGTGAGCAGCTGACCCTACCCCTCGCCGCCGCCATTGCCAGGCTCCGGGAGTGGTCGAAGGCCGGCTGATTCCGCCACCCTTCATCCCGGACCCGTTTCCGGGCACCCCAAGTGGGTCGCCACAGGTGAGTTCGCTCCGGATGGATCCGGGGGTTCCCCCCCACCAGCGAACTACCACGACATCGAGTTGCCAGCGTGAGGGGCCTGGAATGCAAGGTCTCGTCCATCACCTCGAGCGGCGTTCGAAAAGCGGTTTTATCACCCGACTGAGGAAGGGGGGAGAGAACCGGGCGATCAGCCCTGTTCCCATCCGGGTCACTCTTCGGACACGGCTCGACCGGAGGTATCGCGTGCCGGTTTTCCTCCAACCCCGTTTTCCCTGCGTTCTCCCGCGAGCGGGAAGGCGGCACCGGTCCGTTCTTCCCGGATATCCCGCGCCTTCCTGGCGGTTTGTCAGGGACAAGTCTTCGGGAAATGCTTGGTGAAGATCACCAGGTCATCGCCGTCCGCGTAGAAGTCCTTGATGCGGGCCTCTTCCTGGTAGCCGATGCGCCAGTAGAAGGCACGGGTCGGCTCGTACTGGGGCCGACCCGCCGTCTCGACGATCACCACGCGGCATCCTTCCTTGCGCATCTGCGCTTCGGCCCAGGTCATCAGGATCCGGCCGGTGCCCTTCTTTTGCAGGGTAGGATCGACGCAGACCCAGAACAGGTCCCAGGTGTGCTCGGTCATGTCGCGGCGGCCGTAGCAGACGTAGCCGGCCACCCGGCCGGCGGCCTCGGCGACGCCGAAGAAGTAGTCCGTCTGGTGCGGCTTGTAGAGCGCCTCGTCGACCAGTTCAAGCGCGACCAGGACCTCATCCTCGTGGAAGAACCCGGTACCGCGCAGCATCTTCTCGATGGGGTCGCGGTCATTGGGGCGAAGGGCGCGGACGACGGTGTCGCCGGGGGCGGCCGCCGTGGTCGCGGTGGCTGCGGTGGCCGAAGTGGCTGCGGTGGTCGCGGTAGACAAAGTGGCCGAAGTGGTCGCCGAGGCATCAGCAGGTCGGGACTTGGTCATGGCATTCCCTTTCGGGGCGGTCGTCAGGGCCGCCCGCACGATCAGTTCCACCGCGTCGGGATAGGACAGCCCCATCTGCGGCAATGATGTGGCGAACCCCGCCTCTTCCGAGAGGTCGGGGTTGGGGTTGACTTCGAGGATCCAGGGCCGGCCCACCTCGTCAACCCGGAAATCGACCCGGGCGTAGCCCCGCAGGCCCAGGCCATCCCAGGCGGCGCGGGCCAGGCGACGCACCTCGGCATCGAGGCCCGGCTCGAGGCGGGCTGGCACCGGCGGCGACTGGCGAAAGACCGCCGAGTCCTCCTCCCATTTTGCCTCGTAGGTGAGAATGCGCGGATGGTCGGGGGGAAGAGCCGAGAAATCGATCTCGTTGATGCCCACCCGCACCCCATCGGGGGTTTCCAGCAACGCCACGTTGAGTTCGCGGCCGGCGATGAACCGCTCGAGCAGCACCGGGGTTCCGAACCGCCCGGCCAGCAGCCGGAAGCGCTCACCGGCGGCGGTCGGGTCCTCGACGACGCTCCCGCGGTCGATGCCCAGCGAGGCATCCTCGGCCGCCGGCTTGAGAATGGCCGGCCAGTGGCGCCAGCCGGCCAGGCCACCCTCGTCGACCAGGGCCCTGAATTCCGGGGTGGGCAGGCCAAGGCCGGTCAACACCTGCTTGGTACGGGCCTTGTCGAGCAGCAGGGCGATGACGTCGGCCGGGTTGCCCGTGAAGGGAATGCCCAGCCAGCCGAGCAGGTAAGGCAGCGCCGGCTCGAGCCGGCTGTTCCCGCACAAGGTTTCGCAAAGCTGGAAGACGACATCCGGCCGCCAGGCGGTCACGGCGGCGATCGCCTCCCGCGGGTCGAGGCCGACCTGGCGCCGCTCGACCACCCAGCTCCGGCCGGCCAGGGCCCGCGCGATGCCGGCGGCCATCGCCTCGACCGCCCGGTCGGACAGAGCTTCCCCTTCCCACCTCCCGGTCTGCGGGGATGGGGCATTCTCCAGGATCAGGACCCGTTTCATACGTTCACCGACCCACCTGAAGTGCGCTTTTCATCCGGTGCGCCGCTCGCCTTTCAGCCGCCGGTTGGCCAGGACCCGGAATGGCCTGCCGGTAAATTCCACGGGTCATCGCAGGCCTGGGGTAACCCAGAACGCTTCCCCCAGCCAACCCGCCGGTGCCAAAGCCCGCCGGCCCGCTCCCCAACGACAAACGGACGACCGCCGCACGCGGAGAGGGCGGGCGGCGGCAGGTTCATGGGACAGCGTGGCCGGATGGCGGCAGACCGGGTCGGTCAGCGGAAGGCGTCGGAGAACTGGCGCCGGTGCGGCACTCCCGCCCGGATGAAGGCCAGGTCGAGGATGCGGCCGATCAGCTCCCGGTATTCCATGCCCGCCCCTTTGGCCAAAATGACCAGGTCACCTTTGACAGGCGACAGGCCGGGCAGAGGGTTGGCCTCGAGGAAATGCGGCACTCCGGCCCCGTCGAGCCGGATGTCGATGCGGGCGAAGTCACGACAGCCGAGCGCCTCGTAGGCGGCCAGCACCGTCTTCTCGATGGCCGCCACCGTCGCCTTGGGGAAACGCGGCGGCACGTGGTATTCGACCTGGTTGAGGTAGTCGCGCTTGGTCTCGAGCGAGTAGACGAACTCCTCGACTTTCTTCTGGCGGGGGGCGATCTCCATGATGCCCACGACGCGGGGCTCGCGGTTGCCCAGCACCCCGACCGTGCACTCGGCGCCCGCCAGGAACTCCTCGACCAGCACCGGGCCGCGATACTCCTGGATCAGGCTGGCGATGCGGCCGCGCGCCTCGCCCTCTGAGGTGAGCCGCGAGCTGTTGCGGATGCCCTTGCTCGAACCCTCGGCGTTCGGCTTGGCGAAGATCGGGAAGCGCAACCCCTGCAGATCGATGCGCTCGGGGTGATGGAAGACCCGCCCCGGCGCCACCCGCACCTCGGGCCCGACCACGGCGCGCCGCGCCAGGTCTTTGTCGAGGGTCAGGCCCATCGTCACCGCGTCGGACCCGGTGAAGGGGATGCCCAGCATGTCGCAGACGGCGGGCACCTGGGCCTCGCGGGAACGGCCGCTCACCCCCTCGCTGATGTTGAAGACGAACTCGAACTTCCCCGCCTCGAGGGCGCGGGGAAAGGTGCGGTCGGCTTCGAGGATCTCGACTTGGTGCCCGAACCCGGCGATCGTTTCGGCGATCGCCTGGACCGTCTCGGGGGAGTCGAACTCTTCGTATTCGTCGTCGGGGGCGCCGGCCGTCGGCTGGTAGGCGGTGCTGCGATTAACGGCCAGAGCAAGCCGCACGGGTCGTCCTCCTGGTCATGCGTCGCGAGCCGGCGGGCACGATGCTGGACACCCGCCCGGCCAGGATGCCGGCCACCCCGGTCGAGGTGCGGTGGATCATCGGCAACACCCGCTCGCCCGACTCGCGGTAGCCCACGATCATCCCCTCGAAGTTGCGCAGGACGCTCATCTGCTCCGACTGGCTGATCAAGTAGTTGGGCATGACCGGGATCTTGCCGGTGCCTTCGGGGCCATCGACGACGAAGGTCGGGATCGAGAACCCGGTGGTGTGGCCGCGCAGGCTCTCCATGATCTCGACGCCGCGGCTGATGCGGGTGCGGAAGTGCTCGACCCCTTCCACCTGGTCGCACTGGAACAGGTAGTAGGGCCGCACCTTGATGCGCACCAGCTGCCGGCACAGTACCTTGATCGTCTCGGGATCGTCGTTGATGCCCCGCATCAGCACCGACTGGTTGTTGACGCAGACCCCGTGCCGGATCAGCCGATCGACGGCCTTGGCCGCTTCTTCGGTGATCTCCTGGGGGTGGTTGAATTGGGTGTTGACCCAGATCGGGCCGTAGGCATCGAGCATCGCGCACAGCTCGTCGTCGATGCGCATGGGCACCGTCACCGGAGTGCGAGTGCCAATGCGAATCACCTCGACGTGGGGGATGGCCCGCAGCCGCTTGAGAATCGACTCGAGCCGGGCGGTGGGCAGGGTGAAGGGGTCGCCGCCGGACACGATGACGTCGCGGATCTGCGGAGTGCGACGCACATACTCGATCATCGCGGCGATGTTCGCCTCGTTGACCGTGACGTCGTCGCCGTTCCAGATGCGCTTGCGGGTGCAGTGGCGGCAGAACATGGCGCAGGCGTTGGTGACCACCATCAGGGCGCGGTCTTCATAGCGGTGGGTCAAGCCGGCAACCGGCATGTCTTCTTCTTCCGCGAGGGGGTCGGCCTTGCCGAAGTCGGCCATCTCGAGCTCGCGCGGGTCAGGCAGCGACTGCCGCAGGATGGGGTCGTTGGGGTTGTCGGGGTTGGCCAGCGACAGGTAGTAGGGGGTGATGACCGTGCGGAACCTCTGTTCGACCGCGGTCATGGCCTCGACCTGCGGGGTGGTCAGGCGCAGGAAGTTCTTCAGCGAGGCGGCCTTGGTGATGCGGGAGCGCATCTGCCAGCGCCAGTCGTTCCACTCTTTGTCGGAAAAGCGAAGCGTCTCTGGGAGCCTTCTCCAGCTCCCGCCGTGGTGGGAATCGTCCATGGTCCCTTCTTTGTCGCCGGGGGTTTCCCGGAACCCGCCTTCCCTTGCCGGGTCGGTCGGGGTCATTCAATGGGCCGCACTGCCAGCCCGTCCGCCGTCGTCAACGATCACACATCCCGAAGCGTCGCTCGCCCCTACCAACCCCTCCTGCCACCTTGGGTGATCGCCTGACCGCGGAATTCCGGGAAAATAAAAATGCCCCCTGCGGACAGGAAGCACAACCTCTCGATGCAGAGCCTATTTTCGGGTGCGCACCGTCTCAGCCGGTGGCCCCGGGAACCCGGAGATGGGATGTCATCTCCCGACAAGGGAATCGCCTCCTTGGTCACGAGTCAGATCGTTTTCTGTATTCCTTATAGCACCCGTATCGGCAACCCACAAGGCCTCACCCGCAATTCGTCAAAATTGCTCAACATTTGCACAATGTCAAAAATGTTGTCATTTGACGGTCGGTCCTTGCCGATAGATTTCGAGACAAAGAAACCACTCGAGGAGGCCCCCCGTGAACATCGGCTCCAGCTCCACCTACCAGCGCCCCCCGGCGTCGCCTGTCCTGCCCCGCCGCCAGCCCGAGACCGCCCTCTCCTACGACAAGTCCGAGCGCCGGATGGAGCACTCCTCCTTCCAGCCCACCCACATCCTGATGAGCTTCTGGGATGTCGTGCAGCGCCTGCCCCGCCAGGAACAGATGTCCTTGGCCGCCAACGCCATGGCCTCCCAGGTCTCGCAAAACGGCCTCAACCGCGAGAGCCGCGACTTCGTCCGCTCCTTCAAGAACCGCTTCAACCCCCAGGAGCTCGAAACGATCCTCGGCGCGGTCAAGCAGCACCCGCTCCTGCAGAAGAAGGGGGCCGACACCAAGGAGGAGTTCCTGCGCATCATCCAGGAGATCCTCGAGATGCCTGCCGCCATCAAGGCCGACGACCAGCTCGCTCCGGCTCCCGGGCGCCCCCTCCCCCGCTCTCCTGAAGAACTGTTCTTCCAGATGACCCTGAACCGCCGCACCCCCGAGAAGAAGGCGCACGTAGAGGCCGTCTCGCTCGCCAACTAGGCTTCCCCCCACCTCTCGAACCCGCTGTTCCTGGACGGGCCCGGCATGCCGGGCCCGTCTTCCCGTTCGGCACGCGGCCACATCGGGGGGCCTGCCCGGGGCCAGCGGGGCGGTTTTTGGGCGCGGGCCCCGCGCCCCTACCGCCACGTGTTCGGTCGAAGCCCCGATCAACGATCGTCCTGGACGGGGGTGATCCAGGACGGGCGATGCCCGGAATACGAGGCAACCCTCCGCGGGAGCGGCCCCCAACGGGCCGGACGGCCATTCCACGCCCCGGGGACGGCCACCCACGGGTGGATGGTTCCAGACCGGTCAGACGGTGTAGCGGCCGACCTTGTAGCGGGCGAGGTTCTCGGGGCGGGTGAACCAGGCGGCGGTCTCCTGCAAACCACGCCGCAGGCCGTCGCTGCCCCCGAACTCGGGCTGCCAGCCCAGCAGGTGCGCGGCCTTCCGGTTGTCGGCCAGCAGCCTCTCGACCTCGCTGCCGGCGGGCCGCAAGCGCTCCTCTTCCCCCACAATTTCGATCGTCGCGCCCATCACTTGGGCGATCAGGTGGGCGGTCTCCTCGACCGAGATCTCGAACCCGCTGCCCAGGTTGATGACCTGGCCGACCGCGTCGTCGGCCTGGGCGATGGCCAGAAAGCCCCGCACCGTGTCACGGATGAAGTTGAAATCGCGGGTGGGAGTGGTCGCCCCCAGCTTGATGACACGCTGGCCGGCCGCGATCTGGGTGATGATGGTGGGAATCACCGCCCGGGCGGACTGCCGTGGCCCATAGGTGTTGAACGGCCGCGCCACCGTCACCGGGGTGCCGAACGCATGCCAGAACGAGAGGGCGATCTGGTCGGCCCCGATCTTGGAGGCGCTGTAGGGCGACTGCGGCTGCAGCGGGTGGTCTTCGCCGATGGGGACGACGCGGGCGGTGCCGTAGACCTCGCTGGTCGAGGTCTGGACGACCCGCGTCACCCCCAGTTCGCGCGCCGCCTGGACAATGTTGAGGGTGCCTTTGACGTTGGTATCGATGTAGGTGTCGGGCGAATGGTAGGAGTAGGGAATGCCGATCAGGGCCGCCAAGTGGAACACGACCTCGCACCCCTGCATCGCCCGCCTCACCCCGTGCGGGTCACGGACGTCCCCTGCAAACACGTCGAGAGCTTCACGGATGGCGGGTTCGCTCTGGTCGAGCCATCCCCACGAGCCGAACGAGTTGTAGAAGACGAAGGCCCGCACCTGGGCCCCCTGCCGCACCAGTTCTTCCGTGAGATGTGACCCGATGAACCCATCGGCCCCCGTGACCAGAACCCGTTTCCCGTGCAGATCCATGTCCAGCTCCTTCCCCTGACCTTTCTTCAACCATACCACCTCCCGCCCTCCCCGCCAAACGCATGCGCTTTCGGATACCCCACATTTCCGGGGTTTGAACATCAATCGGGATTCGTGCTCTTGGCCGATTATCGAGGATCTGCAGTATCCCTCTTGGCGAAAAACAACATCGTGTTCACCCGGACCCACGCCCAGTTTTGGAAACTCCGGGACAACATCTCGAAGGATTGCCTCGTCGAAGGAAGGCTCGTGCTGCTTTTCAGCGTTCTCGCCTCAAGACACTTTTTGCGAATTTCCAGGGCGAGAACCGCCTATACCGGAAATGTGGGCTTTTCCCGGAGCCATTCGGCGGGGAAGAGTCTTGGAGAGTGGGTAGAGCGCGGAGAAGGATGGACTTCGGCTGTTCCGGGGCAGGCATGGAAGGGAATTCCAAAGATGGGGTTCCCATCCAAGTACACCTGACAGGCTGAAAGTACAGCCCCCCTCTGGAAACAGGCACCTGGAATGCACTTTCGCAACTGTGCCTCTGACAATCACGTTTCCAAACATCGTTTTGGCGTATCCAAGAGACTATGGGGATGTCACATTCGTGAAAATTTCCCTGTCGTCGGTGATACCTGTGACTTACCCCCCTTACCTCAGTCCATAAGGAGAAAAGTATGAAAATTGAGGCGAAAAGAAATCAATGGGTAGTGGTGGCGTTCTTCCTCGTCGTCGTGTTGGCAGGTTTGGCCAGGTCGTGCCATGCTGGATCGCACTGTTGCCACAGCGAGCCGGATTCTCGCACCGATCTTGTCGCCGGCTTGCAAATACTGACTGAGCTGCAGAAGCCGACTACCCAAGAGGAATCGGTCCAGTTGGTCGGCGTTCTCCGCCGAAAATGCCAGTCAGTATTGCGCGAGGCGCTCTATATACCACCTCGGGTCGCGAATACGTTATTGGAAGAGCTGGATCGTGTGGCATTCATCCTGGCCGGACACGATGGCACCCCAAACGATGACGTGGTTCGCTTGCGCTTGGCCAATGTCGGTACGATCCTCACCGCCATGGATCGAAAGGCAAATCATACGGCTGGGGGTGTCGAAGAATCGACTTCCACCGCTCCTGTTCCCATTGGTGCGAGGAATGGCTCCAGGGCTTCCGTTCCATCTCTTGCCACCAGCCGGGCTTGGGTCAGCAATGTGCACCCGAATCAGTCCTACTTCGTTGACAAGCCCTGTGGCTTCTGTGGTGGAACGGGGAGGATGTACAGCGGTTCATGTGGGATTTGCAATGGCCGTGGAGTCATCCGTACCGATCCAGGGTCGGAACGCTGTGGATTCTGCGGGGGGAAGGGGTATCATCAAGGGCCCTGTCATGGGTGTGGCGGAACTGGATGGGCAAAAGTCGATCTTCCGGATCCTTATCGATTGTATGAATTTCGGAAATGTGCCTATTGTGGAGGGGATGGCTGGACCCCCAGTGGTTCGGGATGCTCTATCTGTGGAGTCGATGGGTGGAATCAAATCCCTCGGCATGCGCCGGTCTGTCCCAATTGCCAAGGCTCTGGGAGGGGATCGTCAGGTCCATGTAGTAGATGTTATGGCACTGGGTACGCGCGAGTTCCAGTCTCCCAACCGGGCGGCGCGGGAACGTGGTATCCCTTGTATCCGCCGGCATCGAATGTCGCCGATTTGGTCAGTTTGCAACTGTGTGGACTGTGTGGGGGAACGGGCTATTACGGTGGGAATTTTTGCCCGGCATGTACCGCGGATGGGTATGTATCGGTACCCAATCCGCCCGTGCGGTGCAAAACCTGCAAGGGCAAAGGGCAAGTGAACAACCAACTCTGCAGCCTCTGCGGTGCCACTGGCTGGCAGGATGGGGCGCTCTATACTTTGCCCCCGGGCCGCGCCATTTGTCGAACCTGCAATGGGCAAGGTGCGATCTCCAATGGGGTTTTCTGCTCGGTGTGCAACGGCCATGGGTGGGTTATTGCCGGCCAGGGATCGAACCAAAAGACCTGTGGTATGTGTAAAGGGCAGGGGTTTGTCAACGGAGCATTCTGTCCTGCCTGTAACGGAGGTGGGTGGGCGCGCATGATGCTGCCGGGGCCAGAACGCCCGTAAAAACCGAGGCCCCGGACCCAGCAATCCTTGGTTCGCCCTCGATTCTTGAAAACGCTTGCTGGAAGCGAGGGCTGGGGAGCAATGTCACTGGGGAGCGATGTCATCCAGCCCTCGTTTTCTCACCGTGCTCCGCCCCCCGCACCGCCTGGAATCCCAGCCGAGCCACCTTCTGGGGGCGCGGCTGGTCTCTCGCCCCCCTGTCTTCGGGCGGCCGGGCTTGTTCGGTGGAAGTTCGGCCGACGAGAGTTTGTTCGGGTCGCTCCAACAACCGAGTCATGCGACAGG
>CALLCO010000239.1 GCA_937998695.1 Candidatus Ozemibacteraceae bacterium
GCTTCCTGGGGGAAATCCCCAGCAACGCGGAAGGGGACGAGAGCATTCCTACCATCACCATGCCGGGCACCCTTGACGACCTTCCCGAGCTGCCTCTGCCGCCCAAACCGGCCCCGGCCTTCCCACCCAAGCCCGTTCCCCCCAAGAAGCCGGGCGGGGAGCCCCCCGAAGGCGAGGGTGAGGACGGCGGAGGATTCAACCTGCCCCCGATCTGATTTCCCAACTTCTCTGACCGACCCCGGCGAGGGTTCACCGTCCTGCGCGGCCGATCCCGCCGGGGTTATCCGTTCCGCCCCGGAACCGGATCCGCGGCTTGACAGGGCTTTCCATCCTCTCTATAATTCGGCAAAGACCGTCGATCCCATTCCCCGAAAGGCCGCCGCACACCCATGGACAAACCCTCCGCCGACAAGAAGACCCTCGACGCCATCACCCCCAAATCGCAGGACATCTCGCGCTGGTACACCGACGTGGTGCTGAAGGCGCGCCTCGCCGACTATTCCCCGGTCAAAGGCTGCATGATCATCCGGCCCTACGGCTACGCCATTTGGGAGAACATCCAACGCCTGCTCGACGCCGAGTTCAAAAAGACCGGTCACGTCAATGCCTATTTTCCGATGTTCATTCCCGAGAGTTTCCTGACCAAGGAGGCCGAGCACGTCGAAGGGTTCGCCCCCGAGGTGGCCTGGGTGACCCAGGGCGGCAAAGAACCGCTCGAGGAGCGGCTCGCCATCCGCCCCACCTCCGAAGCGATCATCGGGCACATGTATGCCAAGTGGGTCGAGAGCTACCGCGACCTGCCGATTCTCATCAACCAGTGGGCCAACGTCGTGCGCTGGGAGAAGGTGACCCGTCCATTCCTGCGCACCACCGAATTCCTCTGGCAGGAAGGGCACACCGCCCACCGCACCCACGAGGAGGCCAAGGCAGAAGTGGCACGCATGCTCGAGGTCTATCGGCGGTTCGTCGAGGAAGACCTCGCCATCGCCCTGGTCACCGGCGAGAAGAGTCAGAAGGAGAAGTTCGCCGGTGCTCTCCACACCTTCACCATCGAGGCCCTGATGCCCGATGGACAAGCCCTGCAGTCGGGCACCTCTCATGATCTGGGGCAGAACTTCGCCAAGGCCTTCGACATCAAGTTCCTCGATGCGGACGGCGAGCGCAAGCACGTCTGGACGACCTCCTGGGGCATGTCGACCCGCATCATCGGCGCGGTCATCATGACCCATGGCGACGACAAGGGCCTGCGACTTCCCCCGCGCGTCGCCCCCACGCAAGCCGTGGTCATTCCCATCGTGTACAAGGAAGCCGCCCCCGTTCTCGAAAAATCGAAACAGTTGCGGCAGCGGCTCCTCGACCGCGGCTGGCGCGTCCACCTCGACGACCGCGACGGGTTCAAACCCGGCTGGAAGTATGCGGAATACGAGATGATGGGCGTGCCGCTGCGCATCGAGATCGGCCAGAAGGACATGGAGAAAGGCCAGGTCTGTCTGGTCCGGCGCGACACCGGTGAGAAGGCGTTCGTGCCCGACACCGCGTTCGAGGCCGAGGTCGAGCGGCTGCTCGGTGAGATCCAGAAGAACCTCCACGTCCAGGCCAAGGAGATCCTGCGCCGCCGCACCTTCCCCGCGACCACCTTCGCCGAGTTCGTCGAGGTGATCAAGGAACAGCACGGCATGGCCGACGTCGCCTGGTGCGGCCAGGCCGCCTGCGAAGACCGGTTCAAGGCGGAGGTGGGGGCCACCATCCGCTGCCTGCGCGACGCCTCCCCTCACCACCCCTGCGTGGTCTGCCAGGGCCCCGCCAGCCGCCAGGTCTACGTGGCCCGCGCCTACTGACCTTCCGGGGGGCGGGCGGCGCCCCCCACTTCGCCGAGAGGATTCCCAAGAGCGACCATGGAACTGAACCTCAAGCGCCTCCTGAAGGACCTGGCCAACCCGGACGACGATCTGCGCGCCTTGTCGGCCATGACCCTAATCAAGATCGAACTGCCCGAGCGCAAGGCCCGCGACGAGGTCATCGGGTTCCTGATGAAAGCCACCAAAGACAAGAACGTCGCGGTGCGGTTCTTCGCACGCAAGGCCATCGACAAACTCCGGCAGGCCAATCTCGACGAGGACGGGCTGGCCCCGCGCATGACCCCGGACAAGGGGCTCGACTCGGAGTTCTACGAGGAGCGGGTGGCGGCGGTCATGCAGATCGCCCGCGAGAACCGGTCGGAGTTCAAGGAACGCCTGACCACCATGCTCAAGACCGAGCGCCACGACTTCGTCAAGGCGACCCTGATCAGCTGCCTCAAGCTGTTCCTGACCAAGGAAGAAGCCGGGCTGTTGAGCCCCTTCCTGACCGATCCCGACAGCCGGGTCCGCTCGAACACCATCGAAGCCCTCGAGCGGCTGAAAGCCGAAGATGCCATCCCCTCGCTGTTCGCCTCCCTCCAGGATCCCGACAACCGGATCCGGGCGGTGGCCGCCAAAGCCCTGCAGGCGTTCGGGGAAGAGAAGGTCTTCGCCGAACTGAAGAAGATGCTGCGCTCGAACGAGGAGTGGCTGAAGGGGAGCGCCATCTACGCCCTGTCCCACATCAACGCCGGCGAGGCGATCACGCTGTTGGTCGATGCCGCCAAGGCGGCCGCCACCCCCCAGGAAACACGGGTCAAGGCCATCATCGCCCTCGCCAACTACCATGACACCACGTCCTACGGCTTCCTGCGGTATCTGGCCACCACCGGGGAAGAACCCTTCAAGAGCACCGCGACTCGGGCCCTGAAACTGTATGAAGAGAAGTTCGGCACCGCCCCCCCCACGGACACCTTGGTCACCGCCCCCGCCGAAGAGGCTCCCAGCAAGGGTGAGCCCACCCCCGGCGGCAAGGCTCCGCCGGCGCAAGACCTGGCCGGCACCGTGTCGCAGTTCTTCCGCAAGGGGAAGGAGGAGGCCATCGGCCTGTCCCAGAAGGCGGCCATCAGTTTCGTGGTCGGCGACATCCAGAAAGAGCAGGCCGAACTCCAGAAGGAAGCGGGGCGGGTCGTGTTCGAGATGTACCAGGCCGGCGACCTGCAGATTCCCGAACTGCTGACCATCAGCCACGAGATCCTGCGGATGAACTATTTCATTCAGAAGTACACCGACGAAGAGGGAAGCGGGGAACCGGCCAAAAAAGAAGGCTTCTTTGCCCAACTGAAGAGTTTCTTCACCAAGAGCGAGCCCAAGAATCCCAAGGCCCAGCAGGCCGAGCGGTTCACCCAGAAGCGCGAGGAGCTGTTCCAGAAACTGGGCGGGGCGGCCTTCCGCAAATACGCCAGCAAAGAGCTGACTTCTTCCCTGCTCGAAGGGTATTTCACCTCGTTCACCAAGCTCGAAGAGAAACTCCAGAAAGAAAAGCAGCGTCTGTCCTGAGGAGGCCGTCCCTCCTTCGCCTTTGGACCGTCCCAATCCAGCATCGGAGGCCCGCCGTGGATCTGAAGAAGTTCATTCGCGACGTTCCCGACTTTCCCAAGCCCGGCATCATCTTCAAGGATCTGACCCCCCTCCTGAAGGATCACAACGCCTTTGCCACCGCCATCGACCACCTGGCCCGCCACTATCAAGGCGTCAAGCTGACGGCCATCGCCGGGGTCGAGTCACGGGGGTTCATCATCGGATCGGCCCTGGCCCTCACCCTGCGCACGGGGTTCCTTCCCCTGCGCAAGCCAGGCAAACTGCCCTCCAAGACCATCCGCCAGGAATACAGCCTGGAATACGGCACCGACGCCATCGAAATCCACCAGGATGCCATCGCCCCGGGCGACCGCATCCTGCTCGTCGACGATCTGCTGGCCACGGGAGGCACCGCCCGTGCCGGGGCCGACCTGATCCGCAAACTGGGGGGGGAGCTGGTGGGCATCGCCTTTCTCATCGAACTGGCCTTCCTGAAGGGGCGGGAACGCCTGACGGGCGAGCAGGTGTTCAGCCTGCTGACATTCTGAGCGGCGCGCCATGGGAACACGGCCCGCCCGCCCCCGTCTCCTGACCGCGCTGGCCAACCCCGCCTGGGAACAGCGCTTCCTGGCGATCAAGCGTCTGACCGGCGAAGCCGGCCGCAGCGAGTTCCTGGCCCTGAGCAAGGCTCACCAGAAACAGGTGGCCGCCGCCCTGCTGCACCTGCTCGACGACCCCACGCCGCAGGTCCGGTCGCAGGCCGCCGCCGCCCTGGGCCGCCTCGCCTGGAAGGCGGCCGCCGAGCGTCTGGTCACCGCTCTGGCCGATCCCCACGAATGGGTCCGCATCCAGGTCGGCGAAGCTCTCGGCCTGCTCGGCACCGCGGCGATCGCCCCCATGGTCGCCCGGCACCTCGAAGCCGAAGATGATCCCCACGTCCGGGCCACCCTGGTCAAGACCCTGGGGTTGATCGGCGACGCCAAGATGCTGCCCGTGCTCGCCCTCCACCTGGAAGACAAGGACAGCCGCGTCCGAGCCAACAGCGTCGAGGCGATCAGCCAACTGAAGGTGTCCAAGAACGACCGCCAGAAGATCCTGGCCCGGGTGGCCGATGATGCCAACAACCGGGTGCGGGCCAACCTCGCCATCAGCCTGCTCGAGATCGGCGTGGCCAAGGGGCGCGAGATCCTCGACGAGATGCTGGGTTCGGACGACGAATACATGCGAGCCTCGGCCACCTTCGCCCTGGGGCATCTCGGCCGGCCGGCTGATCTGCCCCGGCTGGTGGAGCGCCTTGAGGATCCCAGCTGGCTGGTGCGCAAAAATGCCGTGCGCGCCCTGGTCAAGCAGGGGGCCCGGGCCCTGCCCCGGGTGACCGCCGCCCTGTCGTCCCCTAATCCTCACGTGCGGATCGGCGCTCTCGAGATCATCGGACAACTGCGCGAGACCTCCGCCCGCCAGGCCGTCATCGCCCTCCTGGAGGACGATCTGGGCGAGGTCCGCAGCAAGGCCGAGGAGGTCCTCGACCTTCTCGACGGGTACTGAGTCGGATCCTGAGGGCCGGCCACTGGGTGAGAGCGCGCCAGCAACGCAGGCCAGTCGGAAAATCGCAGGAAATAGTCGGGCCGGTCGGAGGAGTCGTCGGTCATTGCCCCTCCTTCTCCTGTTCCTTTTTCTTGGCGGCCTTCTTGGCCAGCACATCTTCGGTGCGCATCGTGGGGGAGTAGATGGTGGCGCGGTTGCGACCGGCTTCCTTGGAGTTGTACAAAGCGGTATCGGCGAACAGGATCAGGTCGAACTTGTTGCGGGCCTGGTCGGGGTAGCAGGAAACGCCGAGCGAGACGGTGAGCGGCACCCGGGCCCCGTTGATCCGGAAGTCGTAGCTCTCGATGGCGGTGCGGATACGCTGGGCCGGCACCATGCTGCCTTCGGCGTCCTTTTCGGGGCAGATGACGACGAACTCCTCGCCCCCGTATCGGGCGGGGATGTCCACCTCGCGGATGCTCTTCTCGAGGAGACGGCTGACCGTTTTGAGGACGCGATCCCCCTCCTGGTGACCGTAGGTATCGTTGAATTTCTTGAAGTGGTCGACGTCGAGGAGGATGAGGGAGACCTTGCTGTCGTAGCGGTCGGCGCGTTGCAGTTCTTCGTCGAGGCGCTGCTGAAAATAGCGGTGGTTGTAGAGCCGCGTCATCTCGTCGGTGACCGCATAGCGGTAGAGACGGGCGTTCTCGATGGCGATCGAGGCCTGGGTGGCGAGGCTCTGGAACAAGTGGAAATCGCGCTCGGTGAAGGAGTTGGGTTCGGAGCGGGAGACATTGAGCACACCGAGCATCTTGTCCTTGGCCCGCAAGGGGACACACATCAGGGTCCCGCGGGTGATGTTGGTCTTCTTGATGGCCAAAAATGCCTGATCGCGTTCGACATCCTCGACGAACAACGGGTGCTGGGCTTCCATGACGTACCCGGCCACCGGTTCGCCCAACCCGACCCGGGCCTCGCGCTGGATGTCCTCGGAGATGCCGACGGCCACGCCGATCGACAGGGTTTTCTCGGTCTCATCCAGCAACATCAGGGACCCGCGCTCGGCCCGGACCACCTTGACCACCTTTTCCAGGATGCTGTTCTGCAATTGGGTGAAGTCGAGGATCGAGCTGATATCCTTTCCAACCCTGTACAAGATGTCGAGTTCGTTGATCCGACGGTCGAGATCCTCGCGGGTGGTGCGCAGGCTGGTTCGCATCTCCTCGAAGGTGCGGGTCAGTTCACCGATTTCGTCATGGGAGGTCACCTGGATCTCTCGGGTGAAATCGCCGGCGCCGATGAAGCGGGCCCCCGCGATGAGGTTGAGGAGCGGCCCGATGAACGAATTGGCCATCAGGACGGCCAGGATCAGAGAGACCATGGCGGTGGCGATGAGCAGGGAAAGGACCCGCTGCCGCAGCTCAAACGCCGCCTGGAAGGCCTGCTTTTCGGGAATCTGGAGAACGATCGTCCAGTTGGGGGCCTGGTAGAAATCGAACTTCTTGAGGGAAACCGCGGTGATCAGATACCGCTCGCCATCGATATCTCGGACCGTGGTGACATCACTGTCCTGCAACTCCGCCCCGACGATGTGGAAGGTCTTGACCTCGGGCGAGGACTGGGCAATGATGGTGCCCGTCTCATCGAGCACCAGCCCCTGCGACTTGGACCGTTTGAGGGCGTTCTTCAGGAGATCACGGATGTAGAGGAGATCGACCTCGGCCACCAACACCCCGATGACTCCTTTATCGGGGCTCTTGATGATCGATTCCAAGGTCATGAAGGGATTGCCTTCGGGGGTCTTGAACACCTCGGACAGCGAGCCTTGGTAACTCCGCTTGACCACGTTGGTGAAACTCCAGTCGGCGGGCAGGGTGACCCGGGGATCGGTGGTGACCATGATCCGACGCCCGGTATCGACCAGATAGACGAGCTTGAAGATCGGGTAGTTCTTGAGGAGCGAATGGAGGAAATCCTCGGCGGCCACCGGATTCAACGTCTTGATGAGCTCGAGATCGGTGATGGCCGACATCA
The DNA here is from genome assembly GCA_937998695.1 of Candidatus Ozemibacteraceae bacterium. Classification (GTDB taxonomy): domain Bacteria; phylum Muiribacteriota; class Ozemobacteria; order Ozemobacterales; family Ozemobacteraceae; genus Ozemobacter. Next base: position 6,978 of record CALLCO010000239.1, read on the forward strand.
GCCGACGGGTGGCCTCGAGATGCTCGTGGATGCCGTGCGCCAGCAGGTTGGACAGTTCCTGGTGACTGCGGGTCACCTCCTCGCCGATGACCCGTTTCTGTTCGCTGAAGGCCTGCCACCCCAGGAATCCCATGGGGATGATGGTCAGCAGGAGGATGGTGACCAGGAGCTTGGCGCGGATGCCCAGGCGGAGCACCGCCAGAAAGCGCCCAGGGTTCGGCGAGGGGGATGGTTTCATCGGTTGCGCAATTTTTCCTCGATGCTGGCGATGTTGTCCTCGATCAGGGGGTAGGTGGGTTCGAGCCGCGCCACCCGCTGGAAGTTGTCGAGGGCCTGTTCGAGCTCCCCGATGGCCAGGAACACGGTGCCCAGGAGGAAAAAGGCCTCGGCAACGTCGGGATGTTCTTGGGTGACAGCCAGGAAATCAGCGATGGCATCGTTGTTCAGGCCCAGACGGTAGCGGGCCTGGCCGCGGACCAACCGGGCCTGGATATCACCGGGAACCACGGCCAAGGCCTGGTCCGCCAACCGCTGGGCTTCCCCGAAATCCTCGTTGAGCAGGGCCATCAGGGCATCAGCGACCAGGCCGCCGGCAGCCTCGGACCCGGTCCCACCCTTCCCAAGCCTGGAGCTCGCGAACTCCTTGGCGATCCGGCCCAGGTTGTCCTGGGACATTCGGTTGAGAAACTCCTGTTCGTCGCAGCGGGCGATCTCGGTGCTGACCACCTCCGAATAGGTTGAATCGAGCTCGCGAAGGCGGCGCAGGTGATGCTTGGCCTTGGCGAACTGGTTCTCGTCGCGATAGATGATGCCAAGGTTCTGATGGGCCTGGACATGCTCCGGCTTGAGCTGCAGGACCTTCTCGAAGAACGGAATGGCTTCGCGGCGTCGGCCGACCTGGGCGAGGGCTACCGCGATGTTGAAGATGGCATCGACGTCACGGGGGTTGACCCGGATCACCGCTTCCCATTCATTGATGGCTTCGGTGACCTTGCCCATCTTCATCAGGATGAGGCCCAGATTGAAGTGGGCGAAGGTATGCCGGGGATTGATCTGCACGGCTTCCCGGTAGGCCTCGATGGCGCCGACGAGATCGTTCATCTTGTGCAGGAAGACCCCTTTGGTGGAGACGAAATCGGCGTTGTTGCGGGCCTTGGCAATGGCCTTCTGGATGTGGTCGAGCGCCTTGGCATACTGTCCGCTCTCGAAGAACTCCAGCGCCGCCTCATAGAAGCGCTGCGCGTAGGTGTTCTTTTCTGCCATGGCTGACATCCTCCCCGGGTGGCTCATTATAGCAGAGCCGCCACCTCCTGCCAATGGGAGAAGGGGTGGCCAGGCCACCGCCACCTGGTTCAGAATGCCCTTGCGACGAGTATCGGTGGGGAGTATACTGCCTACGATGAGTACCGCCCCTGATTCTCCTTCCCCTCATACCCACGCGGGCAATGGATCCATCGCCGGCCTTCCCGCCCAGGCCCCTGCGGGGACCTGGCTCTCAGGTTGGCTGTGCCTGCTCGTCACCGTTTTTCTGGCGGGGGCGACCTTGAACTGCCTGCTGCGGTGGTTGCCCTTCGCCCACCCCTGGGACCTGGGCGGGACGGTGTTGTCAGGCCTGCTCACCTGGCTGGCCTACGCCTGGACCCTCTCGGACCGGTCGACGGTACCAGGCGAAAGACGGGGTACCGTCGCTCTTGGCCTGTGGGTGTTGTGGGCGGTCACCTTCCCCGCCGTGCTCTGGAGCCTGGGGTTCAGATAATCGCCCCCGGCGGGACGCGGCTCATGACCGCGATCGCCCCGCTCCCCCTTCCCCTCTGATCCCGCCTCCGTCAGCGCGAGGGTCCGCCCTTCTTGATGGTGAACCGGGAAACCAGCGACTGCAATTCATCGGCCAGGCTGGCCAGATCTTCCGTCGAACTGGAGATCTGCGATACGGTCGTCGTCTGCTGCTCGACTGAGGTCGCCACGACGGCGGTGCGTTCCGAGGTCTGCTTGGTCAGCTTGGTGATGTCCTCGATGGTGCGCGACATAACCATCGAGTTGTGAGACTGTTCCGCCGAAATCTTGCTGATGTCCTTGATCTTGTGGTTGACGTTCTCGATGTTGGAAATGATGTTGTCGAGGCCGGTGCTGACCTCGCGGATGATCCGGATGCCCTCGTCGACGCGGGAACGACCCATCTGCATCGAGTCGACCGCGTTCTGGGTCTTGGTCAGGATGTTCTCGATGCGGGTGCCGATGGCCTCGGCGGCTTCGGCCGATTCTTCGGCCAGCTTGCGAACTTCGTCGGCGACCACGGTGAACCCTTTGCCTTGTTCGCCGGCGCGAGCCGCTTCGATGGCGGCGTTCAGGGCCAACAGGTTGGTCTGACTGGCGATCGCGGTGATCGTGTTGACGATCTCGTTGATCTGCATCGAGGCGGAGCTGAGATCGACAATGACCTGGGTGGCCATGTCGACCGATTCCTTGATCTTTCCGATCATCTCGACCGACTTTTTGACGGTCTTGCCCCCGGCGGCGGCCGCCTCGGACGTGGTATTGGCGGCGATGACGGCGGTTTCCGCCAGGGAGGCCACCTGCTGGGCGGAGCCCGCGAACTGTTCGACCGAATTCGATGTTTTCTCGAGGTTGGTCGACACCTCGTTGGCCGAGGTATTGATCTCGTTGACGTTCTTGGAGATGTCGAGGAGGGTCGCGGCCGATTCGACCGAAGCCGAACTCAACTGCTGCGAACTGGTGGCGAGGTCGTGACTGGTGGTGATGACCTTGGCGATCATCTGGCAGATGCCGGAAAGCATGCGGTTGAAACTTTCGGCGAGGCGGCCGAACTCGTCCTCGGTGGCCAGTTCGATGCGGGTTTCCAGCATGCCCCGTTCGGCCTCGCTCATGGACTGCGTGATCTTCTCGAGCGGCCCCGAAATGCCGGTCGAGATGAACCAGGTGAAGCCGATGCCGAACAGGATGACGCCGACCGGCAGCACCTTCATGACCGTGCCCAGCACGGCGAACATCGATTTCAGGTCGTTCTCGATCCGGCGCCCCTCGGTATTCTTGAAATACTCTCCCACGCTCTGGGCCGTGCTCTGCAGGCTTTCGAGCTTTTCCCGAATGTTGGTGGCGGCCTCGGCGAACTGGGCGGGAGTGGGGGGGACCTCCTGTTTCAGCAACCCATCACACAGCGTGAACAGTTCCTCCATGGCGGCATCCCCCGCCTCGATCACCTGGAGGACGGGCCGGCCCTTGGCCGCCATCCGCTTGTTGATCTCTTCACGAATGCCCGCCAGGTTGCCGCCGGCCCGTTCGCGAGCATCATCATAGGCTTTCTGGAGATCCTCGTTCTTGCCCTGGATGGCCAATTGCAGGGCGGTCAGACCGACCGTGCTGACGTCGGACGACCACTGCTGGACTTTGTTCAGGATGGGCAACTGGGCTTCCTGCAGGAAGTTGATCTCGGTCTTGAGGCGGTTCAGCAGATACCCCGCCACGCCGACCACGGCCAGGCAGATGACCAGGATGGCAAAGAATCCCGCCATGATCTTCTTGCTGATCGACAGTTTCATGCGCGGTGTTCCTGGGGGCGGAAGCGGGTGCCGGGAAGTTCGGGGGCAAAATGGGGCACGAACAATTCCTTGAACACCCGGATGGCATACTCATCGGTCATCGAGGCGAGATAATCGACCAGGGTACGTCGCAGAGATTGCCCCGCTGGTGGAGGATGGTGCAACCGGGCCAGCAGGTCGTCGGGGTGATCGAGGAACCATCGGGCCAGCTGACGAAGCAAGGCT
>CALLCO010000240.1 GCA_937998695.1 Candidatus Ozemibacteraceae bacterium
AGGGCCGAAGGACCTGCCCGAAGGCCTCTATATTTTGACCGTGCGTGCCACCAACGGGGCGGGCATGCGCATGGGGGTCGACCACACTTTCTTCTTGGGCGATTCTTACCAAGATCTTAAAGTCACGCCCACCTTCCACCCTGCCAAGATTGCCTTCACCAGCAGCGAAACCTTCGACCTCGGGTTCACCGCCACCAATTTCAGCTTCATGGAGATTTCGGACATCGAGATCACCCCGCAGCCGTTGCCACCTGGAGCGCCTCTGACGAAAATCGCTACCGAGCCGAAGATCATCATCCGTGGAGTCGAGGGCAAGACCCGCGCCGATGCTCAGGGCGACCTCCGGCTCGGGGTCAAGACAAGCCAGCAGAAAGAGAAATTCCAGGTCGGTCCGGTTAAGGAGAACAAAACCTACGACCTTCTCTACACCCTGAAATACAGGTCCAACGGCGACCAACCGGGCAATGAATGGAAGGAGAGGCCCCTGCCTGTGCCGGTGACCCTGCAGGTCGAGGAAGCGGTGCGGCCCACCTTCATTCAAGGGACCCTCGCTTACGAGACGGCCGATGCCGCCGGCCGCAAGACCGGCACCCGGCCGGTGCCGCGTGGGACCCAACTGCGCGTCAGCCAGGTCTACAAGATGCCGACCTTCGGCGGCGACATGCCGAAATATGTCGAGCAGTTCGTCGGCTACGGGGAAATCCGCGACGACAGCGGCTTCTACCGCATCCCTGTGCAGCTGGTCAACCAGAGCGAGTTGCGCATTCGGCTGGTGGCCGACGCCCTGGCGGTCGAGACGGTGCGCGAGGTCGTTTCCCCGCCAGAGACGGCCCCGGCGGTCACGGCGGGTGGGGGCAAGAAAGACGTGCGAACGACGGCCGCCGCGGCGACCCCGGTCGCCCGGGATGTCCGACGCGCGATTGCCGCCGTCGCTTTTCCCCCTGGCAAGCGGCCGTATCGGTGCATCACCGAGGCCTTCCGGCTCACCGCCCCCGAGGAGGGAGTCGATCTCGAAGGCGAGGTCTTCGGGCAGACCGTCTACCAGGCTCCTCACCAGATCATCCCCTACCACCACTTCGCAGGCGGTGGGCCCAAATCCGAAAAAGGGATTCTCATCACCTGGGAAGGGGAACTCAGCACCGGCGGGTTCATCAGCCCCTTCGGCATCCGTATGCAGGAAGGAATGGATGCCGCCGCCGCCTTCAACATCCAGGGCAACCTGGTCAACGTGCGCAGTCCCGACATGAGCGGGGTGTTCGGCACCTCTCCCGGCATCTACTGGCACAACCGCACCGAAGCCCTCTACCTGCTCGACCTGGCGGTGCAAGCCCACTCCTTTGCGAAGGATATGATCCGGGTCTTCGAGCGCATTCCGAGCTTCGCCACCGACGGCACCTTCATTCCCATCCTGACCAGTTCGTTCGATCCCCCGCCGCCGCCCGATCCGCCCAGCGACATCCTGTATGGGGACCCGCAGCTCCCGCCTTCGCCTCCACCTCCTCCTCCACCTCCTCCTCCTCCTCCTCCGCCCGAAGACGAGACCGTGACGCCGCCTAAGGAAAAGCGTTCGCGCAGTCTGACCCTGATCGCCGAAGCCGGGGCCGCCCGCGTGCGCGCCCTCTACACGCTGAATCAGGGCCAGCATTGGGCCTACGCCCCCGACGACAAGGCGTTCCGCCCGGTCGGGGCACGCTACCTGCAGGTTGAGAACGTGGTCATCCTCGATGCCGGCCACCGGCGGGTGCTGGTGGTGGGCCGCGAGGGGCAGGTCAAGGCCGCCGCCGACTGGTTCCCCGACGATGATGGCCTGGTCACGACTCTGAACGATCCGCGGGCCGTGAGCGTGGCCGAGGGGCCGACCATCCTGGTGGCCGACACCGGCAACCGGCGGGTGCTCGAACTGAATGCCGATCTGACGATGATCTGGTCGTGGGGCGGCGATTCCCTCACCGCTTCGAGCCCGGTCAAGATGCCGCTGGCCGCTGAACGGCTCGCCAACGGTCACACCCTGGTGCTCGACGGGGCGGTCGGGCAGGTGCTGCAAGTGACCCCCACCGGGGAGATCGTGCGGCGCTTCGGCGAGGGGGAAGGTCTGCGCGAGCCGGTCTGCCTGTACCGGCGGGCGGGCGGCGACGAATGGTGGGTCGGCGAGAAGAGCGGCCGCCTGCTCTGCTTCGGCGAGGACGGCACCCGCCGGAAGGAAGTGGTGCCCGGCGCCGTCCCGCCCGGCACCCCGTCAGGCGGGTTGCCCGGTTCCCCTGGGACCGCTCCGCCGCCTCCGGTTTCCCTGGCCGGGTTGGCCGCCTTCCACGTCACGCCGGACGGCGACATCCTGGCCGCCCGGCGGGAGGTCGGGGAGGTCGCCTTCCTCACCCGCGGACAGGGCCTGTGGGGGCGTCTCGAAGGCCTGGCCGAACCCTCGTCAGTCGATATGGGGGTGCACCTGCCTCCGCCTCCAGAATTTTTCGACGTGGTCCCCCTGTCGCCCAAGATGAAGGTGCTGGTCGAGCCCCCGCCCGAAGAGGAGGAGGTGGCCGAGGAGTTCGACCCGTGGTACCGCGAACGCCTGGCCCGCGAGGAGGCCCTCGCCCGGCTCGAAGAGGAGGCCGAGCGCCAGGCCGCCGCCCGCCGGGTCGAGACCACCGTCACCATGGCCCTCGCCGCGCCGCGCCGGCGTCCGGTGCGGCGCGAACCCAGCAAGGTGGTCGACATCAGCGGGGCGATGATCTACTACCCGTTCTCGCCCGAGCACGGCGATCACCCGGTCAGCTACCCTCATTACGGGACGTACAAGGCCGCGCGCGGCGCCCCCTGCCTGGGCGTGCACGTCGATCGGGCCGACGCTTGGCACGATGACCTGTTCTTCCGGGCCTACGGCGGCTTCATCCGCCATCGCATCTTTGAGAAGCTCGAAGGCGTGATTCCCGATTACCGCCTCGAAAAACGCCACGGCAGCACGCCGCTGGGCCTGCGCGACGCCTGGTACAACGGCTGGGACACCTTCTTCAGTTACGCGGTGCGCGGCTCGCCGACCCTGCCGCACGTCAAGACCGACGATCGCCGCCCCCTCGACCCGCTGGCCCTCTACCAGTCGTTCGCCGAGAAGGTCACCCTTGAGGCCGATGCTTCGGGCACCTACGGCTGGCTCGACGAGCTGCAGAACAAACCAGGCCGCGGCCTCAACTGTGAACTCGCCTGGTCGCTCATGATGTGGCGGCTGTTCGAGACCTACGGCAGCCTGTTCCTGACCAATCTGCGTTCGTACGCGATCAACGCGGCGACCACCAAATACATGCCGGTCAGCGTTATGGCCGAGCTGTTCGCCGATCGGTTGTCCGATTTCCTGGCCCTGGGCCTGGTGCCGGTCATCCGGCTCGAGACGCCGCGCTCGACGCTGCCCGTCCTGACCACCGCGGCCCCGCGCATCAGCTGGCACGCCAACGGCCTGCTGGGCGGCGAGGACGACGAGCAGCTGAAGTTCACCCTGCTCTACGCCGACAATATTGATTTCGTCGGCGCCCGCGAGATCCCCATTCCGCATGGCACCCTCCTCGAATTCGACTTCGGGAAGGTGCTGTCGGAAGCGGAGCAGGCCGCCAAGCTGAACAACCGCCTGGGCAATGGGGTCTGGTACTTCCGCGTGCGGTGCGACTCCCCCGCCTTCCCCGAGGTCGGGGCCAAATACGGCGCCAGTTCGGGCATCGGGGCGTTCCGCATCGCGGTGCCGACCCAGACGGTAACCGCCGCTGGCGGCCTCGCCTCGTTCACCGTCACTCCCGGGGTGGTCGGGCAGGTGGTGATCCCGCCCGGGGCGGTGGGTGGACCGCTCGCCGTGTCGGCGCAGCCGATCGCCATCGCTTCCGGCGTCACCGGCGACGAAGTGGTGGGCGGCCATGCCATCGACTTCGGCCCGGAGGGGACGAAATTCGCCCAGGTGGCCGAGATGCGGTTCGCCTTCGACGAAAAACTGCTGGGGGGAATCAGCTCTCGCTCGGTGGTGGTCAAACGCTGGGATGCCGACAGCCAGTCCTGGGTGCCGCTGCGCACCGGGGTCGACCCCGGCACCGGCCAGGTGGTCGCCCAGTCGAACAGTTTCTCGGTCTATGCCCTGATGATCGACCAGACCCCGCCCGTGATTACCGCTCTCGACGATGGGCCTGACCCGTTGGGGGCTGGCGCCTCCGACAGCAGCCTGATCACGCTGCGGGCCAGCGAGAACGGGCTGGCCAACGTGCTCATCCAAGACGCCCAGGGCAAGGTCGTACGTCGGCTTGCCACCGACGTCGAGTTCTCGCGCAACACCTTCCGCATCCTGTGGGATCTGGCCGACGACACCGGGCGGCGCGTGCCCGACGGCACCTACATCTGTCGCGCCACCATGACCGATTTCGGCGGCCACGTCGCAGCGCCCCGTGAGTGTCGCATCCACGTGGCGGCCCGGCCCGACCGCGAACTGACGGGGCGGGTCCGGTTGCAGAACCGCACCACCGCCGAGGACGTGCTGGTGACGGCGCTCGACACCACGGTCACCGCCCTGACTGACGCCAGCGGGGCGTTCCGGCTCACCGGGCTGACCCCCCAAGCCTTCGATCTGCGGATCAGCCGGGCCGGTTACTTCCCCGAGACCCGATCCGGCCTGACGGCCGTCGCTCCGGGCGGGACGGGGGCCATCGCCTCCTTCGAGGTCGAACTGCGCCATCTGATCGTGCAGGAGGTGCGGTGCGAACCGGCGGTGGTCACCCCGGACGCCGACGGGCTCGACGACGTGCTGACTTGCGCCTGGCGCCTGGAGCGGCCGGCCCGCCTGCGGGCCGAGGTGGTCGACCGCCAGGGCCGGGTGGTGCGCCGCCTGCTCGAGGGGGTTCCCTTCCCCGCCGGCCCCGCCACTCTCGTCTGGGATGGCAAGAACGACCGGCAGGACGTGGTGGGCAACGGGTTCTACACTGTGCGCGTCTTCGCCACCATCGAGGATGTCGAGCTGCTGCAGATCAACCGACAGGTGCGGCTCGACGCCGGTCTCTGCCAGGAGGTCTTCGCCCTGCCGGCCGTCTTCTCGCCCAACGACGACGGGATCGAAGACACCTCGGTGATCACCTTCCAGGTCACCGAACCGGGGATCGTGTCGCTGAAGATCGTCGACCGCGGCGGTCAGCCGGTGCGCACCCTGCTCGACCACGTCGAGGTGCGAACCGCCTTGTACAATGAGCCGTGGGATGGCAACGACGACCGGGGGCAACCTCTGCCCGACGGCATCTACCGGTATCTCCTGGAGGCCGAGTATCTCGACGGCACGCCGTCGGCGGCCCGGCGCGGGCAGCTCATGGTCGATCGCGTGGCGCCGCAGATCACCAAGGTGGTCCCCGCCAACGGCTCGCGCATCGCGTCCGGGATGCCCGAACTGTCGGCGGTGATCGTCGGCAGCCCCGGCGATGTGGCCACCTCCGGCATCCGGATCAAGATCGACGAGGTGACCACCGATGTCGACGCATTCGATCCGGTCACGGGGCGGGTCACCTTCACCCCCCGCACCTCGCTGGGGGAGGGAGTCCACATCGCCATCTTCTACGCCTACGACCTGGCCGGCAATGCCGCCCCGCCGGGCGCGGTCAGCTTCGAGGTCAAGCTGCCTCCCGGACGAGATGCGGCCGGCAAAGAGACCCCCTTCCGCGATCGGCGCGCGCCCCAGATCACCGACCTCGAGCCTGCCGACGGGCAGTCGGTCTTCGCCGCCAACCCGTTGATCCGTTGCCGCCTGTTCGATGCCGACTCCGGCATCGACCCCACCACGATCACCTTCTGGCTCAACGGCCAGAAGGTGGCCAACCAGGTTACCTACTATATCCCCGGCCGCAGCGGCGAAGACTGGGACTGGTGGAGCTACCGACGCGACGTCATCTTGTACAATCCGCTGACAGGGCAAGTGATGTTCAGCCCCGTGCAGCCGCTCGACGAGAAGACGGCGTGGCATTCCTTCTCGTTCGAAGCGTGCGACCGCCAGGGGAATCGCGTGCGCTCGCCCACCGTCACGTTCAAGGTGGTGCTCGATACCCAGCCCCCGGTCATCGCCGGCCTCGAACCGGCCGACCAGGCCGTCGTCACCTCGCGCCGGCCGACGGTGCGCGCCCGCTTGACCGATACCGGCGGCAGCGGCCTGGCCAAGGAGAACATCCGGCTGTTCTGCAACGGCGAGCGGGTCGACCAGGCCGAGCTGGTCTTCCAGGCTTCGACCGGCGTCCTGTCGTGGACCCCCACAGTGGAGCTCGATCCCGACCAGCAGCATCTGGTCAGCCTGGTCGTCTTCGACCGGGCCGGCAACCGCTCGGCCGAAGCCGTCACCACCTTCTTCTGCCGCCCGGACACCCAGCCGCCGGTGTTGGCGTCGGCCATGCCGCCAGCCCGTGCCGTGGTCAGCACCCGCACGAAGAGTCTGGTCTTGCGTTGGATCGATCCCGGCGGGGCCGGTCTCGATGACACCTCACCGCGGGTGGCCATCGATGGAAAAACCGTGTGGCCCGACGACCCGGCCACCCCGGCGGCGGACGGCTACACCTGGCGGTTCGAAGATCCGGCCGGCCGCCGCGTCGCCCGCCTCGTGGTGCCTCTCGACCTGGTTGGCCCGATGGTGCCGGGATTCCGCACGGTTGTGGTTTCGGTTGCCGACCGGCAGGGCAATCGCAGCGCCGACCAGGTTATCGACCTGCGGGTGTCCGACGACGTTGTGCCGCCCGTCATCACCCGGCTGACACCGCAGACCGACGACCCGGTGCCACCGGTGGCCATCCGGGTCAGCGCGGCCTTCCACGATGATGACAGCGGCATCGACCTGTCCCGGATCGTGCTGGCCCTCGACGGCCGTCCGGTCGAGATCTCGCCCGAGCAGGTGGCGGCCGGCGGCACGGGATTGAATCTGACGGTCGTGCCCCCGGTGCCGCTCGAGCGGGGCAGTTTGCACCTGCTGTCCCTGGTCGTCCATGACCAGGCCGGCAATCCTTCGGAGCCGCGGATCAGTATCGTGAGGTGCCATTGACCGGGTGGGGTCTCGTTGTGCGCGATCGCTCGCGACGGCGGGGCGTTCGCCCAGACCCGGTTGATCCAGTTTGGAGAAATCAGGGTATTGAGCCTGTTGCGCGAATGCCCAAAACAGCTCATTTTCATGTACCGTCCATTCGGAGATGCCATTCGGATCAGGGGCGCTATGTACACGACGAGCAAAAAACCGATTCACGCATCAGGCTCAAAGCCGGCGTCCTGGGAGATGACCTGGAGAAGTTGCTCATGACTCAGGACCAGGAGCTGTGAGCGAACCCGAGCAATGGCGCTGGCACTGCGCGGCAGGTTGTTCAGCAGGGACATCTCGCCGAAGAATTCGCCGGGCTTCAAGACGGCCAGGACCAGATGGTTGCCGTCGGGCTTGCGCCGACGGATCTCGACCTGACCCTCGAGCAGGATGTAGAAGTTTCAGGCGGCTTCCCCCTCCCAGAAGATGGCCTCGGTTGACTTGAAGGTGGCGATGAATGGCTTCAGGCGCTCGTCGCTGAAGAGGTTGCCGAAGGTGCTCACGTTCCTGTCTCTCATGCTCGCCCGGGACACCCCCGGGGCAGGGGCAGCGGGTTGCCGACCCGGGAAATCACTCGTTGCCGGCTTCCGTGAGATAGGACAGGTAGGCCTCGTGGGCCTCGTACTTCTTGAGGAATTCGAACACCTGGTTCTCTTCGACGGGGCCGAACACCATTCCCGCCCGGGTATCGTCGTAGCGCAGGTAGGGGCCCACGGCGATGTTGTTCAGCGAATCCTGGCTGACGAGCACCCCGAAGTTGGCCGGCAACGGAATGGCCGGCACCGACTTGGGATCGATGACCGTGGCGACGGGCGCGAAGAAATCGAAGACCCGGGTGCCTTCGGGGAGCATGCGTTTGACCAGAAGCCGGTTGGCGCCGAGGGCGGGGGCGAGGTTCTGCAGCAGCTGGGCCAGGCTGTCGCTGGCCGCGGGCAGGAAGTTACGCACTTCCTCGGGATGTTCGTCGAGCAGGGCGAACCCTTCCTGGAGGGAGAGGAACGGCTCGAAGACCACTTCGTCCTCGTCCTGGCGGCAGAGACGCGACAACACGAGCGGGAAGAGGTCGCCGACGCCCGAGGGTTCGGGGAAGGCGTGGGCTAGAGCCTGCAGCAAGTGCAGGGTGTTGACGGTCAGGAGGCCGTGCTGGATGGCCCGGAAGCAGACGCGATCGGCGGTGATGGTGCGGTTGCCCTTCTTGAGGTAGAGCGCGATGGTGCCGATCGTCATGAAGAAGCGGATCCGGTCGAAGACGTCGCGGATGACCGCCATCACGTCGTTGGGACTTTTCGGCGGCGCGGCGGCGTTGAGGGGCCGCAGCAGCAGGTCAGGGGCCGCCGGCCAGCTGGCCTTCAGGGATTGGCCAAGGCTGGCCAGGAGCTCACCCATCGCGCGGGCCAGCAGTTCTTCCGGGGTCGGGCCCGGCGGTGGGGG
>CALLCO010000241.1 GCA_937998695.1 Candidatus Ozemibacteraceae bacterium
TCGCCCCCGACGCTGCCTTCCAGATCCTGTACTTGCTGCAGAAGGAGGGCCGCCTGCTCGACTTCCTGAGCGAAGACCTGTCGGGCATTGACGACGACCAGCTCGGCGGCGCCATCCGGCCCATCCACGAGAGCCTGCGCCAGATTCTGACCGACCGCCTGGTCATCGCTCCGGTCCTGAATCTGCCGGAAGGGGAGACCGTCGAGCTGGGCGAAACCGTCGATCCCGAGCAGATCAAGCTGACCGGCAACGTCCCGCCCCGCGGTCCCTACAGGGGCACCCTGGTCCACCGGGGGTGGCGACTGAAGGAGTGCAAACTGCCCGCCCTGGTCGCCGGCTGGTCCGGCGACGTCATCGTCCCCGCCGAAGTCGAGATCTCCTGAGGAGGAACCCGCCGTGAGCGAACCGAAATACATCGTTGGCATCGACCTGGGCACGACCAACATCACCGTCAGCCAGGTGGCCGTGTCCAGCCTCGAAGATGAGAAGCCCGCCGTCAACGTCTTCCCCGTCCTGCAGGAGTTCGCCAAGGGCGCGGTCGAGGAGCGCGAGGTGCTGCCGTCCTTCTTGTTCCAGCGCCTGCAGGAGAAGCCCGCCCTGCCCTGGACGCGCGAGGCCCCCTTCATCGTCGGCGAGTTCGCGCGCGAGCGCGGGGCCGAGGTGGCGACGCGCCTGGTCAGCTCGGCCAAGTCGTGGCTCTGCCACCCCCGCCTCGACCGCCGGGCCCCTCTGCTGCCCTGGAATGCCCCGAGCGAGGTGCAGAAGATCTCGCCGCTCGACGCGCAGGCCGAATACCTGGCCCACCTGCGCCTCGCCTGGAACGCGAAATTCCCCAAGGCCAAGCTCGAGAACCAGATGGTGATTGTTACCATCCCCGCCTCGTTCGACGCGGTGGCCCGCGACCTCACCGTCGAGGCGGCCCGCCTGGCCGGCCTGCCCGAGGTGGTCCTGCTGGAGGAACCGCAGGCCGCCTTCTACTCCTGGATCGGCCAGACCCGCGTGCCCTGGCGCGAGCAGGTCAAGAAGGGCGACGTCGTGCTGGTCGTCGATGTCGGCGGCGGCACCACCGACTTCAGCCTGATCGAAATCGGCGAGCAGGGCGGCGACCTGTCGCTCGAGCGTGTCGCGGTCGGTAACCACATTTTGCTCGGTGGCGACAACATGGATCTCGCCCTCGCCTTCCACGTCAAAGGCAAGCTCGAGGCCGCCAAGAAGAAGATCGACACCTGGCAGACGGTGGCGCTCAGCCACGCTTGCCGCAAGGCCAAGGAACTGCTGTTCAACGACCCGTCCCGCCAGAGCGAGAACATCGTGGTCTCGGGGCGGGGCAGCAGTGTCATCGGCGGGACGGTCAAGTCGACCCTCGAACGCCAGGAGATCGAGGACCTGCTGGTCGATGGCTTCTTCCCTCACTGCGCGTTCACCGACAGGCCCCGCGAAGACCCGTCGCTGGGGTTCCGCGAGGTCAACCTCGCCTACGCCGCCGACCCCGCGATCACGCGGCACCTGGCCGCCTTCCTGCGCGCCCAGACCGGCAAACCGGAGTACCAGTATCCGAAGGCGATCCTGTTCAACGGCGGTGTCTTCCAGGCAAAGCGGTTCCAGGACCGCCTCGTCGAGGTGGTCAACGCCTGGTTGCAAGAGGCCGGCCGCGAGCCGGTCAAGGTGCTGGAAGGCACCGACCTGGTGCGGGCCGTCTCGGCCGGCGCCGTCCAGTACGGAATGGCGCGCAAGGGGAAGGGCATCCGCATCCGGGGCGGCATTTCCCAGAACTACTACCTCGGTGTCGAGAGTTCGCTGCCCGCCGTCCCCGGCCTCAAGCCGCCCCTCAAAGCGCTCTGCCTGGCCAAAATGGGCACCGAGGAAGGCACCGTCACCGAGGTCCCACGCCATGTTTTCGGCCTGGTCGTCGGCAAGCCCGTCGAGTTCAAGTTCTTCAAGTCGAACGCCCGCCGCGACGACGAGGTCGGCCAGTTGTTCGACGAGATCCCCGCCGACGTCGAGGAAACGAGCGGCCTGACCTGCGAGCTGCCGCCGCAGGAAGGCATGGCCCCCGGGTCGGTCGTCGACGTCAGCCTGCAGGTCGGCATCACCGAGATCGGCACCCTCGAAATCTGGTGCCGCCAGCAAGGCTCCGACCACCGCTGGAAACTGGAGTTCAACGTCCGCGACGCCATCCGCTGAAAGACGGGTTCAAAGGACCAGGACAAGCCCGGCACGTTCTTCGAGGTCGAAGGCCCATTCGCCACTCCTCCCCCTTGGACGACATCTTGTCCGGGCATGAAGCGCAGACAGTCGACTTCTCCTTTTTCTGCAACAGGCTCCTTTTCCTGGGCGTCAAGTTCTGCTAGCATGGGAACGATGATCCATTCCAGGGGAAAAACCAGATCTGGATGAACCTTCGCGTGAGGAGAGAGGCGGCTGCAACTCATCATCAATTCCCTAGGGACGGGAATCCGGGTTCGGGACGGGTGTTTCCTCATTCTCCTCGGAGATCGCAAAGAGAGCGTCGCTCCACGCAAGGTGTCCTCGATCCTGATCACTACCGGGGTGAACCTGACGACGGATGCCCTTGAACTGGCCCTCCAGCACAACATCGATGTCGTTCTCTTGAACCGCTTCGGGGAGCCCTTTGGCCGATTCTGGTACGATCGCCTGGGCTCGGTGGCCACCATCCGCCGACGACACCTGCAGTAGAGCGAAACCGCCGAGGGGACCGCTCTGGCAAAGGAGTGGCTGACCCGAAACCTGGAGGAGCTGTTGGCCGGTGAAGGAAGGTGAACTGCTCGTCTGGGTGGTCTACGACATCTCCCGCGACAAGACCAGGGCGAAGCTGGCCAAACTGTGCAAGAAACGCGGCTTGACCCGGGGCCAGAAGTCGGTCTTCCTGGGCACGCTCAACCGCACGGAAATCGATGAACTGGCGATGATGTTCTGGGATGCCATCGAGGAAAGCGAAGACTCGGTCTACATCTTTCCGATGTACCAGCCCGACTTTCACAAAACCCGCCTGATCGGCCGTTCGTTCGACCGCGAACGAGTGACCGACGAGGTGAAGGCGCTGATCCTGTAGGGCGGGGCTGCCATCCGATGTCGATGATGCCAGGCCGTGCCATCACCCTCGAGCCCCGGTTCGTTCGGCAAAAGGACGGCCTGCGTCCCTTCCAGAAAGCCGCCATCGGGGCTCTGGCCAACAACCAGGCCCGCCTCGTCTTTCTCGAAGCCCCGGTCGGCGTTGGAAAGAGCCATTTGCTCAGGCTCCTGGTCGAAGGACCGCTCGACCGGCCCCTGATCCTGACGTTTCCCACCAAGATCCTGATGCAGGCGCAGGTGGGCTTGCTGAAGCGGACCTTTCCCGGCGCTTCCCACTGACCCGACGCCCAGCGCCCCACCCCCGATCTGACCATCTTCGAGTATTCGACCGACTCGCTCGTCCGGTTTCTGCGGGCCAGCTCCGGCATGGCGAATGTCGACCGCAGCGGGTTGCTGGAAGCGATTCTGACGCGGCACGGCCTGCCGTGCAGGAAGAACCTGTCCGTCACCACTCCCGACGTGCTGTGTCTGATGCAACAGGGGTGCTATCGCGGGTCCCACTGGCTTACTTCCAGGCTTCAGCGGCCGATCGTGTTCTTTGACGAGTTTCATCTGTACACGAATCTGCGTCATTTCGCGCCGTTGGTCGAATGGCTGGTCGAGATCCTGGGGGCCACCGTCGTGTTCCTGTCAGCGACGCCGACCACCAACCCCACCCCAGGAGGTGGACAGTAAACTTTTCTCGAAAACTGTCTCAAAAAGATTGACACATTCCGGGCTCCGGCCGACGTTCTGATAAGTGGGTGTCTCATTGTTCTGTAGACTGTCACAAGGGATTGGTTTGTCCGGTCAACATGGGTGATGGCATGGTCGTGACGTCGGACACCCCTAGGCCTCAAATCCTTTCCATGACTCATGCGCATGAGGAGATGTCCCCATGAATCGCAAGATCACTTTGGTGAGCCTGTTGCTCGTAGGCTGGTTGCTGGTGCCTGGCATCGTTGAGGCGCAGGGATGCGCCAGCTGCCCCGCCGCCATCAGCGGGGTGTCGTGTATGACGGTGGAGCAGTTCCAGTTTCTGCGTCAGGATTTCGGGGTGCTGCGGAATGGCTACGGATGGCTCGACGATCGTCTCTCCCACGCCTTCTCCGTGGCCAATCGACTCGAGTTCCGTCCCGATTGCCGCAAGATGGGTACCGAGTGCCTCCACTTTCTCGACAAGACCTGGTTCTTCTCCCTGCAGTACGAAACCTCCATGTATGTCATGTTCCCGAACGATACCATTCGGCTGTTCTGCCGCCTGAACAAGGCGCACATGGTCCAGGAGGTAATCCTCTGACTGGCACAGACCGTCAAATTCCCTCTTCAAAAATCGGGCGGGTCGTGCCACAATGCCTGGGAGATCTCCCCCGGCTGAAAAGGAGTTGGCAGGAGCATCATGTTCGCCTTCCTGTGCGCCTGGTTTGCGGCCGAGCCTGCCCCGATGGCGACCGACGACGATCTGGTCAGAGCGGCGATCAAGGGCGACCGGCGGGCCTATTCCGAACTGTACCGGCGGCACGTGACCCCGCTCTTTCGGTATGCCCTGTCCCTGACCCGCAATCAGCTCGAGGCCGAGGACCTCCTCCAGGAAGTGTTCATCCAGGCTTTCAACAAACTCCCCCAATACCAGGGGCCCAACATCTTCAAACGCTGGCTGTTCCGCATCTGCCGCAACATGGCCTTCAACCGGAAAGCCAAGCGCAAGGTCGATGAATCACCGATGGAAAGCCACGCTGAGATCACCCTTGGTGCACGCGAGCCGCAGAAAGAGTGGCTGAAGGACCTCGAGGTGCAGGAAAGCACGCAGCGACTCCTGGGGGCTCTGTCCCCCGAACTGCAGGAGATCATGCTGCTGCGGTTGGTGGAAGACCTCTCCTACAAGGAGATCGCCGACCTGACCGGCCTGACCGAGGTCAACCTTCGCCAGATGATTTCACGAGGCCTGGGAAAACTGCGAAAGGAGTGGAGCGCCCATGCCGTGCACCAAGTTTGACGACTGGCTCCAGGCAGATGACTCTCTCGTGAGGAGTGACCTTCTCAAGGTGCAGCAGCAGCATCTGACCGGGTGCCCCGACTGCCGCGATCAGTGGGAATTGGTCAGGCTCTTCCGTTCCTCCTTCCAGGCGATCCGCGTTCCCAAAGACATGGAGCAGCGCGTCTGGAACAAAGTTCGCCAGCGCCTGCCGTCGTTGCCCGACGACCCCGCCCCCGGTTCGGGTGATGTGGGTGGGGCCACGTCCGTCGCCGGATCTCCAGGATTGGTGCTGGGGTCGGTGGTGGGTCTCGTCCTGTTGGTTGGCGCTGCCGTGGTCTGGAAGCGCCCTGTCCCTACTCCCACCCCGTCGGCGATGTCCGGCCCGACGACCCCGACCGTCCAGGTCACTGGGCAGCAGGCCTTCCTGCGCCGGGATGTCAAGGAGGAGCCGGTATCGGCGGCGGCCCAATCCTGGCGGGAAGGCGACCTCCTGCGGTTGTCCGGCCCCGGCGCCGAAGTCACCCTGTCCGGCCCGGGAGCCACCACCCTGCGCGTGGCCGGTTACGGGCGCCTGCGCCGAACCGTGCAAGGGATCGAACTCCTCGACGGGCGGATGACCCTGTCGGGGCAGGCTGCCCCCGGTCCACTGCCGGTGCGCATTCCGGGTGGAGTGGTGCATCTTGACCGGGCGGTGCTCCGGGTCGATCTTCAGAGTGCCGGTGGCACGCTCGACCTGTTGGAAGGCCGCCTCGATGTCGAGCCGGCCGCGGGTGGTCTGCCGGCTTTCTCCTGGGCGGCTGGCACGCGGTTGACGGTGCGCGGCGGTGCCATCACTAGATATCCGGTTGATCTGCCGGTGATGGGGCCGTCGTCGACGGTCGGGTCGGTCGATCCTGCTTTCTCTGGTTCAGCCTCGGTGGGTCCGACGGCCTCGACGTTCACCTCCCCGGGCCCGGATGCCCCGGCCTCCGGAACGATGACCCAGACCGGCCTCGGTGACCTCCTGAAGCAGGATTGAGCAGGTTTTCCCGAAAGCGGGGTCGGGCCACCCCCGTGTCTGGGAATGGCCGTCGAACTGCGTTAAGGCGGGCCATCCATCCCTTCGGGAAATGTCGTTGGGCATTGCAGATTGCTGACCATCGGGCTTCGCGGGCTCCTTTCTTGTGGGTCCGTTGCCTTCCCCATTCTCCCCACGTAATCTGAAGCGAGAAACTCCGGGCTATTCCAGGAAGGTCCAGGGAGGAAGTCTGCATGATCTCGCGTTCGTCTTGTCGACTGTTTCTGTGGTTGCAAGTCCTCTGGCTGACCTCATGGGGGACCCCCGGTCTGACCCAGAACCCGCTGGACAAAGACCTCCTGCTGCGAGACATCCCCGAGGTTGTCGAGTTCCGCTATCAACCAGAAAAGCGGGTCTGGTGGAGCCGGGTGGCCCAGTTCCAATTGAGGATCCCGCTGAAAGCCAGCCGGGAAGACGGCTTGTACAAGATCGCTCCGGCCTTCCGGACTTCGCATCGAGCCAAGATCGAACGTTGTCTGAAAGCCGCGGTGGAGCGGGGTGCCCACATCGCCATCTTCCCCGAACTCACCCTCTCTCTCGAAGCGCCGTTCCGGCAGGATGTCATCGATGACATGCGCCGTCTCGCCCGGCCCCATGACATGATCATCATTGGAGGCTCATTCTATGATCCCGAGCGGCGCAGCCGGTGCGTCATCATCACCCCGGAGGAAGTGGTGTTGGGCCAGAAGATCCGGCCGGCGCGCTCTGAAGCGATGCCGGTGCGCGGGTTCGGAATGCAGGAAGGCACCCAGTTGGCCTATCTGCGCACCAAGTACGGCAACTTCATGGTCATTCTCTGCTCCGATCTCATCTCGGATGATGTTCAATACATCATTCGGCGCATGGCGAACCTCGGCCTGCTCGATCTCTGCGCCAACATCACGTACAACAAGGCCTCCTGGGAGTTCATGCGCGAAGCGTCGGGCATCGTCAAGCGGCATCCCCTGTTCTTCACGATCACCAACGTCGATGACACCGACCCCGTTCCGCAAGACGAAGGGATCTCGCATGGCAATACCTCGGTGTATGCGTCGATCCATCAAGAAAACTTTCGCTAGCTGATCGGCGACCAGCCCTCCCCCTTCACCGTCCCCTATCGAGACAAAAAGGGCAACACGAGGTACAAGAGGCATCCGTCGTATGACACGCTGATCGCCCATATCCCTCCTGGCCGTGAAGGGATGCTGGTCTATGACCTCAACCTGCGGTTGATCAGAACCCCGAAAGAGACGAACGTCCCCGATCAGGGGTATCCCACGATCAGGAACCTGCAGATGCTCCCGCTTCCGTAAAATTGGTGACGGTGTCGCCTTCTCAGTGTCCCTGTGCCGCGTGGCCGGCACCGACAGCAAGGCCAAAGGCCGGGCCCGGCCGGGACACTCCGAGCCTAGTATGACTACCGCAGTTTCTCAACCCCTGGGGCCGGGTTCGCCTCCAGACACCACTCCGCAGGCTCGGATCGGTGGCCTCGGGTTCGACTCGATTCGTCTCCGAACCTCGCAGAATCGCCATCCATGGCGATCTGCGAGGCGCGAGGCCATTCAGGCCTCGCGGGACGTCGAAGCGGCCTCTCCCTCGGACCGATCCGGCCTGCTCCATGTGTGTCTTCCGGCGAATCCGGCCCCAGGGCGGATGTTTCACATGCGGTAGTCATACTAGCCCCGAGGTCACGGCTGGCCTCTCCGTTCAGTGACCAGGCGTTCCTCTCGCTGGGTTGCTGCCCCACCGGGCGAGGCTCTTCAGGCGGAAACAGCGGTTTTCAGAGCTTTTCTGTCTGACGACAGAACCGGACCTGATCCAGACGGTGGTCTGGTTCAGGTCCGGTCTTCAAGGATCACTCAGTGGTGGGGACGTGCCAACGCACGCTTGGTTGGTCCAGCAGTAAATCCGATCGTGACAGTGGACTACTGGCGGTCCAGAAGAAGCCCTGAGTCGGGCCGGGGTTCTCCGTTGAACACGGTGATCATCTCATCGATCGTCTTGGCGAAACTGGCAGTCAGGGTCTTGACCAGATCCATCCCCTTCTGGCGCTCGGCCATGTCCTTGAGGCCATTCATGCTGCGTCGGGCACAGATGATGTTGTAGATCAGTTCCCTGGCATTCCAGCTCAACGCCCAGATCCGTTCTTTTTTCCTGGCGGAGAGGGCGGAGGAGGCATGGGCGTCCAGAAGTTGCATCGGTTCGAGGAAATTCTGGCCAAGATACCGGATCACTCCAGAGGCATCCTCATAGTCGCGGGGGATGAGGGGCATGAGTTCGGCCGGAACGCCCTGCAGTCTCTTCAGCAGCACCTCGGGGTCTTTGACGACCGGCTCTTCGAGGAGGAACTTGCGGACGGCCCTGGCATAGCCCGACGTTTCGCTTCGGGCGGTGTCAGCCACGGCCAGCCCGCCGCCAGCCAGGTTCAGCATTCCAAGCAGAAGGGCGAAAAGGGAAAGCGAGCGCGATTTGCGGTTACTCACGGTGGTAATCTCTCCTCATGCGATTTCATTTTGGGGTTGGTCGTCTGGAAAGACAAACGCGTATCGTTTTTTGTGACAGGCCGTTGCCTCCGCGCAAAGAAGGGAAAACCGGAGTTCGCTTTCTGACCCGCCGTATCCCCTGAGACCTCATCCAGTGACGGATAGCGGGTGGCGGGTGGCGGGTGGCTGTTCCCTTGGGGGGAACAGATTCCTCCGTCATTCCGCGGGGAGATCCAAGATCCCTTCGAGGCTGGTCTGGACGGAGGAGCGTGGATCGACCAGGGGCGTGGAGGGAGAGACTGCTTCTTCGACAGAACAGACGCCGGGAGTGGTTCGGCCGCGCGCGGCCAGCAGGGGCAGCAGGGCCGAGGAATCGCCGAACAGATCGACCAGTTCATGGTCGGTGAGTTTGCCGTGAGTCTCTTCATCGACGATCCGGATTGCGGTGGCCGCCTGGTCAGGGAACAGGTGCACGAACGCCCGGAGCACATCCCGGATGAGCCTGAGGTTGCGGTTGGCCAACCCGAAGGCGCCACAGACGCCTTGCCACCCTGCCGTGGTCTCCTGGGCCAGGCGATAAAGTATGGTGGCTTGAACGCCTTCGACACGTAATGCCACTGGCCCGGTGACCCGGGGGTCGTCCCAACCCACCACTTCGTAGTCACTCGCAAAGGAGCCGGTGACCGGACCGGGCCGTTCGAAGGCGAGACGCTCGATCGTGTGGCGGACATGGGCTGCCACCTCGTCGCTGTCGATCATCTCGTGGAAGATGGCCCATCCTTCGAGGCTGGCGGCCAAGGGGGTCGTGGGTTCATTCAAGTAGTGGGCCATGTCCTTGCCGTAGCAGCTGCCACGCTCCTGGAGATACGACAAGATGCTGTCGAACACGAACCCGGTGAAGATGAGGTCCTTGAGGGGGGTTCGCACGGTCGGCAGCATCCGATCGAGGGTGTGGGCATACTCGTGGATGGCATTGCTTCGGATGAAGGCCGGCGGGCAGAGGGAAAATTGAGGTGAGCCGTCGGGAGCGCGACCGACCTGCAGAAAGTAGATCGAGCTGAACTGAATGACGCCCACCGCCATGGGCCAGAAATCGAGGCTGATGATGGCCCGCAGTGGTCTCCCCTGGTGGGTGATCTGGTCGATGACCGGGCTTTCCTCGATGACGCTCAGATCGGTCAGCATCACCTGGACCTTGCGTCGATAGGCGAAGGGGCGCAGGCGGGTCACCGCTTCCGAAGTCAACGTCTGGTAGAGGGTCATGAGGGCCGACTGGCCTCGGGTCAACGGGCCGGCTCCTCCCATCATCGCCTGCTGCAGATCTTGCGGGGAACGAATGCGAACGCGTTTCACCCGATAGGCAAGTCGGGGGTGCCCGGTCGAACGGATCCAACGTTCCCCAGGAAGGGGAAAGGCCCGCATCTCGGCCTGGCTGAGCGCCATGTGGGCGAAATCGAGGGTCGCTGGGTCAATGCGCAGGACGCGCCGGAGAATGAACTCCTGCCACTGCTCCCGGTGCAGGAAAGCGACCTGTTGGACCTTTTGATACATTACTTCGAGATGGTCATCGGCGGAGCCACCCACGGGAACTCCGATCAGAAGAACCAGAAATAGCATGCACCATCGCCTTCGAGCAGATCGAACCCTGTCCATGTCCTCCCCTCCGTTTTCTGGCTTCAGGAACATCAAGTTGGACCGGAAATGCCGCAACTTTGTGACACCGGACTGACCGGGCAGGAATCCGGTGGCGTTCCTGGTCTGTCATAGTCATTCCAGGAGATTCGAGCCTGTTGCGCGAAGGCCCAAAACAGCCCATTTGCATGTACCGTCCATTCGGAGACGCCTATCGGGTCAGGGGCGTTATGTGCACGACGAGCAAAAACCGAATTCATGCAACAGGCTCATTCGTATTTTTGAATCTCATCCCGTGGGACGGCAGGGGTAAAATACGGGAAAATTTCGCCAAGTGTCACGTTTTAGGGAACCACCCGGTCATCTTATGCCGAACGCGCATGAACGGGAAACCGTAAGAACGAATGATGAACCGCCAGTCGTTCGCGAATCATCGCCTGGTCCTGATGCCCGCCCTGATCCTGCTCGTGTCTCTGACACTCTCTCAAGCTGCCCTCGCCGGCGATGCCGAGACTGCTCGGGGCGAGAAGGGAAAGGCTCCCGCCCTCTCGCCCGAACAGAAGGCCCACCTGGTCGCCGCCCAAGCCAAGTGGGGCGTCATCAAGGTGATCTTCGCCGGTCTGGCCGAGGCCCAGTTCAAGGGCTCGAATGCCTCCCGGGCCGCACTCAGTTCCCGGGCCCGCCAAGTGAGCACCATCGCTGCCCCCGCCCTGAACAAATGGGTCATCCGCCCCGAGAGCAAATACCTCGGAGGTGAGGTGGCCACCGCCCTTGACCGCATCCACAGCCGATTGGAAGAAGTCGACCTGGTGGTCGAATTCTGCAACAGCCCTGACCGCACGGTCTGGCAGAAGGGCGCGGCCAAGATTGACGAACAGATCAAGACAGGGGCTGCTGAGATCACCGCCCTTTTCCGGAAGCTGCCCCGGCCCCGCATGGCTCTGCCTGCCGACTTCCCGCGCGAGGTCATCCGCGACGAGATCCGCATCGTCTGCGCTTTTCTGTCGAACCAGGACAAGGACCACCGGTGGACCCTCGGCGCCACCAAAGATGCTCCCTGTGACCCGGCCGAAGTGGCCCGTGTGGCCATGCTGCCTGCGCAAGTCCTCGACATCTCGGCCGACATGATCGAGTGTGTCCTCTGCAACCGCCAGGACCTGAACGCGGAGGCGGTGGCCAAACTGACGGAGGCCCACGCCGTTCTGACCAACGATCGCGACGTCAGCCTGCGGGTCATCCACGGCGGCTCTTATGACTGGAACCAGATGCACCGGGCCTTCCACCTGACGATCGACAAGGCCTGGAGGTGGGTGGACAGTGCCTGGGGTTCCCTGCTATGATCTGTTTGGCCAGCGAAGCCACGAGTCCCCGGGATGCTCCCCATCCCGGAGGGGGTCCTTTTCGGCAAATGGCATGCTCCAGAACACGGCAGGGGCAAACGGTGAAAGGGGGGGAAAAACCACCCGGAGTGGATGAGGGAGGCGAGGGTGAGGCGAAGTGACCATGGTTCGCCAGGTCGGGGCGCGGCATGACGCCGCCGTTCATCCGGAAATCCGCGCAGGGCGTCGAACGCAGGCAAGCATCCTCGTGCACTGTCATCGTCAAAGTCGGTGATATGGCTGGTCGCGGTTCGGGCGGCCTCCGGGGAGTTGCAGAGGGAAAAATCCACAGATTCATCGGTGACGGAGGACATGGGGTTTCCGGGGAAGTGATGGGCGACGCCGACAAGATGGTATCCTTCCAGAAGGGAGGGAAATCGATGACTTCGTGGGATGCGTATGGGGAGACCCGGCCCCGCGGTTGCAGGCGCGGGCTGTCGCTGCTCGAGATCCTGCTGGCCATCGTCATCCTCAGTTTCGGGCTGTTGCCGATCTTCCGGTTGGTGTCGCAGTCCCGGCAGGTCATGTACCGATCCGTGCTCGAGATGAAGGCGATGGCGGTGGCCTCGTCGCTGATGGACGCCCTGCACCGGGCCCCGGGGCAGGTGCTGGCACGGTTTCCCACCACGGACCTGGCCGAGGACGAGGTGGCCGCCCGGGGCATCGTTCCGCCGGCTCCTGACCCGTACCTGCCGCGGGTGGTGACCGTGCGCCATCTGAACGATCCTTCCCTTCCCAGAGAGCGGTTTTCCAATCCCTTCGGCCAAATCCTCGAGATGACCGTTCGGGTCACTTCGGCCGCTCCGGGAACGGCCTATCACGGGCGGTCCATCATCACCCTGCGGGACATTCGGTATCTCGATCGCTGACGAAAGGAGCTCGCCCCTGTGCCATCGGCCTGGTCTTGTCGCGTGAACGGCCCGGAAGGGAGATCCGTGGCTTGCCGGCCAGGTGAAGGGCCAGGCACGTCAGGGAAGCCCTCTGCTGCCCTCTGCCGCAGAACGGACCCGACCACTCTGCCCGCCCCGGGAACGAGGTGCGTCACTGCATTGACAGAGGGTGGCTCGCCCCTTGACCTACGCCCCGGAAGCAGGATCCAGGCCCGGGCTGTCGGGGCCGCCCGACCGCCCGGAGGGTTCAGCCTGCCGGAGATCCTGGTCGCGGCGGTGCTGGGGGTGCTCGCCTTGTCGGTGCTGGTGCTGTATCAACAGGGTCTGTCACGTCAGGCGGCGTCCGGGGATGCCCAGACCCGGGCCTGGCACACCTACGGTCGGCTGAGTGCCGCTCTGCGCAACGATCTGCTGCAGGCCACCCGGGTCGACGCGCCCGACCCGCAGACCTTGACCATCGAGCTGAGCGAAGTCGATGACGAGTTCCGGGTGCGGTCCCGGCGGGTCACCTGGCGGCGCGATACCCGGGAGCCCAAGGCCGTCACCCGGGAGGAGGACGGGCGGGGCACCACCTCATTCGACTTTTCCGATGCCCTGGGCCGGAACGAAGCCATTGACCTGCGCTTTACCTGGGAGCCCTGACGATGAGAAACACGAAGAAGTCCCGTGGCCACGGAGAGGGACAAAGAAAGGGGCGGCGGCGCCGGGTTGGGATGACCGTGCTTGAGCTGGTGGTCGGCGTGGGGGTTCTGACCTTGATCCTGGGGATCGTCTTTCAGGTGTTGCCGACGGTCAGCCGTCAGGAACGGGACCTCGATCGGCAGGCCCAGTTCGCCCAAGCCGCCCAGACCGTCTTTACCCTGCTGAAGAGCGATCTGCGTTCGCTCGACCGTCTGCGGGCGGGGCCCGCCCGCCTCGACCTCACCCGGGTGATCGGTCTGTCCGAAACGGGAAACGAACAGATCGAGCCGGTGTCTTGGGTCATTGCTTCGCAAGGCGTGACCGAGATCAGGGGGCCCGGGGAAGGCCGCCTTCACCCGTTTCTGATTCCTGGCGAGGAAGCGCTCGGGCGTTCGTTCGGCGGGGGATTCCGGCTCACGGGCATCCGGGACGAGGAAGGCACCCTGACCGGCGAGGTGACGATCGATCTGCGGGTGGTGGAAGCCGGCCCTGCGGCCCGGCCGGCCCTGGTCGCCACCCTGAGCGTGGCCGTGCGGGGGCGGGCCTTGCAGGCGCTGGGCTCGGCGAGTCCCGCGGGGGGAGAGACCCCATGACTATTGGGTTCGACCAACGTCAGCCGACACCGACCAGGGGGCTACACCTGCCGAGTCTGGGGCGCCTTGGCAAAACCATGGAACCTGCTGAACCGGCTTCCCTGACTCGCCACCGTCATAGGGATCGCAGGAATGCCGGCCAGGCCTTTCAGCATGAGATATCCGTGCTCGGTCACGATCGAACGTGCAGGTTGACCAACCAAGCCGGCGTTGAGGGGGCAGGGCCACGGAGATCAGGAACATGCAACGTCAACGGTGACGATGGACCAGCGGTCCAGGCCCAGGGATGGATGATCGGTTCCGGGTCGGTCGGTCGGTGGTTGGAGAGGCGGTCCCCGAGAAAACCGCCCCGCGGCCTGGCTCTGTTCGTGGTGATCGGGTTCCTGGCGTTCGTGACGGTTGTCGCCCTCTATTTGCACTCGTTTTCGCGGCGGCAGATGGCCCAGACCAGGCAGCACAGCCGGATCGAGGTGACCTGGCGGGCCGCCACCCTCGCCGCCCGCCAGGCCGACTTGCTGCTGGAGCGGGTGGCCGAGTTCCTCAACAGTTCCGACCCTTCGACCTGGCCGAAGCGAGAGAAAGCCCCGCCGCCCCTGCGTCCGCTGATCGAGGCGATCACCGAACAGGACGGCCGGCTGCGCGGGTCGGATACCGCCATGGAGCTGTCCCTGGACCGCACCCCGTTGCGCCCCCTGCTCGAGGAGGAACCGCACCTGGCGGTGACTGTCTCGATCGCCCTGCAAGGGGTGCAGCCGTTGCTCGACGAGCCGGCCGTACCGGGATTGACCGAGCCCCCCGCCGAGTGGCGTGGCCGGTTCGTGATCGACGCGCGTGCCACTCTCGACGAAGTGGAACGGCGGGTGATGAGCAAGCGGGAGTTCCGCTGGGTCAGCCTGCACTGGCCGGTGGTCGGCCGGTTCGTGCTGACCGCGCTGCGCGGCAGCGGCCAGCCCAATCCCCTGCGGGTCGAACCGCTGGCGACCGCCGGGTTGGGCACCCGCTTCCCACCCGACCTGCGGCCGGCGCCTGGGGTGCAACCCCTGATCGTGTTGGGAGGGCCGCCGGTTACCGACCGGGTGGGGGCCGCCCGTGATCCCGCCACCCTTCTGGATCGTCAAGGCTGGATCTACCTGGGCAATCCGCCGCCCAGCCCGTCCGATTTCTGGACTCTGGGGGCCGCGCTGGGCCTTGGTGATATGGGGGAAGGATTTCCGGCTGACCATCGCCCCTGGTTCTTCGAGATCCCGCAAGGGGTGTCGCGATTGGGCATGGGTCACGGGCCGATGGCGTTGTGGCCACGGTTCGAGTCGGTGGTCTTCCTGTGCGTACCGTTCGGCCAGAGCCGGGACCGCGCCAATCAGTATGCCCTGCATACCTGCCCCGGCGATGTCGACACCTATTCGCATCTGCGTCTGATGGGTACCAGCCGCGAGCCCTCGCCAACGCTGGTGTTCGGGCCGGTTTACCGCCGGTACCTGCTCGAGCAGGGGATCCGGCCGCGGCCGCGCTTTCCGCAGGATCTGCCGCCGGTGGCACTCATTCCCTTCGTTCGTCCCGATGACTATGGTCGGCCCGATTTCGGGGTGCCGGGGATGGACCGGCGGGTTCCCGACGTGCTGCGGGCGGCCTGCGCCGGCTACGACGGGTTCCGCCAGGCGATGTCGGCCCTGATCGTGGCCCCCGCCAACGAGGCGCTGGCCTTCGCCCTCAATCAGGCGACTCCTGCCCAGCTGAAGCCGCAGTTCCGCACCGCGGTGATTCCCAAACTGGGCCGCGACCTGGCCTTCGACCCGGCCCGGCCCGACCGGCTCCTGCTCGAGGGAACATGCCGCCTGCAACGGGGCGGGCAGACCGTGTTTGACGGCTCGCTCGGCCATGCCCTGGCCAATCTGAACACCCTGGCCCTGGCGCGGGCCGCCCGCGTCTTCCCGGATGGCCAACGCTTGCGGACCTGGTTGGAGGCCAGATTGGCTCGGGGGCGGCCGGTCACCGGGGTCTACGAGGTGACCGGGCCCTTCACCTGGACCGATGAGTGGAACACCCTGGCGCTCGGCGGGGTGATCGTGGTCGCGCATGGCGATGTCACGGTGCGGGCCGGGGTGGCACCGCGGAGCCGGGCGGTGGTGCCTGATGCGGCCGACCATTTAATCACCTTGTATTCCAAGGATGGCAGTATCATTCTGGCGACCAGCCAGCCGGTGCAGGCCGCTTTGGTGGCCCCACGCGGGCAGTTGCGGGGGCCGCCCGACGGGGAGATCGATCTGCGGGGGCTGGTTGCGGTCGGGGAGCTGCCCCTCGACCAGTTCCGGACGGCGCGGCTCAAGACGATCCGCTACGATCCCCGTCATGACTGGGCTGACCCGGCGGCCTACGAACGGAGCTTCCGGTTGCAGCTCGAAGAGCAGAACCTGTTCTTCGCGGTAAAACCCCGGTAGGGGCAGGAGGGACGGCGATGACACCGCTGAAACACGTTGCTTTCCACGCGGGAGGAGCGAAGGCCAGGGCCCATGCCGGCTTTGGCGGCGACCGAAACGTCTGGTGGCTCCCTCTGTGTTTCCTCAGCGTGTTGCTCCTGGTTCTGGTTCAGCCGGGGTGGGGTCAGCCAGGGCCGGCCACCGGGGCGGTGCGAATCGATCTCCAGATGGGAGGGGTGGGGTCGGTCACCGAATTCTTCCGGGCCCCGAACGTCGGGCAGCCGGCCGGTGATCCGACCTGGAAGCACGAATGGCAGCCGGACGGCAGCCGTCCCGCCTTCCCGCCGGGGAAAGAACCTCCGGTCCTGCCTCCCGAGGCCCCGCCACCACCGGGTTTGACCGACGGGGCAGCTGTCTGGAGCGGGGTGCCTGATGGGGGGGCGGCTGCCCCCACCGAGACGCAGGTCAGCCTGCCGACCGTCCTGTTTCCGTTCGAAGTCGAGGCCGGCAAGCCCTGGCAACCGACCGGGATCATGCTGCGGCGCGGGCAGGCCTTCGAGGTCGAAGTGACGGGGCGATGGTCGATGCACAAGGACGAACGGTGGTGTTCGGGGGAGGGGTTGACGGGGCACGGGCCGCTTGGGCGCATCGTCAGCGAGTATCCCGGGCACCTGTCGCCGATCTGCCCTCTGCCGCAGCACCCGGCCGGGACACTGGCTGGCCGCATCGGCGGGGGGCCGCCCTTCCGCATCGGGTTGGGCGGGATATTCCAGGCCGATGCCAACGGCGAACTCGAGCTGATGCCCAATGACGTGTTCGACCCGGGGCCGCCGGGCCAGCCCTGCCCCGTCTGCCACGACCCCACCGGTCATTTGTGGAACAATCAGGGCTTCCTGCGCGTCGGCATCACGGTTCCCTGAACGGGTGGCTCGAGCCGGAGGCGGCTGGGCAGCTGGTTTCATGGTTCGGGCACCTCCCGCGCCAATGCGAAGTGGGGGGACTCGCACTGGCGCGATCCGGCGGAACAGCCGGCGGAGCCCCCTTCCCTGCCTGGGCCACCTTCCGGTAGACTGCGCCTCATCCTCGCCTCATCCTCGCCCCTTCCTCGCCCCTTCCTCGCCCCTTTCTTGCCCCTTTCTTGCCCCTTTCTTGCCCATTCAACACCGCATCTCATGGCCATCGAAGGATTGCCGCATGATCAACCTGTCGAACGTCACCGTCATCCATGGCAAGCGTACCCTGTTCAAGAATGCCGGGTTTCTGATCCGGCCGGGTGACAAGATCGGGCTGGTCGGGCCCCACGGGGCCGGCAAGACCACCGTCTTTCGGCTGATCGTCGGCGAGGAGACCCCGCACTCGGGGGAGATCTCGATCAACGCGGAGATCGTCATCGGCTATTTCTCGCAGCACGCTGGCGAGATGAGCGGCCGCAGCGCCCTCGAAGAGGTGTTGACCGAGGCGGGGAAGGTGCACCGGATTGGGCTGCAGCTGCACGAGCTCGAGCACCGTATGGCCGACCCGGAGGACGGGCTCTCCGACGCGGAGATGGAACACTACGGCAAGCTGCAGGAAGAGTTCATGCACCACCTTGGCGGCTACGAGACCAAGACGCGGGCGCAGACCATTCTCAACGGGCTAAGCATCGGGCCCGACCGCTGGGACCAGCCCGTCGAGGCCTTCTCGGGCGGCTGGAAGATGCGCATCGCTCTGGCGCGCATCCTGGTTCTGCAGCCCGACGTGCTGCTGTGCGACGAACCGACCAACTACCGCGACGTCGCCAGTCGCGAGGTGCTACTGGAGGCGCTGCAGGAGTTCGACGGCACGGTGCTGCTGGTCAGTCACGACCGGTACTTCCTGCACCATCTGGCCAACCGAGTGTTCGAGATCGACCATGGCCGGTTGGTCACGTATGAGGGCGATGACGATTCCTCCCTTCGCAAACGGGCCGAGACCGTGCCCGTCGCCTAGGGAGGGACACAAAGACCCCGCCAGACCCGCTCCCAGAGCCACCTGGAAAAAGAGGTTGGTGGAACGGGATTTTTTTGTAGAATAGTCCCATGGACGAGCGGTTCGAGCAGGCGGTGGCGCAGCTGGCCTCGCCCGTGGAAGAGGAGCGTCTCCAGGGCATCCGAACGCTGTACGAGTTGCAGGACCGGCGGGCCATCGACCTGATGCCCCGCCTGGTCGAGATGGACCGGGCGGTCGAGGTGCGCTTCCTGGCGCGCAAGACCTACTACCTGCTGCGCGACGTCATTCCCGAGAAGCAGGACGAACCGTTCCTGCCGTTGCCAGATGGGATCGCCCTCGACGACTTCGAGAAGCTGCTGTTCGACGAGAACCCGCGGCTGCGGAAAGAGGCGCTTGCTCTCGTGCCCCGCATCGATGCCGGGTCCGTCGCCCCCTTCCTGCGGGTCGCCCTGCCCAAGGAACCCGACCCCGGGCTGCAGGCCCAGGTCCTGGCCGCCCTCGGCAAGGTGGGGACGCGGCACGACATCCCGGCCATCGCCGAGTTTCTCAAGCATGCCGATCCCGGCATGCGCATGATCGCGATCGATGCCCTGGCCACGATCGGCGGCGCGGAAGCCCTCGAATACGTGGTGCCCGTCCTGCGCGACGCCGACCCCAAGGTCCGGGCCCAGGCCGGCAAGGTGCTGCAGGTGCTCGATCCCGCCGAGATGCTGAAGATCCTGCGGACGATGGCCACCTCGACCGAGCCCGCCATGCGTGACGCGGCCATCTTCACCCTGCAACGCTACCGCTCGGCCCCCTCGGCCAAGATCCTGGGGTACCTGGCGGCCAACGATCCCGACTCGGAGTTGCGCGAGCGGGCCAAGACCGCCCTGGAGGCGATGGCCAAGATCGACGAGCACGCCAAGGCGGTGCTCGACATCCTGAACAAGCCCGAGGAGCCTGAAGACCCCAACGCTCCGGCCATCATCAGCCTCGACGGGAAGGTGCTGAAGGCGATGCCCGAGACGCCTCCCGCCCAGCCGGGGGCCCCGGCCCCCCCGCCGCCGAAGGTCATGGTGGTGCCCGGCCTCTCGCGCAAGCTGGCGCGCGACATCAGCCAGGGCGATACCCAGACCAAGGAGACGGCCCTCAAGCAACTGGCGGGGACCATCAGTGCCAACCTGGTGCCGTTCCTGTTGCTGCGGCTCGATCTCGAGGGCGATGTCCGCATCGTCTCCTACCTGCTGACCCTGCTGGGGAAATCGAAGGCGACCGGCGCCTACGCCGCCGTCATCAAACGGTTCAAGCATCCCGACGACCGGGTGCGGGCCAACGCGATCGAGGCGGCCATGGCCATCGATCCCGCCACCACTCCCGACCGGGTGGCCGGTTTCCTCAAAGACGACAACAACCGCGTGCGGGCCAATTCGATTCTGGTCTGCGCGCGGCGACCGGCCTTCGACCCCCTGGTCTTTGTCCAGGACCTGGCGGCGGGGGGTGACCCGGCGTGGCGGCGCAGCGCGCTGTACGTCATCGGCAAGCTGCAGAAGCCGACCTTCCTGCCGGTCCTCGCCGACCTCGTCAAGGACGACGACATGGAAGTGCGGCACCTGGCCTTCCGGGAAATCAAGAACTACGCCGCCCGCAAGGTGCGCGGGGCCGAGGAGCTGGCCGAGGTGGCCGGCAAGATGCTGGCCCGCGAAACGGGTGGTGCCGGCAATTTCGACGAGGATTTCCACAAGGCCATGCTGGCCATGCGGGCGCCGACCACCCCCAAGAAGGCCCCGCGCCCCCTCAAAGGAGGCAAGTCGGCTACCGAGGAGCTGGGCGAGCAGTTGCTGGGCTCCGACGGCCTGAAAGAAGCCAGCCAGAAGGTGAAAGACCTGCAGAAGCAGGCCCAGGCCGCGCGCGACAAGGTCAAGGAGCAGCTGGCCGCCATGAACTGGCGCGAGAAACTGGTGGCCTGGGGTGGGCCGGTGGGGCTGGTGGTCTTCCTGCTGCTGCACCTCATTGCGCTGGCTTCCCACCTGCGGACGGCCAGCCCCTTCCGGGTGCTGACCCTGGGGGCGGTGGTGGCGGCGGTCGGCCTGGGGGTGCTCCTGAGCGTGCTGAAACGGTTCGGGTTGGCCGCCATCCTGGTCATGCTGTTGTGGATCGGGCCCATCGTCGCCGCCTGGGTCGACTTCCAGGATGCCGACCTGATCGGCGGACCCCGGGTG
Organism: Candidatus Ozemibacteraceae bacterium; assembly: GCA_937998695.1. Lineage (GTDB taxonomy): Bacteria > Muiribacteriota > Ozemobacteria > Ozemobacterales > Ozemobacteraceae > Ozemobacter. The sequence continues at coordinate 20,328 of CALLCO010000241.1, forward strand.
GTCGTGGGGAGCGAACCGGGACCGAGCACGCCCGCCGCCGCGCCGGTCACCGTGCCTTCCGCCGCCAGTGCCACTCCGGCGGTGGGGCCGGCGGCCTCGGTGACCGTCCCGGTGGCGACCCCGGCCGCGCCGAAAGCGGCCGCCGCCATCCGGATGCAGGAGCCGGCCCGCGGGGCCCAGTTGCTGGGGGAATTGCTGATCAAGGCCCAGGTCAAGGGGAAGGTCAAGGCGGTCGAGTTCTTCCTCGACGAGGCGCTGGTCAAGCGGTTCGACGAGACCCGGGAAGGGGTCTACGAGCATCGTCTGGCCCCCGGCGGCGCCGCCGCCCCCGGCCGCCGCGCGGTCAAGGTGCGGGTCATCGACCCCGCCGGGCGCCACGCGGAGGACGTGACGATCGTCCAGATCCTCGAGGCCATGCCCGAAGTGGCCATCCTCGTTCCCCCCGATGCCGGCGCCTACTGGCGGGACGACAAATTCACCGCCACGGTGTCGGGAAAGACCCTCGACCAGGTCGAGTTCGTGCTCGACGGTGCGGTCCTGCAGACCTTTCCTCCCGACGCCGGCGGACGGTACGAGTTCCCGGTGTCCGCCGCCACCCTGAGCGAAGGCCCCCACACCTTCGAGGTGCGGGCTGCCACGACCGACGGTCGGGTCGCCAGCGCTACCTCGATCTTCCGGGCCCTGGTGCCGAAACCGGTCATCACCTTCAAGACCCCCAAGCACGGCGAAGAGGTCTTCGGCACCGTGCCGATCGAGTTCATCGTCGACAGCGGCTATCGCGACACCGCCGTGCGCAGCGTCACCTGGTATCTCGACGGCGTGACCAAGACGACCCTGGCCACGCCGCCCTGGCAGGATTCCTGGGACACCCGCGACCAGGCGCTGGGCACGCACGAGTTGCGCGCCGTGGTGGTGAACGAGCTGGGACTGGCTTCCGACACGATGATCCGGGTCGATCTCATCCAGCCGGCCTTTTCGGTCGGCATCGAGGGGCTGAAGGCGGGCCAGGTCCTGACCGAGGACACCAAGGGCACCGTGGCGGTGGTCAACGAGGTGCCGGGCACGACCATCCAGCGGGTGGTGATGACGGTCGACGACCGGCCGTTCCAGGAACTCACCGCCCCGCCGTTCGCCTTCACCGTGCGGGTCGACGACATCCCGCCGGGGCCGCGCAAGCTGGGGGCGGAAGCCCACCGCTCGGACGGGCAGAAGGCGCGTGCGTCGCTTCCCTTCTCGGTCAACCCGCGCCACCGACGGACCATCTTCCTCACCGCCCGTGATGCGTCGGGGAAGCACCTGACCCCCGCCGATCTCGGCAAGGCGAAGCTCGTGGTCAAGCAGGATGGCCGGCCGGTCGGCAGCTTCACCCTGCAACTGGCCGGGGAAGCGCCGTTGTACTTCGGGGTGTTGCTCGACCTGTCGGCCACCATGAAGAACGACCGGCGGTTGGTCAAAGCCAAGGAAGCGCTGTCCGCCTTCCTCGACGGAATGCAGCCACAGGACCGCGCCTTCCTGGTCGCCTATTCCGACACCGCCGAAATGATCTCGACCTTTACCGGCGACCGCACCAAGTTGCAGCAGGAGCTCGAGTATCTCGCGCCGAAGCGGGGCAGCGCCCTGCTCGAGGCGGTGGCCATGGCGGTCAACATCGCGGGCGGGGCCCCCGAGCGCACCGCCCTGGTGATCGTGGCCGACAGCGGCGACGAGAACCTGGAGCGCACCGCCCGCGCCAGCCGCGTGCCGGCCGCCGAGGTGCTGGAGGCGGTCAAACAGGCCGACGTGCAGATCTTTTCGGTGGGCATCGGCGACCTGACGCCGAGCACGGTCTCGGACGGGGCCAAGGAACTGCGGGTGCTGGCCGAGCGGACGGGGGGACGGTTCACGGCGGTGACGGCCCTGAACGACCTGCCGGACGTGCTGCGCGGGCTGATGCGGGAACTGCGGGGCCAGACCCGTCTCTCGTTCACGATGCCGCTCGGGTCGGTCGACGGGAAATGGCATTCGCTCGAGGTCACCGCCGCCGGGATGACAGGGGTCGAGTTGTTGTACAAACCTGGCTACCAGCCCCGGTGACCGGGGGGTGTCTGGCGGGTCGATCGGCCCAGACTCAGACACCGATGACGACGAAGGAAGGCGGCTCCGGGCCACAGGCGACCAGCCCGCGGGAAGACCCGTGTACGGCGGATTTTCCGACGGAAGCACCCCCCGCCCCTGGTGGGGTGGAGCCGACAGTCGTCGGGCGGTGGACGGTCCGAGGGCTGGGGGGGATGCGGTGGCGATCCTCCTCGAAGCGGGGGAGGCCTGTCCTGGCGCGCCTCCGCCGGGAAGCGACCGCCGCGAAGGGGGGGCGCCGGGGCGGTTCGTTTCCCGGTCGGAGCTTGAGCTGGAGGAACTGCGCGCCTTCCTGGCCGGTGGAGAAGACCCCGTCCCCGCGCGCCTCGAGCGCTGGAAGCAGCGGCTGGGCTGGGCCTTCGACCCGATGCTGGTGCGGCGGTTCCGGGGAGTGCCGCTGCCGGTG
>CALLCO010000242.1 GCA_937998695.1 Candidatus Ozemibacteraceae bacterium
GGGCAGGAAGCTGACAGGCTGGCCGAAGCCAAGCTCGCCGCCGCAACCTTGCGACGGAAAGGGAATCTGAACGATGACGACCGACAGCAGCTCGACGAGCTGGAAGCCTTGGCGCGCGGCATCTGGAAAAAGCTGGCGGCCAATCGAACTCTGCCAGCCGCTACGCGCCTGAAGTACCTGGTCCCCTTGCCGGTTGCTGCCAGCCCGGGAGCGACGCCGCCAACCCACCTCGATCAGGCTACCATCCGGGCGGCGGAAGCCCAGAAGCCCCCGCGGTCGAAAGCGTTTCTCCCCTTCACCGGAACCATGACGTCCGTCATGGTGGGAGGGGTGGAACTGGCCGGGGGCATACTGAGCGAACGCGGTCTGCCAGAGTCCTGGATCATGGAAGCATTCGGCACCCATGACGAGCACTATGGCAATCTCCTCGGCCTGGGCAAGATCGCCTGGGCACTCACCGACAAAGATGTCCCCGGGGCGATCGCCGAGACCGTCGATGTTCTCGTCGGCAAGATCACTGCCCCGCAGGCGGCATTCGCGGTCGAGGCCGGCCGCCTCGCCGCTTCGATCACCTTCCATGCCTTCGATACCTTTGCTCGGCAGGCCATGAGCGCCGCCGGCAACCCCGAGTTCGATCCCAAAACCTTCTGGAAGGATCTGGAAAGCGAGATGAATCCAGTGCAAAAAGCCGTGTTCCAGTGGATCGGAGGACATGACGATGTACAGTAAAATCGTCGCCGGGCAGGTTTCCCGACGAAAGCCCTGGCTGATCCTTGGCGCGCTGTCTGCCGTCGTGGCGACCACGGTCTGGGGGGCGCCAATCCCCTGGGCCTTGCCAGACACCCGCATCGCCCTCCCGATGACCGGGAACGTCCGGCTCGATTGGGTCGTCCCACCGTCGGCCGAGCCGGAGGTGATTGCCGGGAAATACCTGAGAATGGTCGAAAACCTGCGATTGATGGTCGACTCCGGTGGCCATCCCTGGATCACGACCGATCGTCGGCGGGTGCTGATTCCCACCCGCCAGTGGGCCTTCGAACTATCTGAATCTTTCCAGGACATGGTGGCCCTCGACAACGGCGGAGTGGTGTTCGCCACCCTCCGCCATTTCGGCACGCTCGCCTTGGCCGCCCCGACCACCGCGGGTGAACAGTCCCCGGGGGTGCTTCCGTTTCAACCCTTCACCACCTTGCCCCGCCTGGGCGCCCGGGTATTCCAAGGCAGCTTCCGCCATCTGTACGCCGTAACGGACGAACCCAACGGCGGCTCGGTCGTCTATCGCATCGGCCCCGAGCCCACGCGCCGGGGAACCGAAGAGGTGCACCGGTGGGTGAAGCTGTTCTCCACCGCTCGACCGGTCACCGCCCTGGCTGGCACCGGCAAAGTCACCTGGGTGGCCCTCGGACGAACCGTCTTCATGCACGATGCCGAGACGGGGCGATGGATCACGCACGCCACGGCCCCAGCGGATGTCCGACAGTTGGTCCGCATGATCGACGGGTTGTTCTGTGCGACGAAGGATCAGGTCGGCTATCTTGGCGACAACCGCCAGATCTTTTTCCTGCAGACGCCTTCCCCCCTCATCGCGGAAGGCCTCGATAACAGGCTGTATGTGTTGTTTCCCAACACCATGGGGGTCGCCGCTCTCGACAACCTGGGCGCCTTCCGCGACCTGGACAGCAGGTAGCCCAAGGCAAAAGCTCTCCCCCTCCGACCCCGTTCCGAACCCGCGATGCCGCGCCGCGTTGTGAGGCCAGGATTCCAGCGGCCCCGGGGGGCGCTCTTCCTCACAAGCGTCATCCTCGACTGCCGCCAGACGGAGAGAGAGGGCAACAAAGAGGGTGCTCCGGTCCGGTCCATGATGGAATACCCGGCGGCCTCAAGGCTGAAGGCTGTGGCCCTGGAAGGTCAATCCTCCCTCGCACGGGTGATTTCGCTCTGAGCGGACGGCTTGCCGGCGTCGGCGCGATGGCCTCCGGCGATGCCAACGCGCCTCAAGATGAGCGCCGGCTTTCCGGACCGGGCTGGTCAACGACCGGCCGGCTTCGACCTCTCCATCGACGCCTGACCAGCAGGCCAGCCGAGATCCCGGTACCTGCCGTCAACGACCTCAACGACCTGGTGGGGCATCGGCGTCTTCGCCGACGCGGCGTGACCAGCCTCCTCCCTATTCGGATCGAGGTCGTCAACGACCGGCGGGCATCCGCCCAATCAGGCGCAGCAACCCATCGAGGATGGTTAGCGGGTGGGGCGGACAGCCGGGAATGGAGAGATCGGCGGGAGCCACACAAGCGGCCCCGTCGTTGACCTCGGCGTGCCCGGCAAAGGGCCCACCCGCGATGGCGCATGCCCCCACGGCGATGATCACCCGCGGGGTCGGCGTGGCGGCCACGGTCTTGGCCAGGGCCAGTTTCATCTGATGCGGCACCGGCCCGGTCACCGCCACCGCGTCGGCGTGCCGCGGCGAAGCCACGACCTGCAGCCCGAACCGGCCCATGTCGAACGCCAGGGTGCCCAGCACGTTGATATCGGCCTCGCAGGCGTTGCAGCCGCCGGCACTGACCTGGCGGATCTTGCACGATCGCGCGAAGAGCGCCCCGACCTCGCCGGTCAGAGGCTCGGCCAGCTTGTAGCCAGGGCCACCGCGCACGATCAGGTCCTCCCGGCGCCCCGTGGCCAGCCGATGTTCGTTGGTGAACCGGATGGCACCAGGGGCGCAGGCCCGCTCGCACTCCCCGCAGAACAGGCAGCGGCCGAGGTCGATGGCCAGCGTCGGGCCGAGCCCCAGGATCGCCCCGGTCGGGCAGACCTGCCGGCAGCGGTCGCAACCGTCGCGACACGCCTCGGGACGCAATACCGGGCGCCCGCGCAGACGGTCGGGCAGGACGACATCGCCCTCGGGCCAGGCCATGGTCCGGTATCCTTGTTGCCAGCGTGACAGCAGCACCTGCAGCATCGTCGTCTCCGGTCAGAGGTCGTGTCCGCAATAGGACAGGTTGAAACTCTTGTTGCACAAAGGGAAATCGGAAATGGGCTGATCGCGGAGGGCCATGGCCAAGCCCATCCAGTTGTGAAACGACGGATCGACGACTTTGTACCACCCGAATCGCCCCGCCCCGTCGGTCACCGCGACATGGCAGATCTCACCCCGCCACCCCTCGACCAGCGATACCCCGAGCAGGTGCGGCGGCAATGGCACCTCCGACCCGGCCACCACAGGCCCGTCCGCTTGGCACGGCCCCTCCGGCAGTCCGGCCAACACCTGGCGGATGAACGCCTCCGATCGCTGGATCTCCAGCCAGCGCACGAAGGCCCGCGCGAAGACGTCGCCGGATGGCAGCAGGGCCACCGGCACTTGCAGGAACCGATAGAACCCGGTCGGGAAATCCATCCGCACGTCTCGTTCGACCCCGCTGGCCCGGGCCGCCGGCCCCACCAAGCCAAGGGCCAGCGCCGTCTCGCGGGGCACCCGCCCCGTCTCCTCGAACCGGGCCAGCACCGAGGATGAACGCCACAGCAGCGTCACCGCGCTCTCAACATCGCGGGCGACCGGTTCGAACCGGTTTTTCAGGCTTTCCAGGCGGGCGGGGTCGAGGTCGAACCGCACGCCACCCGGCCGCACCAGGCCCCGGCCGAACCGGCTGCCGCAGACCAGCGCCGACAGGTTCAGGAAATCGCCGCGCAACCGTCCGCAATACGAAGCGGTGGGCAGGAAGCCGACGTCGTTGGCCAATGCCCCGAGATCGCCGACATGGTTGGCCAGGCGCTCCAGCTCGAGGGCGAGGGCCCGGATCGCCAGCGCCCGGGCCGGCGCCTTCACGCCGGTCATCCCCTCGACCAGGTGGGCATAGGCCAAGGAGTGCCCGATCGTGGTATCGCCGGCCAGGGTCTCCATCAAGTGGGGGGTCCGGGGATCGGGCCCCCCGGCCAGCGCGCGTTCGACGCCGCGATGCTGGTAGCCCAGCGCGATCTCGAGGTGGAAGACCTGCTCGCCATGGCACTGGAAACGGAAATGCCCGGGCTCGATGACTCCCGCATGCACGGGCCCCACCGCGACCTCATGGATCTCGTCGCCCTCGACCCGGAAGAAATCGGTGACACAGGGCAGGATCTCGGTTCCCGGTGGGCGGCCCCAGGCATCGCCCGGCCGCCAGGCTCGATGGTAGCGGATCGGTTTCAGCCAGGGGTGACCTTCAGGCCGAAGCGCCCATTGTTCCGCAATCTCCCGCTCGAACCAGTGGGCGGGTGGGCAGTCAGGGGTCAGAGCGGGGAAGGATTCGCCCGGATCGGTAGCCACCACCTCGCAGCCCCCGGCCATGGGCCACGTCAGAACCGCCACCAGCCGCACGGGGTGGGTTCCTCCGCCCGCCGAGCCCGCCGGTGCTCCGCCCGTCCTTCCCCCCGCGACCGCCGCCCCCCCTCCCGGGGGGGCCACGGCTCCATCCGGAGCGAGAGGATATCCGAAATAGGCCGCCAGGCCGGCTCCGTCCCGCACCGCCTCGATGACCGCCGCCCGGAAGGCTTCCATGCCCAGCACGGGGATATCCCGCACCGGCACCGTGCCACCGTTGATGACGCGCGCCCCAATCATCGGTTCAACCTCCCAGCAGGGCCGCGGCCCGGGTCAACAGGTCCCGCAGCTCGGGCGGCACGTACCATCCCAGGGTAAAGACCCCGAGCCACAACAGGGAGATCGGCAGCACCCGCAGGACGCTCTCCTGGGGCCGGCGCTCGGCGACCGCGGCGGGAGGCTCCCCGCCCGTCATCTCGAGGAAGGGGCGGGCCATGCCCACGAAGACCACGGTCAGCAGCGCCAGGAAGACCACGCCGACCAGGTTCTGCCCGGCCTTGAAGGCCGCCGCCGCCACGAGCAGTTCGCTCAGGAACGCGCCCGAGGGCGGGGCCCCAGTCAGAGCGAGGAAACCGAACAGCCACATCAGCCCGGTGCCGGGCAGCAGCCGCCGCACCCCCCGCACCTCGGCGATCGCCTTGGTATGGTATCCCTCGAGGATGTTGCCGGCCGTCAGGAAGAGCAGGCCCTTGCCGAGCGAATGGTTCACGGCATGGAACAGCGCGCCGATCGTGCCCCAGCCGCCGAGACCGAACCCGACCGCCAGCACCCCCATGTGTTCGACGCTGGAATAGGCCAACAACCGCTTGTAGTCGGTCTGTCCGACGATGAAGATGGCCGCGGTGGCCATCGACAGCAAGCCCAGACCGATCAGGGTCCCGTGCCCGAACGCCCCCAGGTCGGCGGCGCCGCAGATCTGCCGCAACCGCAGGATGCCCAGGAAGGCGTTGTTCAGCAAGGCCCCCGACAGCAGGCATGACACCACGGCGGGCGCTTCGCTGTGGGCATCGGGCAGCCAGGTGTGCAACGGGGCCAGCCCCACTTTGGTGCCGTAGCCGACCACGAACAGCACGAACGCCACCTTCAACCACGGCGTCAGCAGCAGGCCCGCCTGCCCGACCAGATCGCCCAGGATCAGGGTTCCCTCGAGCCGGTGGGCCGCGATGCTCAAAAAGAACGTGCCCAGCAGGGCCAGGGCGATACCGACCGAGCAGATCACCAGGTATTTCCAGGTCGCTTCGAGTGATCGCGAACTGCGGTGGAAGTAAATCAGCGGGGCGCTGGCCAGCGTGGTGGCCTCGATGGCCACCCACAACAGGCCCAAGTGTTGGGCGAGACAGACCAGGGTCATCGTCCCCAGGAAGATCAGCAGGCAGCCGACGAAGACGGCCTGATGGCCCGCCGGGTAGCGATGGCACTCGCCGCGCAGATACGAGACCCCGTACACCGCCGCCGCCAGGAAGAGCAGGCTGGTGATGCTCAGGAACAAGGTGCCGGCCGCATCGAGCTGCAACCAGCCGTGCCAGGCCACCGCCTCCTGGCCGCCTTCCCCGCCCCAGAGCCGCACCGTCAGCGTGGTATGGGCCACCGCCGTGAACAGCAGCATTCCCTGCAGCACCGGTTTGAACCGGACGGCGAACGCCAGCAGGCCCACGACCATCGGCAGCAGCAGCAACCAATTCAACATGCGCTCAGTCTCAGTCCTTGAGGGCGGACAGTTTGCTGCTGTCCATGTGGATCTCCTCGATCTCCCGGTTGATCTGGAAGAGCGTGATCACCATCACGAACACCCCGACGAAGATGTCGAGCAGGATTCCCATCTCAACCAGGAACGAGGTTGAGGTCTCGAGGGCGACGCCGAACGTGAACACCCCGTTTTCCAGCACCAGGTATCCCAGCACCTGGGTGATGGCATTGCGCCGGGCGACGATCAGGAACAGGCCGGTGAAGATGGTGAACATCGCGGTGGGAACCAACAGGTCGGAACGGATGACCCCGGGCAGCGGCAGCCGGCCCCCGACCCAGCTGGCGAACCCCCAAGCCGCCACCCCGATCAGCAACGAGGCGGTGAATCCCACGTAGGGTTCCACCTCGCGCCGGACGCCGGCTTGCCGGATGGTCCGGAACAGGAGCATCGGGAAGACGCCCCCCTTGACGACCATCGTCACGAGCGCCAGCACCGTGATCGAAACCTCCGGCCAGCCGCCCTCCCCCGTAAAGAAGAGGAAGGCCAGGCCAACGCCCTGCAGGGCCCCCGCCCGGATATAGACCCCCAGACGGCTCGACCCCAGCATCAGCAGGTTGGTCAGCACGATCAGGACCAGCAACCCTTCGAGCAGCATGGTCATGTCAACGGGCCCCAAGCACCAGGGCCAGCAGCGTCATGATCAGGGCCCCGATCAAAAACTGCGGCACCTTGTGCATGCGCAGGCGGGCCATGGTCGATTCGACCACGCCGGTGAGGATCGCGAGCAGGATCAGGGCGCCCACCGCCGCCGGCCAGGCCACAAACCAGGGCAGGCCGGCCGGCAGGATGAGCCCGACCACCAGCGACCCCAGCAACCACAGTTTGAGCGAGGCCCCGTACAGGATCATGGCGAAATCGGGCCCGCTGTGGTCGAGCACCATCACCTCGTGAATCATGGTCAGTTCGAGGTGGGTGGTGGGATCATCGACGGGAATGCGCGCATTCTCGGCCAGGAAGACGAGGAACAGAGCGGTGGTCAGCAGGGCCAGCATCGGCCCCGCGGTCACCCACAACGTCGGGCCGATCCCCGCCAGGATGCCGCTCAACGACAAAGCTCCGGTCTTCTGGGCCAGGATGGCCAGAGTCAGGAACACGGGCGGCTCGGCCAGGGCGGCGAAGGTCACCTCACGGCTGGCCCCCATCCCTTCGAAGCTCGATCCGGTATCCAAAGCGGCCAGCACCGTCACGAAACGCATCAGGCCGAGCAGATAGAGCATCAGGACCAGATCCCCGGAGAAGGCCAGGAAGGCTCCCACGCCGCCCAACGGCATCAAGGTCAGGGCGGCCAGGATGCTGGCCAGACCGACCACCGGCCCGGCCACGAAGACCCAGGTGGTGGTCCGACTGTAGACCGCCCCTTTGCCGAGCAGGCGGGCCAGATCGAAGTAGGGCTGCCAGACAGGGGCCCCCTGCCGGCCCGCGAAGAAGGCCTTGGTCCGGTTGATCACCCCCTGCAACAGGGGGGCCATGACCAGGGCCAGCGCGATGGGAACCAGCCCGGCGAAATTGACGGTCACCATAGGTTCCACCCCAGGAGCACCAACAGGGTGACGGCGATATAGAGGACGTAGACCTGCAGCCGCCCCGACTGCACCCAGCGCAGGCGCTGGAACAGGGTTTCCGCCCCCGTGAACAGCGGGGTGAAAAGGTGCCCGACGAACGAGTCGCCCGGGTGGGTGGCCATCCGCCCGGGAGCGGGGAAGAGCCCCACCAGGGCCGGCCGCTCGACCGTTCCCGTCCGGACCGGCTCGAACAGGTCATTGAGGGGTTGGGTAAAGGAAGACCCGGTGTAGGACATCCGGGCGGTCGGGGCGGCATACCCGCAATCCCAGGTCGGGGTCTCCCCGACCTCACGGCCGGCCAGCAACCGCCCCCGGACGAACGCCAGGAACCCCACCAGCAGAAGCAACAGGGCCCCCAGAGCCAGTACCCCCCGCAGCGGGGCCCCGGCCCTCAGGAGCTCGAGCAGCAGCGTCGGGCCGTCAATCGGCAGCAGCGGGGCCAGCACGGGCGCCAACCCCGGCAGGACCACCGGGAGGGCGATCGCCAGTAGCACACACGCCAACGCGAGGCCGCTCATGCCCAGGGTCATGAGCCCCGGCGACGCCCCCACCTCACCGGCAGCCCGGGTGCGGGGTTCACCCAGGAAGGCGATCCCGTAGACGTTCGTGAAACAAGCCGCGGCCAGGCCCCCGATCAGCGCCAGGCCGGCGATCACCAGGAAACTGGGCAGCAGGGCGAACCCCTGGCCGCCCAGCAGGCCATGGAAGGCGGCGAGGTAGATCAGGAACTCGCTGACGAATCCGTTGAGAGGGGGAAGCCCGCAGATGGCCACCGCCCCCACCAGAAAAGACCCGGCAGCCCCCGGCATTCGCCGGGACAACCCACCCAGGTGGTCGAGGTCCCGGGTTCCCGTTCCCTGGACCAGGGCCCCCGCGCCCAGGAACAGCACCCCCTTGAACATAGCGTGGTTGAGCACATGAAGGAGGCTCCCGGCCAGTCCGAGCACGCCCATGGTGGTCTGGCCCGTCGCCACACCGAAGAGCCCGATCCCCATCCCAAGGGTGACGATCCCGATGTTCTCCACGCTGGAATAGGCCAGCAATCTCTTGAGGTCTCGCTGGGCCAGGGCAAACACCATGCCCAGAATCCCGGAGGTGAACCCGATGATCACCAGCACCCACCCCCACCAGGCCGGCGGGGCGCCCAGGAAGGTCAGGGCCCGCAGCAGGCCGTAGATGCCGGTCTTGATCATCACCCCGGACATCACGGCGGAAATGTGGCTGGGCGCGGCCGGATGGGCGTCGGGTAACCAGACGTGCAGCGGCACGAACCCGGCCTTGGCTCCGAACCCGCACAAGGCCGCGACGAACAGGAGGGCCTGGGCCTGGCCGGACAGCGTCACCCGGGCCAGGTCGGTGAACGTCAGCCCGCCGGCCCGGTGCCCAAGGAACAGGAAGAACAGGATCAGGAAGGCGGAACCGATGTGGGTGGCGACCAGGTAGGTCCAGGCGGCGGACCGGTTCTCGGCCTGCCCGTCATCCAGGGCGATGACGAAGAACGCCGCGATTGACATCAATTCCCAGGAGAACAGGAATCCCAGCGCATCCTGGACCAGCAACACCAGCACCATGCCGGTCTGCAGGAGGCCGGCAAACAGACCGACGTTCGCCGGATCGATTGCCCCGTGGCCTGCACCGGAGCTGCCGCCGTGGGAGTGTCCCAGATATGCCACCCCGTACACCGCGGCCAACGCGGTCAGCACCGAGACCGGCAGCAGGAAGAAGGCACTCAGGGGATCGACCGCCAGGGTCAGCCCATATCCCGTGGCAAACCACGGCCAGTTCACGATCGCCTGGCCACCGTTCCAGAGGATGTCGCCGCCCAGCCCCAGGCCGGCCAGCCCGCCCAGCACCCCGCCCGCCGCCGCCGTGAGCCGGGCCAACCCCGAATGGAACCCGACCAGGCGGCCCAGCAACCCGCCCACCAGAGGCAGGAGGATGGCAGCCGCGATCAGGACGGCGTGACTCATACCGTGGGGGTGGCGGCTACCGGCCCACCAGACGGGGCGGCCGCGCCCGGACGTTCCTCGAACGCCCGGAATCTGGCCACCAACTCGGCCGTCGGCGGGCGGGCCTGGAGCAGGGCCTTCCCTTCCGGTCGGCTGAGGGCGTTGGCCACCTGGGCCAATAGCGCCAGGTGGGCGAACACGGTCGGACAGATGAGCAGGAACACGCAGGTCACCGGCTTCCCGTCCCGGGCCTGCCAATCGACCGGTTGACGCAGGAAGGCCAATCCCGCCACAGGCGCCTCGAGCAGGGGATCGATCAGGGGGCCCGCAGCGTGGGGAATGGCGATCCCGTCGTCCAGACCGGTGGGGTGGGCCTACTCCCGGGCCACCACCATCTGCAGCAACAGCTCCCGGTCGACTCCCGCGGGAAAAGGAAGGCGGGACAACAGCTCTTTCAGGACCTCTCCCGGGGTCTGTCCGGCCAGGTCATGGAAGACGCCACCCCGGTCAAGGGCCGCGGAGAGCCGGGGGTGGGTGTCCCCACCGAGCCCGGCCGCCCGCACCGGCACATGGTGGGTGGCCGCCCATTCGAGGATCTCCTCCCGGTTGAACCGGAGTTCATCCAGCACCGAAAAGTGGGGTAGGCCCTGCTGGTCGATCCAGGACCGGATCTGCCGCTCCCCCGCGTTGAGGAGCCGGGCCACGTCGTTCAGCGAGAGTTCCATGCGACCTCTGAACCAGAAAAAGTGCCCGATTATACCCACACCCGACCGGCTTTGCCAAGAGTTTTTTTCGCCCCCCCCCGGGCCCTGCCCTGAACCATGATGGAGAGCGGCCTTTGGGCAATGCTCGGCCCGGGTGGCCGACGTTTGTGGTTGCCGCGCCCTCTGTCGCGAAGAGGCCCTGCCCCGGCCCAGTGCGCGGCCGTTCCCATCCAGGCAGGTGGCTTTCACCAGCACTCCGCGCCAGTGGCGGATCTGCTGAACCGCATCGGAGTGATCGCCCGCTCTGGTCAGGTCGGCCCGGCCAAGCTTCCGAAGGGGCTCGGACTGCTGGGGTTCGCAGGCCAGGGGGGAAATCCCGACCACCGGCCTGGCTGGCCAAGCGGCACGTTCTCCCGCGTTACCGATCTTATTCGTACTAAACACAATTTGATAACATTCGTCTATTTGTCCCATATTTTTGCGTCCTTCCGGCGGCCGGGTTGCCAGAACGACTTCCCTGCCCTGTCTCTCCGGACTGCTCCGGCGGGCTTTCCAGCCGGGAACAGGCGTGATCCTTGGGAGGAGGCCGGTTTGACAGAGAGAAGGACCGATGGGTAGGATGAAGCCACTCTATCGGGAGGATACCTCTATATGAGCCAGATCGACTTTCTGCGGCGCGTTTCTCTGTTTTCGGGCCTCAGTGAAGAGGAGCTGAAGAACTTGGGCGCCCGGGCCGAGGCGGTTCCCTTCCTGCGCGACGCCTTCATCTGCAAAGAAGGCCAGGCGGCCGATTCGATGTTCGTCATCAAGTCGGGCATCGTGCAGATCTTCTGTGACGACGGCAAGGGCGGCCGCAAGATCCTTACCCACCTCAAGCTCGGCGAGTATTTCGGCGAGATGGCCCTGCTGACCGACGAACCCCGCACCGCCAGTGCCGTCGCGCTCGCCGAGACCGAGGTCATCCGCATCAGGAAAGACGATTTCCACGCTCTGCTGCGCACGTCCCCCGGGGTCGCCCTCGCCATCATCCGTACCCTGTGCGAACGACTGACCAAGGCCAACCTCGGCACCACCGCCGAGAAGAAGACGTATGTCTACGCGGTCATGGGCCCCGATACTGGGTCCGGCAAGAGTCTGTTCGCCCGCAATCTGGCCTTCGCCATGCAGCAACTGCTCGGCCGCGACGTCCTGCTCTTCGACCCGAACCTGCGCAACGACAAGGTCGCCTGCTCCCTGGGCATCGAAAAGCGCTCCCGCATCATCGACGAACTCGTCGAGCGTGAACGCATCACCGACCTGAAAAAGTATCTCGCCAAGGCCCCCTGCGGCATAGAGACCCTCCTACCCCAGGAGAACGGGCTCACCGATCTCCGACTGAAGGAGTTCCACACGTTCTCGATCATGAAGACGGTCATGGAGGCCTACGATTTCGTCGTCGTCGATTCCAGCTCGATGTTCACCAAGGTCACGAAAGAGATTGTGCAAAGCGTCGACAAGATCGTCTACCTGATCTCCAGCAAGAACGTCTCGGTCAACGGCCTCATCAAGCACTTCGAGGAAACCCGCCGCACCTGGAAGGTCGACCCCTCGAAGGTGATCTACGGCCTCAACCACACCACCGCCGACCCCACCCAGGAAGGCAAGATCCTCCCCGAAGACCGCGAATTCCTCAAGTTCGAGCTGGCGTTCGACAAAGCCCTCGCCGGCAACCGCACCCCCGACACCCAGGTGCTGCTGCAACGCGAGCCCACCCACCCGATGGCCGTGGCCATCCGTGATCTCGCCGAGGCCATGCTCTTCGACCAGACCCTCGGCCTCTACCTGCCCACCTTCGATGCCGACCCTGGCAGGAAGGAGATGGCCCGCCGCTGGGCCGAGACCGGCACCCAGGAGCTAGGCGCCCTGCTGCGCCACGTCACGCTCACCTCGCCGGTCACCCACCAAGGCCAGGCCGCCCACCTCGTCCAGGGCCGCACCGCCAAATGGCAGCTCAACCAGCACGTCGTCGCCCTGGTCAACTTCGCCAACCGCTTCAAACAGGAGTTTGGCCTCGACAAGGTCATCTTCACCATGAACGGGCAGGAAAGCGTCGTCTGACCCCCCGGCGGCTCCGCCTGGAGGCCGTCTCCCACCCCCGGATCCTCCAATCACCGCCGGCCCAGCACTGGCGGTGATCGTTTCGGGGATACCCCCGGCGGTCTTCCGGGGTCAGCTCGCGAGATCAGCCCGCCCCCCCAACGATCATCGAAGGGAAGCGACGGGCGAGAGGCGGCGCCCTTCAGGGTTCGCCGCGAGCCGATCCTGCTGGCGCGTGGGCGGGCGGGGTCCAGGCCTCGGCCATCGCGATGCGGTCGATGGCCGGCGGGTGGCTGAAGAGCCAGAAGACCCGCCAGGGATGCGGCAGCAGGTGGCCCCGGTTGTCCCGCGCCAGCCGGACCTCGGCGTCGATGAAGACCTGACGCAGGCCGGTCAGGTCGAGCGAGGCGCGATCGGCCTGCCGCTCGAAATGCTGGCTGATCTGAGCCGCGACCGGGGCCAGCAGCAGGTTCCCCACCATGGATACCACCAGAAAGAACGGCACGTTGGCGGCCGACCACAACGGCTGCAACCGAAAGGCCGCCTCGGCCTGCAGGGTCGGAAAGACCCACCACAGGCAGAAACACCCGACCAGTCCTCCCACGAAGCCCAGGGCGATACCCTTGGTCATGTGGTCATGCTGCCAGTGTCCGACCTCGTGGGCGAAAATGAGGGCGGCCTCATCGACGGTGTGGCTTTTGATCAGGGTGTCGTAGAGCACGATCCGCTTGCGCGATCCCAACCCGGTGAAATAGGCGTTGGTGTGCTTCGAATAGCGGCTCTCGTCGATCTCGTAGATGCCCTCGACGGGCACTCCCGCCTGGGCCGCGATCGCCAGGATCCGCTCT
Organism: Candidatus Ozemibacteraceae bacterium; assembly: GCA_937998695.1. Classification (GTDB taxonomy): domain Bacteria; phylum Muiribacteriota; class Ozemobacteria; order Ozemobacterales; family Ozemobacteraceae; genus Ozemobacter. The sequence continues at coordinate 13,238 of CALLCO010000242.1, forward strand.
TTCAGGGGACCGTCGGCCAGCGGTTTCTGCTCGTAGAACAGGGGCGTGATCAGCACCGGGAACAACAAGGTGAGCGCCACCCCGTATCCCGTCGTGGCCCCGGGCACCAGCACCGGCCAGGCGCGCGGGAAGGTCCGGACCACCCACAGGAAGAGCAGCACCCCTGCCGCCTGGATCACCGTCCCGACCACGAACCCCTTGGCCCAGCGCCACAGCCACTGGACGGCGGTCATCGTCGAGAAACCCATTTCCAACTCGCACACATACCCGAGATAGTAGGAGAACGGCAGCATGGCCAGGCTGTAGAGGGTCTGGAAGGCGAGCAGGAACAGCAGGCTGCCTCCCCAGAACCCGCCCCCGGCCCAGGCTTCGCACCGGGCATGCAGGGCGGCGAAGAACCCAGAAAAGATGCCCGCCAGCAGCAGGCCGACCTGCCAGTAGCCGGCCGCCACCCTGGCGGCATAGCCGTGCCGGAAATAGCTCTCGCCCCGGGCGATGTCGTCGGCCGTGAAATGGGCCAACACCCGCTGCCGCGCCGCTGGGTCGGGATTCCCCGTCCAGCCCAGCCAGAGCAGACCGCCTCGCAGCACCACCCAGACCACGATCGCCAGCCAAAACAGCCGCACCATGCTTCCACCTTACCAGAATCCGGCCCACCCGATCCACTCAGACCGACCTCCTCTGGATAGCGTCACCTTTCTTCGAACCAGGCAGTCGAGTGGTCCCTTTGGCTACTGGTCGCGCAGCAGACTCCGGAGGCAGGCCAATTGCCACCACCCTCACCCTTTTCATCCACCGCGTCAATGTCGGGCCCGTTCCCCATTCCCACATTCCACCACGGCCAGTTTCTCTTCAAGGCCTTCCGAATCCCCAAGGTTCGAACCGCGAACGACGGGGAAGGTACTGCCAACATGCGGACGAGATCACGGACGAGACCCGGGATGATTCTCCAGATCCTCCGGATTCGCCGGTATAGAGCGGTATAGGCGACGCAAAATCCTTTCAGGTATAATCCCACCCGCATGGACCAGAAGAAAGCCCCGCCCCGCATCGATTGCCGCAGGTGCGTCCATTTCTACGTCACCTGGGACAAGAACATGCCGTTCGGGTGCCGCGGCCACGGGTTCAAATCGGCGCAGATCCCCTCGCAGGTCGTCTTCGCCAGCTCCGGCACCGCCTGCCTGCTCTACCGCCTCAAGGTACCACCCAAGCAGCCCTGACTCATGAAGAGGCACTTCCCTTCATCCGCTCCGCTCCCATTTCCTTCCTTCACATCACCAGCACGAGAATACCCTCGGCCAGGATGGCCGTGGCCCCATCGTACAAAGGGGATAAGGCAGGGCACGGCAGGCCCCCGCGGTGAACCGGTCGCACCTAATGGCTATCCACCGGCATCGCCCGCCTCGATCAGGCTGTCGGCAAACGGTTCCAAGCAGGCGGTGGTGCGGATGGCCGCCTCCCCACCATTCCTCCCAGGCGCTAGGTAACCGCGAAGAAAACGGCCACCCCATCCCGGTGCGTGGTGGGCAAACGAGCACCGTCCGGAACCTGTCCCCAAAGCAGGGTTGCCTCGACCACCCGACCATCGGTTTGCGTGGAAGGACGGACTGTGGTATGGTGTCGCGCATCATCGCATGGATACGACTTCACGGATGTCGCGTCGCCGGGCCCGGCTGCCGGCCCCTTCTTCCCCGCTGCGAAAAATCTGCTCAGGGTTCTCCGGATTGTCGCCGATGGGTATCGCAGAAGATTGGTTCCTCGCAACCAACAGCAAGGAGGCAGACATTCGCGACATGGCAACCCGGAACGGTATCCATTTCATTGGCATCGGCGGCATCGGCATGAGTGGCCTGGCCCAGATCTACATGACCAAGGGCTTCCAGGTCTCCGGGTCCGATCTCTCGACCACCGCGATCACCAATCGTCTCGAAAAGGCGGGAGCCCGCATCTTCGTGGGACACTCCGCCACCAACCTCGCCCCCGTGGCCGATAACGTCGCCAAGGTGGTGGTCTCCACCGCCATCGCGGCCGACAATCCCGAGTTGCTGGAAGCCCGCCGGCTGGGCCTGCCCATCTACCACCGGTCCGACCTGCTGGCCGAGCTGTTCCTCGACGCCCCCACCGGACTCGCGGTGGCCGGCTCCCACGGCAAGACGACCATTTCCAGCATGGTTTCCACCGTGCTCGTGGAAGCCGGGCGCGATCCCACCTGCGTCGTGGGCGGCCACGTGCACGCCCTCGACGGCAACGCCCGCCCGGGTCAGTCCGGCATCTTCGTGGCCGAGGCCGACGAGAGCGATGCCACCTTCCTGAAATACTTCCCCCACAGTGCGGTCATCACCAATATCGACAACGACCACCTCGACCACTATTCCAGCGTCGAAGCGATCGTCAAGGCGTTCGAGATCTTCGCCAGCCACCTCGACCCGGGCGGCACCCTCTACCTCTGCACCGATGACGCCAACAACCGCACCCTGGCCCTGCCCGAGAACCGCCGGGTCGTCACCTACGGCATCGACTATCCCGCCGACGTGATGGCCTCGGAGATCAGCTACAAGCCCTTCGGTTCCACCTTCCGCCTGACCATCGGCGGCATCCTGCGCGAAACCGTCGAGCTGGCCGTGCCTGGGCGGCACAATGTCCTCAACGCGCTGCCCGTCATCGCCTTCTGCCTCGACCTCGGTCTCTCGCTCGAGGAGATCCAGGCCGGGCTGCTCACCTTCACCGGCGCCGGACGCCGCTTCGAGGTCAAAGGCTGTTGGGAAGGGGTCACCGTCATCGACGACTACGGCCACCACCCCAACGAGATCCGCGCCACCCTGGCGGCCGCCCGAAATCTCGGCGCCAAGCGGGTTCTCGTGGTCTTCCAACCCCACCGCTTCACCCGCACCCAGTTGCTGTGCCGCGAGTTCGGACGGGCCTTCGCCGACTGCGACAAACTGTTCGTCACCGACATCTACCCCAGCTCCGAAAAGCCCATTCCCGGCGTCACCAGCCAGCTGATTCTCGACCAGATGCCGGTCGGCCAGCGGCGCAAGGCCAGGCTGGTGAAAGATCTGCAGCAGTTGCCGTTCCAGCTCACCAAGATCGTCGAGCCCGGCGACGTGCTGTTCACCCTGGGCGCCGGGTCCATCACCCAGCTCGGCCCCGAACTGCTCGACTCGCTTAGGGCCCGCAGCGCCAACCACGCCGTGCAGCAGGCCCGGCCCGCCGTCTGACAACCACCGGGACCCCACGCATGATCTTCGGGATCGTTGCCGTGTTCGTTTTCACCATCGTGGCCGGCCTGGCCACCGTCGACCTGGGGTTCCGGGTGCTCGACCTGCTCAAGGCGCGCTTGGGGGCCTGATCCCCCACCCCGTCGTACTCGCCTTTTTCCCCTGGAGAGCCGAAGGGCGCCTCCCCACGGAGGCGCCCTTCCTGTTCTTTGATCCTGACGGGGAGCCCCTCGCTGCCACCGCTACGGGCGGGTCACCCCCACCACGTAGGCACCCTTCCCGAGCAGGAACTCTTCCGCGATCGCCTTGACGGCGTCCTTGGTGACGTTCCGGATGAGATCGGGATATTTTCGGTAGTAGTCGAACCCCAGGCCGAAGAATTCGTCGGATGAGAATGTTTCGGCCTGCGAGAGGTTGTCGACCAGCCCCAGGGCGTACTGACCCAAAATGAACTTCTTGGCGTCCTCGAACTCCTCGTCGGAAAAACCACCCGTCCGAATTGCCTCGAGCTCATCGACCAGGGCGGCCCGCGCCTCGTCGAGCTTGGCCACCGCGGTGCTGAGGGTGGCGAAGAAATAGCCGGCACTGCGCATGCCCACGTTGGTGCCCCATACGGAATAGGCCAGCGACCGCTTATCGCGCAGGTTGGTGAACAGCCGCGACGCCATGCTCCCCGACAGGATCGTGCGCAACACGTCCATCGGCACCACCCGCGGGTCGTGCCGCGGGAAGGTGCGGGTGGCCACGATGATCTGCGACTGCTGGCGGTTCTTTTGGGCGGATACTTCCACCGGTTGCGTGATCGGGTCGGTCTTGGGCTCCTTCAGTTCGGGCAGGCTGCCCCGACCGATGGCTTCGAACCGTTTCACCAGGGCTTCCTTGACCTCGTTGGGGTAGAAATCCCCGACCACCGATACCACCATTCCCGAACCGACGAAGTGCTTGCGGAAGAACTGGACACAATCGGACCGCCGCAGGTTCTTCACATCCTCGGTGAGCCCGAGGGAGGAGTAGCCGATCGGGTGGTCGGGGTAGAGGGCTTTCAGCGAGCGATAATAGATGAAAGGAAAGAGGTTGTCTTCCTCCGCCTTCAGCTTCTCGAGGGCGATCTCCTGCTCCTTGCGGAATTCGGCGTCGGGGAAATCGGCCTTGGTCAGCACCTCGAGCGCGAGATCGAGCGACGGCAGGAATTTCTCCGACAGAGCCTGCAGCTTGAACGTGGTGAAGCTTTTCTGCGCCTTCACCTCGACCTTGGTCCCCATGGCTTCGAAGGCCCGGGCGATCTCGTCGGCCTTCTTCCCCTCGGTGCCCTTCAGCAGGGTCGAGGCGGTCAGATTGGCCAGGCCGGCTTCCCGCTTCCCTTCCCGCAACCCGCCGGCATCGATCTGGATGGCCACGGCGACGAGGGGCGAGGAATGGTTCGGGCGCAGGATCAGACGCAGCCCGTTCTCGAGGGTCAGCATCTCGGGCACCAGGGTGCTGGTGGCGATCTGGGGCTCGTAGCGAGCCACGGTCAGGTTCCAGTCCTGGAAGGTGGCCTTGGCGAGCCGTTGCACATCGGCGAGGGAGACCTGCTTGATCCGGTCGATGTAGGCGTCGGCTTCGGACAGTTTGTCGAGGGTCGCGTAATGCCCATAGGAAAAGGCCTGCGCCTCGGCGGTCTCGCGCGAGAAGATGGTCGAGGAGATGAGCTGCTGCTTGGCCTTGTCGAACTCGGCCGGGGTGATTCCCTGGGCCGCGTCACGCTCGACGGTGGCGGGGTCGGCCCCCAGATCGGCCATCAGCCGGGTCGCCCGGTCGATGAACTTGCCGACGTTGCCCTGTGGCATTTCGGCCAGGACCAGGAACTGGGAGGGATCCTGGCTGGTGTAGTAGCTGGTGCGCACGCTGGTGACCAGTTTCTCGTCCTCGACCAGGGTCTTGACCAGCCGGGAACTGCGGCCCGACCCCATCATGGCCGAAATGACGTCCATCACGTAGTTGTCGGGGGAGGCAATGCCGGGAGCGTGCCACGACAGCGCGACGTACGCCTGCTGCAGGTCGCCGAACTCGCGCACCTCGCGTTTCCGGTCCTGGGGGGGTTCGGCCGGCACGGTCTGGTCGGGCTTAGGTTTGCCGCTCGCGGAGCCCATGACCTTTTTCACGGTTTCGAGGGCTTCGGCCGTCTGGACGTCGCCGACCACCACCACCCACATATTGGGGGGAGTGTAATAGGTCTTGTAGTACTCGAACACCTGGTCGCGGGTGGCCGAGGCGAGAACATCGTGGTAGCCGATCACCGGATGGCGGTAGGGGTGGGTGGTGAAGGCCAGTTCCTTGACCATGTTGTAGAGCTTGGACTCGGGGTCGTCCTTATCCATGCGCATCTCCTCGAGGACGACCTGCACCTCTTTGGCAAACTCGGCCGGATCGAACAGACTGTGGAGGACGGCATCTCCCACCAGTTCCATGAGGCGGGGGAAATGTTCCTTGGCTCCGAGCACGTGGTAACAGGTGTAATCGAGCGAGGTGAAAGCGTTCTGGGAAGCCCCGAGCTTTTTGATTTCCCGGTCGAGCTGTCCGGTCGGATAGGTCGGGGTGCCCTTGAACAACATGTGCTCGATCAGGTGGGAGAATCCTTCCTGCCCTGGCTTCTCGTTGCGGGAACCGACGTGGATCCAGATGTTGAGGGCCACCACCGGGGCGGCTGGCTCCTCCTTGATCAAGACCTTCAGGCCATTGTCGAGAGTGAAGGTCTGCCAGGAATCGCGTGCTTCCGCCCCGGTCCTCCCCACGATCAGGAGGGCCAGGACCAGAAGGGGAAGAAATACCATTTTCGCCTGAATTGTACCATATCGAGTCGCCATGACGGGCTCCTTGTCTTGGAATTCGGAATATTCTAGCATAGGCCTCAACAGTTTTCCCGGGAGGCCTCCATGCCCGAGCCCCGTTTCCTCGTCCTGGTCCAGATCCTGGTGCGATCCGGTGACGTCAGCCTGCTGCTCCGGGGCAGCAACCCCGCCCCTCCCCCTTCGTCTCCCAACGGTTCATGCCGATATCTCGAATACCGTAAAAAGGGAGACATCGATGAAAGAAGGCAAACAATACTTCCTGCTCGGCTGTCTGATGGCGCTCGGCGCGGGCTTGTTCCTCCTCGACCCGGGCACTCTGCAGGCGGTGTCGCGCCAGGTGAGCCTGGGCCTGCAGACCCGCGAGGTCCGCCTGACCGTCGACCTCGGCCTCTACAACCCCGATTTCCTGGGGAAGGATTTCCTCGACGCCCCGGTCTCGCGGCGTGAGTTTGCGCGCCTGCTCCGGGGGTTCCTCCACATGGTGGGCGCCCCGGCCGGGTATAGCCAGGGCAAGCTCGAGGAAAGCGGCATTTTCACCGCCCGCCCCCCCAAGCAGGCCCTGTCACGTAAGTTGGCCGGGGAGGCAGTCTGCCGGGCCCTCCTCCATCTCGCCGATGTCGGCCTCCTGACCGTGGAAGGCGAGGGGCCAACCCGGTTCCCCGACTACGCCCCCCCACCCAAGTATCAAGCTGCCATCGCCTATCTTCGCCGCCAGAAGGTCATCCGCGGCTATCCGGATGGTTCCTTCCAGGCTGCCCGGGCCATCACCACGCGGGAAGCCATCTCCCTTCTCTACCGTTTCTACGAAACCGCCGCCGCCACCATCGGAGAGACCCAGGCCCGCGACACTGCCCATTTCGTGGACCTTCCCCTTGACCACCCAATGGTTGCCAAGCTCCACTCCCTTCAGGAAGCCGGAGCGTTCACCCATGTCCACCGCGGACCCAGTTTCGATGGGAATGCCACCATCAGCCTGGCCGACTTGCAAAGCCTATTCCGCGGCCTCTTCGACAAGAGGAGCCTGCCGCCGCCCGCTGCTGACCTCCAGGCCCTTCTCGGCCGACAGTCCGCGGCCAACCCTGCCCGGCGCCGGCATCTGGTTCTTTTGATCGGGCATCTGGCCAGCGCGGGAAGCAGCCAATCGTCGCCCACTCTCGAACGCCCCTACGCCGACGTTCCCCCCGGGGCCCCGGAAATCCCTGGCCTGGCCGCCCTCGAGCAGGTTGGCATCAGTCTCGGCTACGCCGATCGTCGATTGGCCGGGGACGAACCCCTGTCCTGGTTCGAGACCGTCGGCATCCTCCATGCCTGGCTCGAACGGACCAGCACCGGTGGTTCGCCCGCCACGGCGGTGGAGGAAGCTGCCACCCGGACCGACTTCGAGGAGTTCGCCGCTCTGATCAAAGCCAAGAAGGAACGGATTCGCGGCATCCTCGACCGCAAGCCACGCTATTCCCGGAATTGACCGAAAAAAACCGGGCCTGGAGACAGGCCCGGGATCAACGAAAAGGCAGGCGGATCTAGTGACCGACCTGACTCGTGAAGGACTTCCACCCGATAACATCCGCTTCCTGGAAGAGAGGCACTCCAATCCAGGACGTCAGCCGTTGCGCCTGCTCTTGGACCTCCTCCGGGCGGTGGCTTTCAAACAGACAGACCGCCTCGAACCCGCCTCCCCGGCGGACATAGGCCTTGATCCGCCACAGGCTGACCGGCGAAGCGCCAAGACATTCGCAGCTCCGACACACTTCAAGGTGGAGCAGATCGCGGAAATGGTAGGTGGCGCGCCTCTGGCACAGCACCCCGTATTCCATATACTCGATCTTCGAGTGAAACCGGCTGATGATCACGCATTTGCGGTAGGTCAACACCATGAGGCCCCCCACCCCGAGTCCTCCCGCCACGACCATCCCCAGGGCCGCCACCGCCAGACTCCCACCCTGGACAACATGGATGGCAGCCCGGCCGGCCACCCCCACCCCAGCCAGGAGGACCATCACCCCGAACACCCCGCAGGTCCGTGAGGTCCGGAGGACGACCTCTCCCGTTCCCAGTTCGTCGGTCTTCATCCCTTTCAAGAACGTCAAAAGACCCATTCCCAACCCCCGTCATGGCTTCGGTCTTTTCGCTAGGCGGGGCAATCGTACCAGACCGTATGCGGCTGGTCAACAATATTTTCCCCTGAAAGTGGCGTACACAGGCGAACCCGGCCAAGGATCGTCCTTCGAAGCGTGAAAAAATTCGTGTTGTACCGAACAAATTCTCTTGAACACTGGAATTTAAACGTGTTTTTTTCGGTTCATCCTCTAAAAGCTCGAAAGAAACCATGCGCAGAAACGCTGTGTACACAGTTTTCTCAAATCGGACAAGCGGAAGAGGTCTGGAATTTGCCGGACCCGGTCGTTTTCCCGAACCTTCCGCCGAGTCGCCCGCCCCACCCAGGGCCCGCAGCAGGGGGCTTCCTCCCGACCGAGCCGAGGAAACCCCGTACAGGCCGGCATTCAGGCGGCGTACACCCAGCCGTCCACAGGAAAATGGCGTCCGTCGGTCCAACGCCAGACCGCCAGGAACTCCTCAACGGTCAGGAGGGTGATGCCATCCTCGCGCAGCGCGGCGGCAGCCACCCCCTGACCTGCCGTCAGAGCCCCCGAAAAAAATCCCGCATGAACGGCATGGACGCCACACGCCGGGCTCCGGTCACGCAGGACCGCCAAGCGGGAATCTGTCAGGTTGGCCAGGCGCCGCACCTCTTCAGCTCCCTTCCGGTAGGGGGGGGTGCAATCAACCCCGTCCCGGGTCTTGACCCGGCCACCACCCGAGAGGATCAAGGCGGCGCTCGCCTGCAACTCAGCGGGCGGCCGCGGGGTGGGTAATCCCCCCAACTGCTCAGGACAGACCGGGAGAAACACCACCCCCCGGTCCTGGCCGGCCGGGAGGATGGCCTGGAATCGTTCGACCTGGGACGCAGAAGCGGCGGTTCCCCGCCAGGTACAACGGACCCCGAGCAGGCAAGCGCTGACCAGGATGACCGTCATCGACGGGGAAGCGGGGCGCTCAATGACCTGTGCCGACCCCCTTCATTTCAACGGACAACCGCAGCACAGCAGGCCCGATCAGGAGAACCGCGATGGCCGGAAACACCATGAAAACCAGGGGCAACAGGAGCTTGACCGGCAGTTGGTTGACTTTCTCTTCGGCCAGGATCATGCGCTGATAGCGCATTTGCTCAGCCTGGGACCGCAGGGTGGGCCCGATTTCGGCGCCGAGACGCTGCGCCTGGATCAATGAACTGACGAAGGCGAAGAACGACAAGACCTGGACCCGATCGGCCATGTCGGAAAGCGCTTCTTCGAGACTCTTCCCCATTTTGACGTCCGCCAGGAAGGTCTGGAACTCAATGACGATATCGGTGGGACGGGATTTTTCGGCGATCTTTTGCACGCCGCCAACCAGATCGAGACCGGCTTCAATGGCCAGGGACAGCAGGTCGATGGTATAGGGCAATTCGAACTCGATATTCTGTTGCCGCTCCCGGATCAGGTTGCCGAGATAGACCCGGGGCAGGTGGAATCCTATGGGCACCAGGACCAATAGACCGATCCCCCATAGGAGAGTGATGTTCCCTGGGCCTGGAATGAGAATTCCGAGGAGGACGAGGAACAAGGCAACGGCTTCCTGCAGGCCAATGAACTCGTCAACTCCCATGTCCCAGGGGTGACCGGCGGATTCCAGCAGGAACTTGATATCCTCGCGATAGGCGTTGATGAATCCACCGCCGAAGGCGGCATTGATTCCTCCGAGCAACTTGGTGATCGGCGTGAGGATGGTCAGAAGCCAACCCCGCTTCCGGCCAACGCTGGTGGGAACGATTCCGCCCCCTCCACCTTCGGGCAGCAGGCCGCTGGTCATTCGGCGGATGAACATCATGCCAATGACCGAGGCCATGAAGGAAGCGATCAGAGCGACGGCTCCCCAAGGGTGCCGGAACATGGGCATCAAATAGCCGGGCTGGGCGGCGAACATGAACACGCCCAGCACGATGGGGACCATGGCGATGAGCGAGCCAGAGAGGCGGGCATGCGCGGTTCCGGCCTGGATTTTGCCGGCGATCTTCTTCCGCTCGGCGACGGTGGTGACAATCTGCCGATAGAGATCTTCCAGGTTGCCCCCGGTCTCCTGCTGAAAAATGGTGGCGTTGACGGCCAACCGCAGGTCTGCACTGGGGACCCGCTTGGTGAGGTTGGTCAAGGCCTCGACCATGGGCACCCCTAGGCGGCGCTCTTGGACGAGAGTCCGAAATTCGTTGCAAATGGGAGGCGGCGAGGAAATCGCCACCAACTCAAAAGCCTGATCGAGATTGCGGCCAGCTTTCAGACAGGAGCTGATCATCAACAGGACCTCGATCAACTGATCGTCGAGGCTTGCCCCCGTCACGCTCCGCAGAAGGCGGGAGGCGGTTCCTGGGGAACCGGCCCCACCCCCTCCAGCCTTGCGCGCCCGGCGCGAGGTCAGGGCGATTTCCATTTGTTCTTCCAGGAAGAGGAAGACGCAGATACCCACTCCGACAAGAGCAAGCACCTGGACCAGGATCGTAACGGTGGAATTCAAGGCAGAACCTCCTTCAGGGGGTGCGCACTTCCTTGGTGAACAGGTTGGCGACCTTCTCGGCCAAGTTCCCCGGCATCTGACGGATGAAGTGGGGAACGACTCCGGTGGGGGTGATCTCCCCGAACACGGTGCCGTCCTCGCCAATCCACTTCTTTTCGAACCGGTAGATGGTCTCGGTCTGGATGGAGTTGTCCTCGAGGCCGGTGACCTCGACCACCTCGAGGATCTTGCGGGACCCATCAGCCAGCCGGTTGGCCTGGACGATGATGTTGACCGCCCCGGCGATCTGCTCACGGATGGCGCGCAGGGGCAGATCGACACCGGCCATCAGGACCATGGTTTCGAGACGGGAGAGGGCGTCGCGGGAGGAGTTGGCATGCAAGGTGGTTAGGGAGCCATCATGACCGGTGTTCATCGCCTGGAGCATGTCGAGCGCCTCGGCGCCCCGGCACTCACCAACCACGATCCGGTCCGGGCGCATGCGTAGCGAGTTCCGCACCAGGTCGCGGATCGTCACCTGCGCCTTGGCTTCCAGTCCCTGGCTGCGGGCTTCGAGACGGCCCAGGTTTTCCTGGGTCAGACGCAGTTCGGCGGAATCCTCGATGGTGATGACACGCTCGTCCGCCATGATGTAATTCGACAGCACGTTGAGCAGGGTGGTTTTCCCCGAACTGGCCCCTCCCGAAACGACGAGGTTGCGCCGCAGGCGAACGCACAATTTCAAGAACTCGGCAACCTTGGGGGTCAGTGTTTTGAACCGGTAGATCAGATCTTCCATGGAATAGGGGGTCTTGGCGAACTTGCGGATGGTGATCATGGGCCCCACCAGGGACAGGGGCGGAATGATCGCATGGACCCGGGAACCATCGGACAGGCGGGCATCGACGTAAGGAGTCCGCTCGTTGACGGTTCGCCCGACCGGCATCAGGATGCGGTCGATCACCGCCTTGACGTGGTCGGCATTGTTGAAGGTTCGGCCGGTCAGGAGGAGCTTCCCGTTGCGGTCAACGAAGATCTTGTTGGGCCCGTTGACCATGATCTCATCGACGTCATCATCGCGCATGAAGTCTTCCAGGGGCCCGAGACCAAGGATCTCATCGATGAGGAACTTGCGCAGCTCGACCCGGGAGTTGCGACCCGGAACCGTGGGAGGCGGGGTGCGCTCGAATGCGATGTCAAGATAGCGTTCGACCTTTTTGCGCAGTTCGGCGTCGCTCAGACCGAACCGCTTCTCGAGGTTGGCCACGACCTCGGCCCGCAGGTTGCCCGCGTATTCCTTCACCAAGGGGTGGTCCTGGATCGGGGCGGGCCCGACATCCTGCACCGGACCCTGAACGGTGGCGGCCGGCGCCTGACTGGCCTGCTCGGCGATCTCCGCAAACGCCTTGTCGAGGGCGACATCAGCCCCCTCCCCCTCGGGGTCGCCCGCAATCGGCAGCCGGTATTCCCGATCGAACAGGTGGACCTCGTGACTGGCGGCCTCGGGATCGACGTGATTCCGCAGAAAATACACTTTCGCCCACAGGTGGGCCTGTGACTCGTATTCCCACGCGAACGCCTTGGCGAACTGGGGGGAAGGGGCTTCCGAGGCGAACAGATAGAAGAGTAAGTCCGCCCGGTTCACCAGAAAGCGGGGGATCGGTGTGAACGCGAAGGACACATCGACCACCACGAACATCCCACGCGTGCGGAAGGCAGAGATCAGCCGGTCATAGGCCGCCACCAACTCCCCTTCGTTGACCGAAAACCTGGGAGTGAGGGATTCCTTGTCCCGGGTCCCGGTGAAGGGGATCAGGAAGATGCCGTCCAGTTCGGTGAACCGGTCCTCGAGCTCGGCCGCCTCGAAGTTGGCCCAATCCCCGATGAAGAACTCCAGGAAACTGCTCTTCATCCGGTCGAGGAGCCCAAAATACCAGGCGAGATAGGAGGGGGAAAACAGATTGATCTCGATCAGCCCCCCTCGTCGCCCGGTTTTCTGCCTGAACGCACGGGCAAACCGGATCGCCGCAGAACTCTTGCCGATCCCGCCCTGGAAGCTGGTGAAAACAAAGACGCCCGCGCGTTGTTGTTCGGTCACTTTCCCTCTCGCAAAGTTTTGGCTATTCAACCACACCCCTTGAGAGGTGTCAACTTCGCCTCCTCTCAAGCTTGCCGGGAACTGCCGAAAGAGGTATGTTCTTGGCATGCCTCCCGCCATCCGCGTCGATCGTCTCGCCAAGACCTTCGAAGGCCGCCAGGTCGTGCAGGGTATTTCCTTCGAGGTCCAACCAGGCGAGATCTTCGGATTCCTCGGGCCCAACGGGGCCGGAAAAACCACCTCCATCCGGATGATGATCGGCGAACTCATACCCGACGCGGGCGAGGTCACCATCACCGGTCTCCCGATGCCCGGAGAGCGCGACCGCCTGAAGACCATCATTGGGGTGGTCCCCGACCACCAGAACCTGTACGATCGTTTGACGGTCCGCCAGAACCTCGACTTGTTCGCCCGCCTGTACCAGGCCCCCCCCCAGCGGGTCGATGAGCTCATCGATCTGGTCCACCTTCGGGAACATGCCGACCATCCGACCAATCGCCTCAGCCGCGGCCTTCGGCAACGGACCCTGATCGCCCGGGGCATCCTGCACCGCCCGACCGTCTTCTTCCTCGACGAACCGACCTCGGCCCTCGACCCCCATTCCGCCCACGTCATCCGTCGTCTCATCCGCGATCTGCGCGACCAAGG
>CALLCO010000243.1 GCA_937998695.1 Candidatus Ozemibacteraceae bacterium
CCAGGTCGCCGCCCCGCCACAGGAAGGCGGCCTGGTTGGGCCAGAGGATTCCCTCAGGGTCGCACTCGCGCAGGCTTTCCAGAAACAGCACCGGGAACAACGGATCGACCCGCGACATCTTCAGCAGGTTGGCGTTGCCGGTGACGATGCCCGCCACCAGGCTGTCGATGGCCCCCACGAAGACGTTGCCGGCCGCCAGATGCACGACCACCCCGCGCGGCACGGCCAGCAGATCGTGGTCGAGCCCGGGTCGTGGCTGCCAGGTCTCGCGGAAGCGCTTCCCGCCTAGCTCTCCCAGCAGCCGGCGCTCGAGAGAGGCGCGCGAACAGATGGCGGATACCGCGGCCAGGCCCTCCTCGACCATGGCAGGGCTGAACCCGATCTGGTCGGGCAGTTCTTCCATGGCCTTGCGGCGCAACGGGTCGGCCGGATCGGCCCAGCGGCGGCCGACCCGGTCGAGCACCTCGAGTATCCCCTCGATGGGGGCGTCGGCGGCGCGCCGGGCGGCCGCCCGCGCGTTGGCCAGCAGCCCGGTCAGCCCATCCTCGAGGGGCGGGGCGGGGGGGACTTTATGCCCGAAGGCCAGGGTGTAGCCGATCATCGTGGTCTCGCTTTCGGTCTTCTGGAGTACTGTCTCGGGCGCCCGCGGCCCCCTTCCCTCACCTTGGGGGGCGGGATCCGACGGGCCAGGGAGGATCCGGGCGGCCGCCCATCTCTGCCGCCTCGGCGGGGCCACCGGTGCCTGGGCTGGTGCGGTCCGGGCCGGCCGCTCGTCATGGCCTCACTTCAGCAGTTCCAGGGCGGTGATGGCACAGCCCTTGTGCTTGGCCAGGCCGGCCCGGCCCAGGATACGCAGCGTGTCTCCTGGGCGCCCGCACGGACAGCCGGGTTCGACCACCGCCAGATCAGTCGACAGGAGCGAGATCGACGGGTAGCTCGACAGGTAGGGGGTCATCAGGTGGAGCAGTCCGCGACTGCCGGCCGGCAGCGGAGCCAGGGTCTCGGGGTCGACCGCCCGCACCCGGGCGAAGATCGGCACGTGTAGGCGCCCCTTTTCGCAATCGACATAGGGGATGCCGTGCTCGACCATGCCGTAGGTGTCGCGCAGGTTGGCTTCGGGCAGACCAAGCACCCGGCAGACCCGCTCCCGGAACACCTCTTTGGTGACCTCGCGGTCTTGGTGGACCTTCCAGCCCCCGCCGGTGATGATGAACGAGCGCGGGCCCAGGGCCAGCCGCTCTCCGGCCTGCTCGAGCACGTCACAGACCTGCCACAGGTGGGCGGGGAACCCAAGGATGCGCAGCGGCTCGGGGCGCCGGGCGAACCGCCGCACCTGCGCCACCGTGGCGGCCAGGTCGAACGCGAAATCGCCGGCGGCCGTGTTCCAGCGGATGGCGTAGAACACCTGCCGCCGCTTCGTCAGCCCGGTCAGGATCTTGTCGGAAAACGCGGTCCCGACGTTCTTCGCCACGCGCGGATCGTAGGTGAAGCACAGGTAGTTGGCCGTTTCGTCGCGGTCGATCATGCCGAGGGAGCCGAAGATGTGATCGACGATCTGCAGGATGCGGCGCCGTGACCGGCGGTCGAGCACGATGGCGCTGCGCTGGCCACCCGTGCCCGAGGAGGTCAGTTCGAGGTCGATCTGGCGGTCGGGGATGGAGACCAGTCGGTGTTCCTTGAAGATGGTTACGAAGACGGGGGGGATCTCCTCGGGGCGCTCGGGCAGACGTTCGGCGCGGATCCCGTGGCGTTCGAGAAAATGCCGGTAGTCGGGGCAACGCTGCCAGTGCCAGCGCAGGGCCTCGCCCATGGCCTCATCGAACAACCGGTCAGTGGCGGGCGTGTGGGCAAAGGCGGCGGGCGTGGCGAACAACTGCTCGCATGCCCGGAACGCCTTGATCTCAGCCAATCCGCCACTCCTCGTCGAAATCGGGCTGGCACCGCACCAGCATCTCATACCAGCATTTCATGAACGCATCGAGGAACCGACGGTTGGTGTCGACGAGATGGATGTTCATGAAATCGAGGCTCTCGAACGAGCGCGAAAAAACGGCGTAGTCTTCGCGCAAACCCTGGGCGGTCATCCGCATGGCGGGAAAATAGGCGGTGGGCAGGAACCGGGCATCGACCGCGATCCGTTGCAGATCGGGGCGGAAGGCATTGACCAGCAGCTCGATGTAGCGCATGCCCGAGCGGGCCGCCGCCTCGCTGAACCACATGAGGGCTCGTCGCAGGTCGGCCGAGCCAATGCGGTAGCCGATGATCATGCCGTTGCCGTCGGCCTCGTTGAAGTTGACGAAGAACTCGGCGGTGCGATCGGGGGTGGCAAACAGCAGGTTGGGTTCCATGAAGGGGAAGAACACCTTATCCATCTGGTCGCGGTCCTGTAGGTCGTCGAACCGCTTGCGCAGACGGTTCTCCTCGGATTCAACGACAAACTCCAGGGGCTCGCCCATGTGCCGGGGATCCGAGAGGGGGAGGTCGACAGGGGTCTCGGCCTCGAGCTTGAGAACGTCGCGCACCACCTTGTAGAACTCCCGTACCTCGGGGACGAGCTGCGGGCTGCGCCGACGGGAAGCCAGGGTGCCCTCCCGGAAGAAGATCTCCAGCCCATGCGTTTCGAAAGATTCGACCTTGCGGACATTCGGGAAGATGCCCATCGGATGGAAGTCGAGATGCTCGAGCACCACCTGGGGCGCTACGCTGACGGTGCGGGTGGTGGCGTAGATGACGTCGCAGGTGCGGGTGCGCTTCGTCAGTCGTTCCAGGCCTTGCCGGACGATGGTGCGCATGATGTCCTGGCCGCGGAACTCCTCGAGGACGACCGCCGCGTAGACCTTGCCGATCTTGTTGACCGGGTCGATGGCGAAGATGACCGAGCCGATGATCTCGTCGCCGAGGTGGGCCAGGGTCCAGAAGTAGTTGGGGTCATCCAGTTTCCCGCGCATCAAGGTGGGGTCGGAAACTTCCCGCAGAGAGTAGCGCCCCTTGTAGACCCGCTCGTACAGCCGGATGATGCCGGGGATGTCCTTGACCTGCCCAGCCTGGCAATGAACTTCGCGACCGTCTCCCAAAGTGATGGTCAGCATGATGCCTCTCGGTGGTGGCCCCATGGTGGTCCACCGTGCCTTCAGTATACCGGTCCAATCTGTACAAGTCAAGAAATGTCGGTGGGATTGGTCTGGATCTCGATTCCATCGCGCTTTGATCGGACTGTCGGCCAGCCATTGACGTGCCCTTTAGAATGCCCTGCCGGCCGGGGCACCCGAAGCAGAAGAAAATAGGGCACCACCGTCCGGGGTATAGATGCCGCTGACCTGCTGAAATATCTCTGCTGGCGCCATTTTGCGGGAAATATAAAAAAACGGGAAAATTTTCGTGCACACCCCCTTGTCGCTCTCGGATCCTTGTGCTATGTTGGGCCATCCCTGAACCACACGAGGTCACCCCCTTTGGAAGCGATGATCCTGGAATTCCTCCAGGCGTGCGAAAAGGAGCG
>CALLCO010000244.1 GCA_937998695.1 Candidatus Ozemibacteraceae bacterium
AGCATCACCTTGTTGAGCGCGGGCCGGGCGTAGTCCTTGGGTAGTACGCCTTTCAAGGATTCGTTGTCCTTCTCGATGGCGCGCATCGCGTCGTCGATCAGCGTGCCGATGTTGCTCTGCTTGGCGTTGGCCGAAAGAATCGACCAGCGCGCCTCCTTCGGCACCCAGAACACGTTGTCGGCGAGGTATTCGTCCTTGTCCTCGGCGGCTTGGGGATCTTCGGCCAGCAGTGCTTTGTGCGTGGCCTCGAAGGCGTCGGAGATGTACTTCAGGAAGATCAAGCCCAGCACAACATGCTTGTAGTCGCTGGGTTCCATGTTGCCGCGCAGCTTGTCGGCGGCTTTGAAGAGTTCGGCCTCGAAGCCGAGGGTGCCGCGATTGCCGTATTTGTCTTTGCCATTGGACATGATGGTGTTCTCGATAGTCAGTTCGGGTTCCCGGCTTCGGTCTAGTACCACCACAAATTCCGAGCCGGGCGGCTGCCGATACCCGTGCGCATGGGTTTCATCATCAAGCTACGCGCCTTCGCTCCCGCCCAGCAGACAAGAGGCAAAACGGAATTTACTGCAAGAACGATACATAGCTCGAGACAATTGTGCAACCTCTTTTCAACACTCTAGAGCCTGTTCCATGAATCCGTTTTTCGGGCTTTCAGTACAAATCGCCCTTGATCTGGAACATGTTTGGTGGTGGATCGTACAGAAAAAATGCCCGTTTTTGGCATTCGTGCCACAGCCTCTAGAGTGTCGATCTCATTCCCGTTTGCCCTGCCGATCGACATGGGATGAACCGGGGCTCGGCCTGCCAACGCTCCGAAAAGGGGAACGGGCACCCTGAATGGGTGCCCGTCGAGTGCCGGGTCAAATTCGGCCGCCCTTCGGCCGCAGTGTTCGCGGCCTCGACGATTTCCTCCCGCATCCAGGCCAGGGAGCGGAACCGTGCAGGGGGTGCCGGGAGGGAGGGTCTCAGAGAAGATATTGCTTGATCTGCGTCTCGAGATCGGCTTCGGTGGTCGCTCCGAGGTGGGTGTGGACGACCTTGCCCCCCTTGATGAACAGCAGGCTGGGGATCGACATGATGTTGTACTGACCGGCCAGAGCTTGGTTCTCATCGACGTTGACTTTGGCGATCAGCACTTTTCCCTCGTATTTCTTCGACAGGTTGTCCACGATCGGGCCCATGATGCGGCAGGGGCCGCACCAGGGCGCCCAGAAATCGACCAGGGCGGGACCGGCGCCTTGCAGGACCTCGCTCTTGAAGCTGGTTTCGTTCAGTTCCTTGGCCATGGGTGTACCTCCAGGTGGGTGTTGGTTCCGGACCGGGGTCCAGGATACATGCTCAGCGACCGACTGACAAGGCCAGGCCGACGATCATGCCATAGAGAGTGCTGGTGATCGGGTTGGCGGTGATGGGGCAGGCCCCGGTGGAGCACCCGACGAACTTGTAGTAGAGGAAGCCGAGGACCGCCCCCGCCAGGGGAGGGAGCCCTTTGGCAAGAATCACGCTGGTACTCATGATGTTCAGGCCTCCTTGCGGGCCACGGGGGCCGCGACGCAGCAGGACTCGAACCCGGCCTGGCGCAGGATGTCTTCCAGCAGGCACCACCGGGTCAGGGCGGACTGGAACAGGTTCAGCCCCACGAAGACAGTCAGCAAGGCCCACGCGGGGTGATGGATCTGCGACAGGATCACGCTCGTGGTGACCATGGTGCCGGCAACCAGTCGGACGATCTGCTCGATTTTCATGACGACCTCCTGAATGAGTTCATGGAATGACAGAGCAAACCCCATGCCAACGAAAGGGAATCGACGGGCAACTGCCCATACAGCGACACCTCAGAGACCCCGGCCGGGCGACCAATTCAAGCAAGGTGAATCATCCTTTCGGGGGAGCTTTCCCCTGTCGCTGCCTCTGCGAGGCTATCAGTCTGGAGAACACAGATTTTGTTTATCTGGTGAGGTGGAATGAGAGAGGATCGCGAATATTCTTCCAGACAGCTTGACCGCCCCGCCCAGGGCCAGGGTCGTCCGGAGTGGGATGTCCTTGGGGGCCCACCAGTGGGCTGTCGCGACCACCCCTGCCAAATCTGGGCCGCTGGACTACGAAAAAAATGCCTGGATGAGGTGGGCAGACCGGCGAAGGAGTGCGGGATAGTCTGGCATCTTTGTTCTCCCGGGGCGGCGGGCTGCCGGAATCGCCAATGAACAGAGCGGAAGGGGAACCCGGCGTCGTCTGACGGGTGACGAGACGCCGGCCGGACGCGGTTTCCCGGATCCAGCCTTCCCATTCGGTTGTCGAAGCAGGTGGCCCCCAGGGACATTGGCCGCGGAACAGCCACCGGATAGGGGGCGGTGCCGAATCCTCCCGCCGGATCGGGGAGGTGGCCGTGGAGGCCCCCGGGGAAGGCGACGTCACGGCCTGCCGCTCCTTCCAGACGAGGATTCCGGACCACCCCGGCAATGGATCCGCCAGTTCTTCGGGGGTGATGTACCAGGCCCGTTCGTCTTGGTCATAGATGGTTCCGGCGGGCCATCCATGATCGGGCTTGCCAGGGGGGGGAAGGATCTTTCCGATCCGGTCGAGGAGGGGGAGCCAGGCTTCCGGGGAGGGTGGATCCACCACGGCCTCAAAGCCACGATCACGAGCTGATGGGGTGGGCCAGAGGGCAACTCCGAGGAAACCCACGACGGCAACGAAAAATATCCATCTGGCCGGAAAAAATTGCATACTCCCTCCTCGCGAGATGATCTACCAAGAGTCACCGCGGGATGGGGGGTGGGGAAACAAAAAAAACGACCGGATGGAGGCGGATCGGGGAACCGGATGGGAAAAGAGCTGGAAGATCCTCAGGGACCGGAGATCTTCTGGAGACTCGCTTCCCACCGGGGGCCGCGTCGAGTGGCGACCCAGTGGTAGCCGGGTGGTGGGGCCAGAAAAATGCGTTCCTTCACCGAGATCCAGTCGGTGATGACCCAGTGGTTGATGTCAATCGGACCCTCCCGGATGTCGCGGGAGTGGGCTTCGAGAATGGCCTCGACCTTGGCGTGCCGGTCGTCGCGAGGCAGGCCGGCGCTGCGGGCGGGGGCCATCTCCTTCTTGAAGGCGAGGGTCGGGCGGGCTGGGGCGGCGGCGGGTGGAGGCGGGGCGAAGGGTTCGGCCTTGGCCAGTTGCAAGGATTTTCCCTTGGTTTCGCTTTCGGAGGCGCTTTCCCGGTCAGGGGTCCCTCCCATCGTTTCGCCGGCCCCTTTGGCAAGGAGCATCTCGCCGCGGGCGGCGGAAGGCCCGGAGCGGACCTTGGGCGAGAACGGGTCGGTCGGGCCCACGGGGGCAAGGTGCAGCCGGGAGTTGGTCGTGGGAGGGGCGGCCGCCCTGGTCATGGGAAGAGGCCGGGGCCGCAGCGTGTCATCGTCGAGCGGGTCGCCCCGCACGATGGGGAGGCTGCCGGCGTCGAAGGTGGCGGCTTCCTGGGGGGGGGGCGGCGGGGACCCGGGCGGAATCGAGGGCCACGGGTTGGCGCACCGTGGTCTCGTTGGGCAAGGGGGCCCCGCGGGCCGGCAGGGCCGGCAGGGGCGCTCTGCGAGCCGGCAGGGCCGGCGCGGGTGGGGGCGGCGGCGGGGCGGTGGGCCGGGGAATGGACAACGGGACCGCCGGCGGGGGCAACAGGGTTTCGGCATCGAGATCGGCGGCATGGGGGTCGATCCGGGCGACCTGGAACACGGCGGTGGCCCCTTCCGTGGAGGCGGGTGCTTCGTCAGCCGGCGCGGCCGCCATCATGGCGACGGCGGGCTGGGGCGGGCGGCCAGGTTGGGAATCGGCGTCGGATGTGGAAGCACGGGGTTCGCCTGGAGGGGCTCCGATGCCCGCGCCCGCAGGGGCAGTCTCCTCGAGGGCGGTTCCGGCGTCTTCCTGCATGGTTTTGGCCGCGGGGGCCGGCAGATCGTCGGTGAGGGCGGGTGCCTCGCCCTTGGCGGCCTCCTCGCGGCGGGCCAAAGCCATGGGGGCGGGAGGGAGCTGGAGGGTCGGGCGGCTCTGGGGCGAGGAGGGGGTCAGCCAGCTGACCGACACGGCAAGGAAGAGGCCGACCACACCTCCGGCGAGGGCGGCGGGCCACCACGAGCGGCGCCACCAGGCCAGCCACCAGGGGGTGCGGGCCGCGGTGCGCCGGCGCTCCTCGGCCGGGATGGCGATGATCCGGTCGGCCAGGGCGACGGGGGGGCGTCGGTTTCCCATCTGCTCGAAGCCGCCGGTAAGCTGTTTCTCGTAGGCCAGCCAGGCGCGGCAGGGCTCGCACCCGGCGATGTGGCGCATCGCCTCGTCGTCGGTCTCGACCGCCGGGAGGGTGGTGGGGTCGCCGAGTCGTTCGCGGAGTTCTTCACAGTTCATGCCACTTCCCTCTCTCCCTGGGTTCCGAGGCTGGCCATCAGCATCCGGTCGAGGCGCAGGCGGGCCTGACGCACCCGCGTCTTGGCGGTGCCCAGCGGCACCTCGGTGACCTTGGCCAGTTCGGGGATGGACAGGCCGCCGAGGTAGATGAGGCCGATGATGACCCGGTCATCTTCCGCCAATTGGGGCAGGCACGTATCGATCAGTTTCACCATCTGCTCCCGATCAAGTTTTTGGATCACCCAGTCCTCGACCCGCACCGTCGGATCGGCGACCTCGGGCGGATTGTCGGCCAGCACCTCACGGCGCGGCTTCCGTCGCCACTCGTCGATCAGCAGGTTGCGGGCGATATGGAAGATCCAGGTCTTCAGACTCCCGGTGTGGAACGCCTCGCGATGCCGGTAGAGCCGCTCGAACACGCCCTGGGCCATGTCCATGGCCAGTTCGGGCTGGCTGGTGTTCTTCAGGAAGAACTGGTACAACTTGCCCCCGAACATGGCATAGAGGTTCTCCCAGGCCGACTGGGACCCACGGACGGCTTCCCGCCAGAGTTCCTCGGGTGTCATCCTTTGTCTCCCCAAACGGGGGGGCGGCGGAGGGGATTTAGGTCGTGCACGTCATCCTCCTGTGGGGGCGGGGGCTTTCTTGAACTTCTCGAGGATCTGCTGCCGCAGGGATCCCGCCCCGCTGCTGTGGATCAGGAGCAGGGTCTGGTGGGGGCCCACCGCGTTGCGGGTCTGCCAAGTATGCAAATGGCCGGCATAGCTGGTGACCACGACGATGACGTCGCACCGGCCGACGATCTCGGCGGTGCGCGCCTGGCTGATGGTGTGGTAGCCCTCATACCATTCGTAGTCGGCGTCGCGCACCCCGGCCTCCTCGAGGACGGCCCGGTAATGGTCGCGCCCGACCCCGCCGAAAACGACGACCCGCTTGCCGTTCAGCAACCCCTCGACCGACTTGGCCATCTCATCGGGAATCGCCTTCAGGTCACGGAGCATCTGGGTCAGGCGCTGGTTCTCGGTGTCGAGGTGCCGGAGGTTGGTGCGCAGTTCGGTGTCTTCCTCGACCATGGCGTCCCGTTCACGCAAGGCTTGGTTCATGCGGGATTCCATGGCCTGCATCTGCTTCTGGACTTCGACCGGGTCGAGCTTGTGCAGTTTCTGTCGCAGCTCCTGGGCTTCTTGCCGGAGGGCCCGGGCCTCGGCGAGGGCCTGGTCGCGCTCGACCGTCGTCTGGCGGATCGCATCGCGCAGGCTCTGGGCCTCGGTGCGCAGGGTGTCGAGGCGGGCCTGCCAGTCGCGCTTGTGACTCTCGAACTCGGCGCGGCTGACCGAGGGCCGGGTCTGGTTGAAATGCTTGAGGACGAAATGGTGGTGGGTGAAGACCTCGAGGATGTCCTGCAGGTAGTCGGCGATGGCCTCCCGTTTGTCGGGGCCGCCGCCGCCCGGCTCGCTGAACTCGGCGACCAGCAGCTTGAGCATCTTCTTGGCCTCGCGGTAGGCCTTGTCGAGGTCGTCGTAGAAGGTCGGCCGGACCAGGCCGAAGGCGCGGGTCTCGTTGAAGACCCAGTCGAGATCCTGGAATTCGCCGGCCTCGAGCAGGAGCCAAGCTCGCACCAGCCCGCCCTGGGTCATCTCGTTCTTCAGTTCGTCGACGACCAGGCGCAGCGCCGCCTGCTGATCGGAGCGCGTGGCCGGGATGAAGAACGGATCCTGCGACTTGAGTTCCTCGCGGCAGACCGTCGAGATCTGCTTCAGCAGCTTGAGGAAGGACGGGTATTCCTCGCTGTCGAGGAAGACGGAGGCCAGGATGGCCTTGCGCTTGAGGAAGGAACGAGAGTGGAAGCGCGGCTCGCCGCCGATCTGGATGGGAGGCGGTGTAGCGGCCTTGGGGGCCACGGCCACCTTGGTGCCTTTGCCTTCCTTGCCTTCGGAAGGCGGTTCGGCGGCGGCCGCGGCGCGCGTCAGGCGCCGGACGCGCTCGTCCATCAGGTCGCTCAGGAAGCGGGTCTGCATGGGCCCGCCGAGCAGCACGTCGAGCAGGTCGCCGACGAACAGCCGGAAGGCGCGGCCGTGCTTTTCGTGGAGGTCGGCGAACAGTTTGTGAGCCCGCCAGGCCCGGTCGTCCTCGCTGGTGGCGGTAGCGGCGGTGGCGGCGGGCGGGGCCTTGCGCGAGAGCGAACGGGCCACGTCGTCGATCAGGGACCCCGAGCGGGGCCCGGTCGGGGGCAGGCCGGCGAGCCGGTCGAGGTCACGCAGATCTTTGGGCAGGGGGGGAAGACCGGGGAGGTCGGGCAGGTCGGTCAGTTTCTTCATGGGTCAGGACCGTTTGTTTCCTTCCTTGTCGGGGGCGCGTTCGCGACCGGCCTTGGCGGGCTCGGGGCGCCGGCTGGACGGGGCGTGGACGACCACGCGGTTCCCCCCTTGTTTCTGGGCTCGGCCCAGGGCCTTCTCGACGGCCTGGACCAGCTCGATGGGCTTGGTCATGGAGACGGTGGTGCAGGCCACGCCGAGGCTGCCGGTCAGCCGGATGCTTTTCTTCCCGACCCGAAAGGTGGTCGATTCGATCAGCCCGCGCAGTTTTTCGGCGGCGGTGGTGGCGCCCTCGATGGGAGTTTCGGGCAGCAGCAGCATGAATTCGTCGCCCCCGAACCGCGCGACCAGGTCGTGTACGCGCATGCCGGAACGGAACAAGCGCCCCAGCTTCTTGAGCACCTGGTCGCCGGCCTGTTCGCCGTGGACCTCGTTGACCATCTTGAACCGGTCGATGTCGAGCGAGACGAGCGAGAGGGGCTTCTTGTGCCGGATCGAGCGGCAGAACTCCTCGAGCAGCCGCTGGTGGAAATGTTTCTGGTTGGCCATGCCGGTCAGGCCGTCGGTGGTCGCCAGGTGGAAGAGACGGGCCCGGTGGATGACCAGGGACGCTTGCGCGGCGAAGAACTTCAGGATGTCGAGAAGGGCAGGGGGGAAGGTGGCGCCGAGGCGCTTCGAATCGAGATAGAGAACGCCGATGGTCGAGTTTTCGATGCGTAGCGGCGTGATGGCGATCGCAGTGATGCCCCGTTCGGTAGGCCGGACCATGGTCTGGGCGGTCTCCTCGAGGTCGGCCCCGCTGCCGACGAACGGCTGTCCGGTGCGGAAACAGCGGGAGACCAGGGTGGAGGCGGCAAGCATGTCCTTCTCGATCTCGCGGGGAGCCATGCCCCGCACCACGACCGTTTCGAGGCGATCGAGTTCTTCGTTATACAACATGATGAACCCGCGCTGGGCGAGGGTGACCCGCAACGCCATCTCGATCGAGAACTCGAGCAGGCGCTGGAAGCTGAAGATCGAGTTGAGGGCGAACGAAACCTCGAGGACGGCCGACAGCTCGCTGACCTTCTCGGTCAGGCGCCGGGCCAGATCGCGCAGCAGGTCGTGATACCGCTCGGGGATGGCGGCGTAGGCTTCCTGGAACGTCTTGTTGACGAACTGCTCGTTGCGGGTCAGGAAGAAGGGGAAGATGCTGGAATCGAGGGCTCCTACTCCGGTCGGCCCTCCGCTGGCCCTCGCCTCGTCGTCGCCGGGAGCGGAAGCGCTGATCTCGAGAACGACCGCGTCGGCCAGCTTGACCTTGGTGCCGGGAGGCAGGGGGGCGACGAACCCGGGCGGGATCTTGCGGTTGTCGACAAAGGTGCCGAACGGGCTTTGCAGATCCTGTAGGGAGACCTCGCCCTCGGCGTTCATGGTGAGGAGCGCATGCTCGCGGGCGATGCCCAGGCGCTTCAGGCGGACGTCGCAGGTCTCGCCGCTGCCGATGCGGAGACCCCGGTTGGTGGGAAGAATCGGGCCGGAATGCAGCACCCGGCCGGTGGTGTCACGAATGATCAAGCGCATGCCGCGGGTCCTTGCCTCGCTGAAATCGCCCGTCTCCCAGGGGTGGACGAACGGTCCGGTCTCTCCGGCGGGTCCCAGTATAGCAGAATACCTAATCTGGGAGAAGATGACACCACCAGGTTATTGGGAGTTCCCCGGCCACCTTCCTGCCCCCTGGGGCGGTTCTGGCCATCGCGCGGTGTCGGTCGCGGGTCAATATCGGCCGAGGCTGCGCAGAAAGCGGGCGCGGATCGTTTCCGGGGCGGTGCCGTGCAGGGCTTCATACTCGTAGCCCGTGTCGAGGCCGGGTGGCAGGCCGGGCACCAGGAAGAGCCGGAGCCGCTCCTTTCTCCAGGAGGTCGAGAAGGTCGTCTTGGTGACGTAGTCGATCCAGACCTGTCGCGATGACAGGGCGGCGAAGGCGCGCCGCGACATGGTTCCGGTGTAGTGGCGCAGGCCGCCCTTCTCGACGACGAACTGCAGGCGGCCGAGGGGCCGGCCCTCGACATCGGTGACCTGCATGCGGTCGCCGATCCGGCGGCCGGCGGGCTCCAGCCAGAGCGAGAAGGGGAAGGCATCCGCGCCAGCGGGCAAATCGGGACGCCGAATCTGGTACGCGACGCCGGGGTTTTCGAACCCCGCCTTCTCGTCGAGCTGTTCGGTGCGGGCGGTCAGGTTCTGCAGTTCCCGGGCAAACACCTCGGCGATGGCCCCGGTGGCCGCCAGGGCATCGTCGTCGCAGGCGGCGAGCAGGTAGGCTTGCAAGGCCGCCAGTTGGCCGATCCGCGCGAACAGCACGTTCCGTTCGCTGCCCAGGCTGCCCGACCATTCGAGGATGGCGGCATACCGTTCGCGGTAGAGGCCCAACAACCGGGTCTGCGCGGGAGTCAGCCGCCAGCCGCGGGCCGCCACCCCTTGCTGCAACTTGTCGAGGCCGGGTTGCAGGGTATGCTGGATGAGCGTCCGGACCTGGGGCCGATGCAGTTGGGAAAGGCGCAGCGCCGGTTCGTGGGCTTCCAGGGGCTCGATCAGTTTGCGGAACTGGTCGGAGGATACTTCTCGCCCGGAGGAGGACAGGGAGGTTGGTCCGGGGTGGCGGCTGGGAGAAGGGCCACCGGGTGGGGGCCCTGGTCTGAACGGTGATGCCGCGGGTGAATGCGGTGGTGAGGTGGGTGAGCGGGGGAGAACGGGGGATGCCGGAGGATTCGATCCCGTCATGTGGTCGGAGGGAGGAACCGGAAGACGGGCCGGATTCGGCCGTGGGGCCGCCGGATGGGTTGGCGACAGGGGGCGTGGCAGGGGAGTTCCACATATTCCGCAGAAATTGAGGGAGCTGGGAAGGTCGTTGCCGCAGGCCGGACAATGGGTAGCCCATGACACGAGGGGGAACAGAAGCAATCCCAAGACAATGCCCAGCCCGCAAGCAAGACCAGGCACGGTCGACCGCTGAGCCGTCGCGAGGGAAGCCCTGGCAGACCGTGGCCTTCCAACCACTAGCGGAAGTGAGATCATGAGTGGCACCTGCATCAGCGCCCTTCACCTTGTTTGAGATACGTGCTCGGCTCCACCATTGATAGCAGAAAGTTGATGTCCCCGCCAGGGTCACTTCCCGTATGACACGATCGATCTCGCGAACCAAGGCGACGCGTTCGGGAGCCTGGCTCCTCGAATTCCACATGCCAATCCCTTCGGAGGGCTGCAACTGTTCTGGGCTACCAGGCTAACCCCGAGACAGGACGGAAGGGCGGAGGGGGTAGCCGGTTGCCAGGGGTGACCCGAAAGGGCGGGCGCGGCGGCGATCTGATCGCTTTGTCTCTGCCAGCCCTGAAGGCGGAAAATCGTCGGGTCGCCAGCCGTCCCGATGGGGTCGCAAGAGCCCAGGGGGAGAAGCGGTGAATGGCCGGCTCGAAGGCTGTCAGGCTGCCGAAGGGCCTGACCGGAGTGAGGGACTGCCCTCACGCCATGGCCAGGCAGCTGTGCCGATCGATGGCGGCCATAAACCCGACGAAACCCCGATTCTCTTGCACGCCCGGTGGGTTGGGCCACCTGCCCGGACAACGCGCTTCTCGAGGGCCGTCAGCACTCATCCGGGCCGCGGGCGAAAGGCAGAAAAGGGAATTACAATGCGGGCGGCCGGTTGTCTCGGGGGGCGGTACTGGCCCCGTAGAGACGACGCTCAGCGGCCAGAATTGAGCCTGTTGCGCGAATGCCCAAAATAGGCCATTTTCATGTACCGTCCATTCGGAGATGGCGATCGGATCAGGGGCGCTATGTACACGACGAGCAAAAAACCGATTCATGCAACAGGCTCAATTGCGTCGAACCTCGTCCGGTATTCGTTGACCTGCTAGTGGGCGATGGCGAACCGGAACCGTTCGATGGCAGTTTGATATTGATCGAGCAAAACCACCAGATGGGAGGGAAACTCCATCCCTTGCATCAATTGCTCGGTAATCCTGAGTCTTTCCAACACCCATGCGGCCAAATCGCGAGCTTCGGCCTGGAGGTAAGGACTGGCTGCCGCCCGAATCAATGCTGCCGAAAAGACCCGCGCATCCTGCAGTTGACCGTCGATGCATTCCCAAAGAAATCCGGCGAAAGGATTGGGCTTGCCCGTTTCGATGGCATACAACTCGCCAAGACCATAATGGGCGAGACAGTAGCTAATTTGGGCTGGAGGCACGCCTCCTGGCACGGATGGATTACCTAGGTTCAAGAGAGTTTTTTGATAGGCTTCGCCGCATTTCCTCGCCTTCTGCAGCCCGGCCTGTGACCAAGGGGTCTTGTCCAGGCGTTGGATGATCGATGTCGTCAAGCGGGCGGCTTCCGTGATGTTTAACAGCACCACCTTGCTCAATGCGCGGCTGTCGCTGATCAGACCTTTCAGAACCTTGACCGCCGGGGTGGGGGGTGATGGTGGCTGGTCGGTGGCGTAGGCCATCGTCGTGGCCCCGACGACCATGATGACAAAAACGAGGATGCAAGACGCGTGGGTGGGTTTCACTTCTCCTACCTCCTAGGGTGTTTTTTTCAACGATCCGCTTCCAGGCTTGCCGAAGGAGCTTCGCCCCTTTACCCCCCCCAGGGCCAAAGGCCCTGGGCACTTTCTGGCCTGGGGAACGCCGCGCGTTCCCCAGGCGGCAAGCCCGCTGCGCGGGCCATCTTTAGCTTGTATGCGGTTCGTTGTTTCTTCACGGGAACATACCCGGCCGAGAGATCGGAAATCTCGGAAGAACGTGACAAGAGAACGCGTGATGGGCAATCCTCGCACCGCTCGGTGTCTTGAATCGGCGTTGGCCGTGGGCCATCTGGCTGTCACGCTTGATTCTCGGCCGGTTCATCGGATACCGCCACGTCGGGCCGGCCGGTCGCCCGGTGGAGAACCGCCGCCCCTCATCGCTGGCAAAGGAGGGGGGCGTCCCGACGACCGCTGGACCTGATCTCTTGGGCAACCCTCCTTTCTTCCCGTCAACCCGCGCCGGGGGCCTTCTGACTCTTGCCAAGGATGATCGGGGGCGGTAAGGTGGAGCGCGTCGCATCCCCCAGTCATGTACCGTCAGGAGATCGTCCGTGTCCCCGTCAGCCGTTCCATCTTGGTCGGAAGAAATCACCATGCAGGTGATCGACCTCGAAACGCCGCTCGGGCCCATGATCGCGGCGACGACCCGGCAGGGCCTCTGCCTGCTCGAGTTCGTCGACGAGAGCGGCATCGCAGAGCGCGTGGAGCGGGTGCGGGCGGCCCTGGGCGCCAAGATCGTCCCCGGCCGCGGCCGGTTCGGGGAAACCCTGGCCCGGGAGCTGCAAGACTACTTCGCGGGCCGGGGGCGCAGGTTCTCGGTGCCGCCCCATCTGTGCGGCACCGAGTTCCAGAAGCAGGTGTGGCAGGGGTTGCTGACGATTCCCTACGGGGAGACCCGCTCCTACGGCGAGCAGGCCCGGGCCCTCGGAAAACCGCGCGCCGTGCGGGCGGTGGCCCAGGCCAACGGGGCCAACCGGATCGCCATCGTCATCCCCTGCCATCGCGTCATCGGGGCGGATGGGCGGTTGGTGGGCTACGGGGCCGGCCTCTGGCGCAAGCGGCAGTTGCTCGATCTCGAACAAGGGCACCGACCGGGGTAGACGCCGGCCCCGAGATCGAGAGGCGGGATCGTCGCGAGTTTAGGCGAAGGCCGTTCAGAGACGGGCACGGGCAACTCCGCGACGGCTTGTGGCACCTGCCGCCGGTTCTCTTCAGGTTCCCCGTATGCTGGGATTCCCTGAAAGTCCGGATCCGGCGAAGCGTATCAGAAAGAGGAAAGCCGCTTGGTCGACAATGGTCGGGCTGTAGGGCGAAACAGCCGATGATGGCGGTGGCGGCGGGGGTGGGGGTGGCTTCACCGGTTCTTGAGGGCCAGTTGACGTGAGCAAGGAGAGTGGAGGGGAAACAACGTGCCCGGCGGGAGGAGTTCCACCGGCGGTCTGGCGGGCGAGGCGGGGCTTGCTGCCTCAGCATGGGAAGCGGATCTTGGGGAGGGTTGGGGGGGCTTCCTACCGGGTGGTCATCCCTGGCGGCGCCGGTGATCCTGGCGGGGCTGGTGGCCCTGGTGCTCATCCTCTACCGCCACACGGCCGTGCGGAATGCCGGCATGACCACCGAGGCGGCGGCCATCGGCACCGCAGCGTTGGGAGCCTTGTGCCACGGTCAACCCCAGATGGCGGCCGTGCTTGGGGTGACGCTGACCGCCATTCTCAGTTCCAAGCATTTCACGCATGGCCTGGTGAAGCAGATGCGCCAGATCGAAGAGACCGACACCCTGAAGTTCCTGGTCATCGTGCTGATCGTGGTGCCGCTGCTGCCCAATCGGGCGCTTGCCCCGTTCGGGGCGATCGACCCGTACAAGATCGGTTTCCTGGTCGTGCTGGTCTGGGGCATCAGCTTCGTGGGCTATTTCCTCACCCGCATCCTGGGAACCCAAAAGGGGCCCGGGCTGACCGGGTTCCTAAACGGGCTGACCTCGTCGACCGCGGTTACCGCCGCCATGGCGCTGGGCCTGGCCGTCGCCGCCGGCCAGACCGTGGCCTTCCTGGTGCCGGCCTGAGACCAGTTGCCAGCTCCGGTCGCCCGCCCCTGGCCCCGGTCAGGCGAAGGCTTCGTGGGTGGGGAAGCGCGGATCGAACCGGCGATGGAAGGCGTAGTAGCCGCAGCTCGGCACCACCTTCCCCCCGGGGAGCAGGTGCTGGCAGGGGCATTTGGTGCCCCGAGTGTCACACTCTTCCTGCCGCGCTGGTCATCGTCTATGATGGAATTCAACCGAATACCTGACAGGAGGATGGGATGAAACGGCAAACTCGTCTCGCGGCGTATGTGCTCGTCGGAGTCCTGCTTGGGATGTCGCTGACGGGGCGGATGGCATACGGGAATGAACCGTCCGTCGATGAGCCGGCATCGACTGATCGCAGCCGCCAGATCGGCCTCGATGCAATGTTCCAGGGCACCTGGCTCGATCGCTTTCCCGCCTCGAGTACCAGCACCGGGGTCGATTCGACACCGGTCGAGTCGGGAGGGGCGCCCTTGGGCAAAACGGTGGCGGCGGCGCGGGCCTTCCTGCGCCGGCGGCCGGATATTGCCGAGAAGATCCCCCAATGGTGCGGGGAAAAGACCCCCCTGGGGATCCTGGCTCATTGGGTTCGAATCACCCACGAGCGGAACGAATTCTTCCGCGAGGCGATGGCCTTGCTGAAGCGATTGTCTCCTGCCGATTTTCTGAGCCTGCGCCCCGATATCGCGGCCAGTGTCCGGCAATCGCAGGGCGAGACGGACCCCCAACGGGTCATTGCCCTCTGGTTGCGGTTTAACACGACCGAGGACAGCATCTTCGTCGATCTGGCCCGGTGGGTCACCGGGCAGCGACCCTGGCCGGATGCCGCCGGGCAGCCGGTTCCTCTCCCTCCGACCGACGGTTCTGACGAACGGAGCCCGCCTCCTCAGACGCCCCCCTCACCTGGAAACCCGCCATCCGCCCCCCCCTCCTTGCCGCCTCCTGCCTCGTCCGATCCAGAACCGCCGCCGGCTCCTCCCGTTCCACCGGAGACCTCGCCGAAACGCGGGTATGATTTGGCTTCCTTGCCCCGTCCGACCAAGGACAACGGGTGGGGCATCCACTGGTTTCCCACCCTGGGGTCGTCGCGCGAAGTCGTCGACCGTTACCTCGATGAATGCGAACAGATGGGACTCCGCTGGATCGTCTTCCTGAACGAGGCCGAAAAAGTCAGCGAGGCGAACGACTACCTCGTCGATCGATTGCAAGCCCGCGGCATGATGCCGATCCTGCGCCTCTACTCGCGTACCGTGCCACTCGAATGGGCCAGGGTGCGCCAAGTGGTCGCCCACTATGTCGAACGCGGTGTTTTCTATTTCCAACTCTATAATGAGCCTAACCTCAAATGCGAATGGGAAGATGGGCGTATCGACCTGCCGCGATTTCTCGAGTTGTGGGAAAAAGGGGCGAACGTCATTCTCGAGGCGGGCGGGTTCCCTGCGTTCGCCCCCCTCGCCCCCGGAGGCGAAGATGGTCGGCCGGACATCCAGTTCTTCGAGGAGTGTCTGCAGCGCCTGCAGGCGCGTGGCACCTTGCAGCTGCTTCAGAAATGCTGGATTGCCATCCACAATCAGACCTGGCAGCCGGTCGACTACACGGCCGATACCGCCAGCTTCAAGAAATTCCAGTTCTATGATCGTATGTTGGTCAAGTATCTGGGCGAGTCACGACCGATCATCGCCACCGAGGGTGGGTTCCAGACAGGCGGGAATGCGGCCATGAACGACCGCCACTGCGCCTGGAATCTCGACTATTACCGCTATATGCTGGGTGCCGAGCCGTATTTTCTCGCCCAGTGCAGTTGGATCCTCGGCAATGACGTCGGCGGCGGCGCGGCCGGGATGTGGGAGGATGCCACCTGGTTCAAGCCTTCCGGGCCTCTTCCCATCGTTGATGCCCTCAAGCGTGAGCCCAAGCGACAGCGCTGATCCACCGCCTCCCCATTCCGTGGTGTGTTGGGTTGCCCTGCTCGTGGGTTGGGCAGGGGGTATCGTCCGTTCTCTGATTGAACCGGTGTTTGGTCAGATCAAAGCGGGTCCGACGGCCTTTACCAGATTCAGTCGGAGGGGAACTTCTGCCTGTGACAGCGAATAGAAGCTCATCTGTGCGGTCTTCAACCTCAGAAAACTGTGGAAACATGGAGGCAATACCCCGCTAAGAGGGAAAACGGTCCACTGGCTCGAAGGGGAGAGGGTAGTACCCCCCCCTCCACAAAAACAAGGATTGAAACTGGTCGAGACACTTTCAACACGCGGCACTGCCGGCGCCTCAGCCCTTTTCGACAGAAACGAGCCTGTTGCATGAATCGGTTTTTGTTCGTCGTGTACATAACGCTCCTGATCTGATCGGCATCTCCGAATGGACGGTACATGAAAATGGGCTGTTTTGGGCATTCGCGCACCAGGCTCAAACGGGGGGGCAAAAGTTCAAGGATCGGATTGATGCTATCCCCAGTGGCTGGGCGGAAGTCGGTAAGGGTGGTGTGGGTAGGGGGAGAATTTTGCGCTATAATGCCCCCACCAGGGTAACCCATCGTTTTCCCAGGAAAACGACGAAAAGTCCAGGCAGGCGGAAGCATGACCACTTCCACAATGAAAGCGGCGCGCTACATCATCGGGATCGATCTGGGCACCACGCAGACCGCCCTCTCGTATCTCGACCTGCAGGAGCCGGAGGTGGGCATCCGCTCGTTCGCCATTCCGCAACTGGTTTCGGCCAAGCAGGTCGAGGGGCGGACCATCCTGCCGTCGGTGGTCTTCCTGCACGACGAGCCGGCCGCCAACCCCAGCCTGCCGTGGGATTCCCAGCCTGACTTCCTGCTCGGGCAGTATGCCCGCGACCTCGGGCTCGAGATCCCCGGACGGCTGATCCATAGCGCCAAGTCGTGGCTCTGCCACCCGCGGGTCGACCGACAGGCGGCGATCCTGCCTTGGCAGAGCGACGGGGTGGCCCGCCGGCTATCGCCGGTCCAGGCCACCACCGCCCTCCTCGAATACCTGCGGCGAGCCTGGGATTTCACCATGGCCCGCGATGACCCGGGCGCCGGCTTTTTGCGCCAGAAGGTCATCGTCACCGTGCCGGCTTCGTTCGATCCCGTGGCCCGCAACCTCACCTTACAGGCCATCCAGGCCGCCGGACTGGCCCACGTCACCTTGCTCGAAGAACCACAGGCGGCGTTCTACGATTTCCTCTCCCGCAACCCCGAGACCCTGCGCACCGAGCTGGAAGGCGTGCGCAAGGTCTTGGTCATCGACATCGGCGGCGGCACCACCGATTTCAGCCTGATCGAGGTCGACTGGCCCGACAGCCAGGGTCGCCAGAAGGCGACGGCGGCGGCCGCCCCCACCTTCGAGCGGCTGGCGGTCGGGCCCCACCTGCTGATCGGCGGCGACAACCTCGACCTCGCCATCGCCCACCTGGTCGAGAGCCGGCTGCGCCAGAAGGGCCGCACGCTGCTGGCCAAGCAATGGCTGTCCGTCCTCAACCAGAGCCGGCTGGCCAAGGAACAGGCCCTCGCCGACGACCAACCCGGCTCGGTCAGATTCACCCTGGCGGGTGTCGGCAGCCGCGTCATCGGCGCCACGATCACCGAGGAGGTCGATCGCGACGAGATCCGCACCATGCTGGTGGAAGGCTTCTTCCCCCGCTGCGGCCCCGAGGAGACCCCGGCCGAGGACGCCGGCCTGGGCATCTCGGAGGCCGGCCTGCCCTACTGCCGCGACGCCGCCGTGCCACGCCATCTCGCCGCCTTCCTGGCCCCTTACGGCACCCCACCCGAGGCGGTGCTGTTCAACGGCGGCACCATGATGGCCCCCC
Organism: Candidatus Ozemibacteraceae bacterium; assembly: GCA_937998695.1. Lineage (GTDB taxonomy): Bacteria > Muiribacteriota > Ozemobacteria > Ozemobacterales > Ozemobacteraceae > Ozemobacter. The sequence goes on from CALLCO010000244.1 coordinate 17,135, forward strand.
TGCTGCGGCGGCGCCTGCGCCAAATCCTCGCCGAGTGGCGCGGGGGCGGCGAGCCGCGCGAGCTGGTCAATCCGCATCCCACCCTGGCGGTCGCCGCCGGGGCCGTCTATTACGGCATGGTCGGCCTGGGCATGGGCCACCGCATCCGCAGCGGCAACCCCGTTGCCGTCTACCTCGGCATCGGCACCGCCCCTGGTTCGACCGCCCACCGCCACCTGCCCGAACGGGTGCTCTGCGTTCTGCCCAAAGGGGCCGTCACCGAAAAGCCCTACGCCGTCGACGACAAGGCGTTCGGCCTCGACCTCGGACGCGAGGCTGCCTTCTACCTCTACTACTCGCCGGCCCCGCCCCGCACCGACACGTTTGGCGGCTTGTACAAATATACGCCACGCCGACACACCCGGCTGCCTCCGTTGCGGCTGGCGGCGGAACCCGGCAGCCCGGTCCGTCAGGTCACGCTCGAGGCGACCCTGCGCGAGACCGGCTATCTGCACCTGCGCTGCCTGGGGGTGGGGAAAGACGCCGACTTCCGACGCGACCTGGCCTTCGACCTGTCGCAGGATGCCGCGCCCCCCCCCATCGAAGGGGCGGGGGGGCGTGGCAAGGCGGCCCTGAACAAGCGGCAGCAGGCCCAGCTCCGCCAGCGGCTGGCCGCCCTCGCCGCGGGCGGGCCGGGCGTCGAGGCCACTGCCCTGTTCAAGGATCTCGGCGAGATCATCGGGCAACCCCGCGAACAATGGGACCTCGAGACCCTGCGCGCCGTCTTCGACCTCGCCATCGAGGAAGAGCACCTGCGTGCCCACGACGAGACGTTCATCTGGTGGATCCGGCTGCTCGGGTTCTGCCTGCGACCCGGCTTCGGCGCCCCTGGCGACCCGGCGCGCGTCGACCGAGTCTGGGCTCTGACAG
>CALLCO010000245.1 GCA_937998695.1 Candidatus Ozemibacteraceae bacterium
CGGACGACGAATCGAGCCGAACCCGAGGCCACCGATCCGAGCCTGCGGAATGGTGTCTGGAGGCGAACCCGGCCCCAGGGTTTGGGAAACTACGGTAGTTATATGAACCGAGTCCGCGGCAAGGTTTCGGCGAGACAAGGAACGGTGGGACACACCCCCGGCCCTGGGCCGCGGCGGCTACGGTTGGACGCGGGGATCAGCTCCCCCCGGACGAACGGCGGGGCTGCCACTCGCGGCAGAGCCGCTGGGCTTCGAGCTCGTCGGGGGGCAGCAAGCGGGGCCGGCCGAACCCCATCCAGGAGGGGCGGGTGAGCGCGTCGCGGCGTTCCGCGGCCTCGGGCAAGGCGGCGGCGGCCAGGTTGTACCATTTGTAGGCCTGGATCAGGTCGCGGGTGACGCCGGTGCCTTCCTCATACAGGATGCCCAGGAGCAACTGGGCAGGCGGATGTCCTTGGTCGGCGGCCTCGAGCAGGAGCCGGGCCGCCTCGGTGGTGTCCTTGGGGATGCCGCGCCCCTCCAGCAGCATCTCGGCGAGACGCAGCAGGCCCACCGGGTCATGGACGGCGGCCGCGGCCTGGAATAGGCGGGCTGCCTCGGCGAGAGTGTGGGCCGGTGTCCCACTTCCGGTGGTGTCCGCCCCCAGCAGCAGTTCGCCGAGCTTGGCCTGCGCCCGGGGATGCCCGCTCTGTGCTGCTTTCTGGAGCCAGGTTCGGGCCTTGTCCGGATGTCGGGCGACCCCCAGGCCCTCGGCGAACATCGACCCCAGCCGGTATTGGCTGGCCGGGTGTCCGAGGTCGGCGGCTCGCTGGAAGAACTCGAGTGCCTCGGCGAACGTCTCGCGGGCCAGATGCATCTCGCCCAGGGCGTTCAAGGCGGCGGGCTGCCCCCGGCCGGCCGCCTTCATCAGCCACTTCTCGGCCTCTTTCGGGTTGGAGCCCGCCCACGATCGATCGCTCAGCAGCAGGCCCAGTTCGAGTTGGGCTTCCAGGTCGCCCAGTTCGGCGGCTCGCAGCAGGCAGCGGGCCCCCCGGCCAGGATCGCGCCCGGCCCCGTCCGGCCCTCCGGCAAGGGCCAGTCGGCCCAGGTGCAGATGGGCGGCGGGCAGATCCTGGTCGGCCGCCATCTGGAAGAAGCGTTGGGCTTCGGCCGGGTCGGCGGGCGTGGTGGCGCTTCCCCGCAGCAATAGCAGGCCAAGCTGAAGCTGGGCCTGGGCATGGCCGCGCTCGGCGGCTCGGCGATACCAGGCGGTGGCGGCCTCCGCATCGAAAGGCCCGCCTTCCCCCCGCTCGAGCAGTCCGGCCAGCCGGAACTGGCACTCCTGGTTCCCTTGGTCGGCTCCCTGCCGGAAACAGGTGCGGGCCTGCTCGAGATCGGGGAACCGCCCCTCGGCGGCCATGATCCCCAGGTGGAGCCAGGCCTCGGATTGGCCCAGGTCGGCGGCCCGGCGCAGCCACTCGCGGGCCTTTTCGAGGTCGCGGGTGACGCCGCGGCCCGCCTTGTACATCAGGCCTAGGGCCTGACAGCTGTTGGGGTCTTTGCGCCGCGCCCCCTGGCCATACCAGAAGAAGGCCTGAGCGTCGTCGCCGTTCTTCTGGGCCTGGGCGGCCAGGGTGGCTATCTCGGAAGGCCGCACCTTTTCGGCCAACAGGTCGAGCCGCAGACCAGCCAGCGGATGTCCCTGGCGTACCGCCTGGGCGTAGAAAACATAGGCCTGCGCCAGGTCGCGGGGCACCCCTTCGCCTTTCTCGTGCAGTTCCGCCAGGGCGAACTGGGCCTCGCCACTGCCACTCTCGGCGGCCTTGCGGTAGAGGGCCAACGCCTGAACGGGGTCGCGTCGGCCGCCCTGGCCGGTCAGCAGCAGGTCGGCCAGGTGCTTCTGGGCGGCGGCGTCGCCGCGGTCGGCCGCTTGCTGCCACCAGAAGGCGGCCTGCTCGGGGTGGCCTTCGTCGCGGGCCTGCCGGCCGAAAGCCACCAGTTCGCTGGTCCGCAGGGACGACAACAGCAGATCGATGGCTGGCTTGGCCTCCGCCTCGCCGCCAGCCTGGGCGGCGCGGTAATGCTGCAGAGCGAGGGCCACGTCGCGCGGCCCGCCCTCTCCGGTGGCATGGATGCGGCCGAGGTAGAGGTGGGCGATCGGCAGGTCATGCCGGGCCGCCTTTTGCAGCAGGTGAAACGCCCGCTGGCGGTCACGGTCGCCGGAGGGATTGTCGTAATACCAGACGCCGAGCATGCACTGGGCTTGCGGATGACCGTTGCCGGCGGCCTTTTGCAGCCACTGCATGCCCTCGTTCTGGCCCAGGAGGCACTTGCCCTCGAGATCCATCTGGAAGAGCTGGAACTGGGCCTCGGGATGATTGCGACGGGCGGCCCGTTCGAGCCATTCGCGGGCCTTGGCGAAATCCCGTGGCACCCCTGAGCCTTCCAACAGGTGCAGGCCCAGCAGGCACTGCGCTTCCGGGTGTCCTCCCTTGGCCGCCCGGCTGAACCACCGGACTGCCTCGACGGGCTCCATTTCAACCCCCTGCCCGGTGCGGAACAGCAGGCCCAGGCGCACCTGGCTGTCGAGATCGCCATCCAGCGCGGCCCGCCGCAGGCGATCGATCTCGGCGGGGGAAGGGGAGGGGCTGGGGGTCCGGGCTGGGGAAAGGCCGACTCCGCCTCCGGTGGCCACCCCTGGTTCGTCCGATGGTGACGGGCGCGGCGGGCCTGGAGGCATCGGCACCACCAGGCTATCGTCGGACGATACCTGGTTCGTTGAGGGGGCCGCGTTGGAGGCATAGGGAGCAGCGGGGCCGCCGCTTCCGGTGGCAGGCGCGACCGGTTCCGCCGCCGGGGTGAACCGGATACCCAGTGCCTCGGCCCAGGCCTGCACGCTCCACCCGGCCAGGGCCTCAGGCAGGTCCTGGCGACGGGCCAGGCGGTGGGTCAGTTCGCGGCGCACCAGCTCCGACAGGGGTTTGCCGCGCAGGTCGAGCAGCTCCTGGGGGATGCGCTCCCGCCAGGCGGCCAGCAGGGCCTGGCGCTCCTCGGGGTGGTCGGGCAGGACGGCCTCCAACCGCTCGCGGACCCGCAGAGGGTCGTCGAGCAGACCGGGACCCTCACGCGAGAGCAGCTCGCGCAACAAAGCCCGAGGGGGCGAAGAGGAATGCTTCTTCGTCATGCCTGGCCCCTCCGTTTGGCCTTGCGCCTCTGCAGCCTGGCTCCCAGGCCATCCGGGGGCCACCCCGCAGATCGGCGACGGATCGAGACCCGGCGGTGCCTGGGAGCAGAGGGAAAGCCGAGGTCCACGGGCGGTTTCAGGCCTCGGCGGCGGCTGTCCGCGGCGTCAGAGTGGCGTCGAGGATCTGCTTGAGGAGCGCGTTGCTCGCTTCATCGGCCACCTCGTCTTCGGCGATGTTGTTGCGGTAGAGCCGCAGCAGGGCGGTTGTCCAATGCTTGTACAGGTGCAGGCCGGGGTAGGCCTTGGGTGATAGCGTCGCCTTGGGCGGACCGTCGGGGATGGGCCTATCCTCGCGGGGCTCGCCAAGCTCCATGACGAATTGGTTGAGGAGCGAGGTGGTGGCGACGGCCTGGATCCGCATCAGGCGGGGGGCATTGGTGGCGTTCAGGTGGCGGTCGCTCTCTTCGGCGATCTTCTCGTAGAGCCGCTTACGGAAGGCTCCTTTCATCAGTTCCTGGGCGACGTCCCCCAGCCACTCGGTGTCGAGGCCGATCTCGCGCTGAAACTCCAGGTCGGTCGTCAGGCGCACCAGTTGCTCCTCCCACTTGCGCAGGACCGACTGGGCGAACAACTCGCCCTTGCGGGTGGGGGGCCGGCGCCCTCCGCTTGGCCCGGTGCTGCCCCCCGTGTCGGTGGCCGGTTCAGGGGTGGGGGTGATGCCGTCAATAGCGAAGGCGTCAGCGTCGAACAGTTGCGGGCCGGCGGCGGGGGCGGCTTCTGGGCTGGTCCCGGGCGGGCCACCCTCCTCGAGCATGGGGTTGAGGATCGCATCGTAGATAGCCGCGACCGCCTTTTCGGACAGGGCGAATCGCTCGCGATCGAGCAGCATGGCCAGCGAGTAGTGGGTCGGCATCACCTTGACCAGGGTGGCCAGCCGCTGGCGGGCGCGTTCCTCGGCGGCGGCGCGGGCCTCGGCAATGTCGTCGCCGACGTAGTAGGGGCGCAGCTGGGCCTTGACCTCGGCCAGGATCGCCTCGAGGTTGGCCGCCAGTTGCCGCACCTTGGTGCGGGGGTCGATGGCCCGCCGGATGGCCTCCTTCAACCAGCCGATGCCGCAGTGGTCGGGGGTGGCGGCCTGGTCCCAGGCTTCCTCGGGCGACTGGAAGTGCGCCTTGACCAGCGGGTGGGCCAGGTACCTGCCGCGGGCCTCGTCGAGGTAGGCCTGGTCGATGGGGATCTCGCGACCCTGGGCGTCGCGCCCGAAGATGGTCTGCTGCACGTTGGGATTGCGCACCCAGAAACAGTTGCGGAAGGGGGTGTGCGGGTCCCATTGGGTGGCCCAGTCGCCGGCCCGCCCGAAAAACTCCTCGAAGTTGGTGCGCAGGCGGCTCGACCAGCGCACTTCGTGGCTTTCCCCTTTCTTCTTGACCAGGTCCTGGTCGAATTTGGTGAAAACATGGAACAGAGTCACCGGCTTGCCGGCCCGCTCCTCGGGGGTGGTGCCGTGACTCCACTCGACCCATTTGTTGATCATGTAGGGAAGCGATTTCGCCTCCTGGTTGCCGCCCTCCTGGCAGAGCACCAGCCCGGTGATGTCGCGCTCGTCGCTGGTGCAGTCGAACAGGTAGGCCACCTTGCCGCGCAGGAACACCTCGCTGAGGGCCAGCGGGTCGTTCAGCTTGAGGTTGTCGAAGGCCTGCTCGCGCGAGCGGGCGCCGGGAAAATCGAGAACGTCCATCTGGTCGAGCAGCGAGGGGCCGAGGTCTTCCGGCACGCACAGGATCAGCTCGCGGGTCAGCGCGCAGACGGTGCTGGTGTCCATCTCGAGCCGGCCGCCGTCGGCGAGGGCGATGACGATCTTGCGGTTGCCGGGCCGGGACAGACCGGCCAGCCGCTGCACGTCGATGATGCTCTTGTCGCGGGGGATCAGTGCCTCCTCGAACAGACCGACCACCTGCGTGCCCAGCTCGCCTAGGGCAAGGTGCAACGACCGGTAGAGTTCGGTCAGCCGGGGGAACCTTCCCCATAGCCATTCGAGGTAGGGAATCTGCGTCTCGAACGGCAGGAAGCGGATTTCGTCGTTGAAGACGCCCCAATAGTTGATGTCTTCGAGGGCCTTGGCGAACTGGTTACGGAAGTGCCGTTTGACGTAGTCCTGGATGTCCCAGGCGTCGGCTTCGGTGAAAACCGGGGTCACCTCGGGGGCCCGGCCCCGGATCGAGGCGCGCAGTTTCGACAGTTCGTCGGCCGAGGGCAGGAATTCCGACTGGCACTCGAACAGGAACCCGTTCATGAAGATTTTGATCAGGTCGGTGCGGCCCAAGAGGCGGGCCAGGAGGCTGCAGCCCTTGACCGTCGCGTAGGGTCGCTTGGTGAAGCGGGTGACCAGAGCGGTACTCTCGCGGCCGCCCGGGGGGTTGATGTGATCGAGGTAATCGCGGGGGACGGGCTTTCCCCCAGCGGGGTTGGTGAAGACCTCGAGGGGGCGCTTGTCGTCACCCTTGACCAGTTCAGAGATGAGGAACGACTTGCCGCACTGGCTGGCCCCGAACACGCCCAGAGCGATCGGCCGCCGAGCTGAGGCGTGGATCTTGCGCACGGTGGCCCGCTTGCCGTTCAGGGATTTCTCGAGGAAGGACCGCACCTGGGCGGGGGCGAGGTGGTGCCGGGCCCAGTCGGTGCCGGTGCCCAGCAGCCCGTCGAGCCGCTCGGCCTGGCCGATGACCTCTTTCTCCTCGGGGCGAAGGGCGTCCATGCTCATTCCCCCTTGCGCGTCGTGACGTGGAAGGAGAAGACCCGCGTGCCGGCCGGATTGGTGTAGACAACCTTGACCTCGTAGGGCTTGTCGATCGGAGGGCCGATCAGCCGCAGCACCGTGGCGGGTCCCTTGGCGCGGAATTTCTCGGAGGCATCCTTGAAGAAGGCCTTGTCGGACACGAAGGTCTGGCCCTGGGGGTCGTGCAGGTCCCAGGTGGTTTCAGGGTGGACGGGCTCGGACTGGAGGAACTGATCGAGGAAGGACCCCTCGGAATCCATGATCAGCGAGAACCGCTTGACCTGGTCGGACGGCAGTTCGTCGGGGGCAGCGTCGGTCGTCGTGCCCGAGGACCCGGTGGTCGCGGTCGGGTCGATGCTGCTCGCGGTTCCCGCTCCGGTGGTGCCGGGAGCGCCTGTCGTGGAGGAATACTGCTCCTCGGAGGAGTAGGCTTCGCTGGCCAGGCGGACCACCGGCCGGCCGCCACGGGAATCGACCCAAGTGGACGAACTCACCCGGCTGAAGGTGTGCTGGGTGGGGGGCTCATCGACCACGCGGACGCTCGAGTGGGAGCCAGACCAGGTCGAGGAGGTGCCGTCGCCGCCCGGGGTACCGCTGGTCGTCCAGGTCGCCGATGATTGCTGGCTGCTGGTCTGGGTCTGAGCCGCGCCGCCGCCAGGTGTGCCTTCCCCGGTGGTGACGGTGGTGGTCTGGCCCGTCTGGCCGGTCACCGTGGTGACGGTGTCGCCGAGCACCACCTGGCCGACCTCCACAAGGCTTCCCTCGTCGGCCTGGGTCAGGGTGCCGCGCTTCTCGACGACGAGGCGGTCGCGATCGTAGACGCGCAGGGTGTATTCGACGTCACCGTCGCCCCGGTAGTAGCTCACCCCGTAGGTGTAGGTGCCGGGGGGGGCTTTGCCCTCGGGCCAGTAGGCCCGCTCGGGGCCGCCGCCCGGGGTCGGAGGCCGGCCCCAGCCGCCACGGTCGTCGCGGTCGATGCGGCCGCCCTCGGCGGTGGGGCCGAGGCGGGCGCCGATGTTCGAGGTGCTGAGCAGGTTGCCCTTGGGGTCGCCGACCTGCAGGTCGATGTCGGGGCCGCCCGGGCGGCTCGAATTGGTGTGGGTCCAGACCAGGGTGAACGAGATGGTCCCCCGGGACCCGGGATCGATGCCGGCGGTCATGGTGGCCGGTTGGCCGTTGCCGTCCCCGGCCCCTTCGTCCTCGTCCTCGAGCGTGGGGGTGACTGGCGGGGTCAGGATCTGGCTCTTGGGCCAGAACAGCCAGGCGAGAAGGCTGCCGACGACCAGGGCCAGCAGCAGCCATTTCCACCACGAGCTGTCTTCAGCGGGCCGCTGGGTGGGTGGTTGGGGCGTGGCGCGCGGGGGCGGCGAGGGCGCGACGCTGGTCGGTACCCGGGGCAGGCGGCCGGTCAGCTCGTCCCAGCCGACGAAGATGGCGGTGGTGGGGTCACGTGATCCTTCGGTCAGAAAGCCCCAGTTGGTGATGACCGGCTTGCCGTCGACCACGAAGAGGCAGGCCGGGTCGCCGGGCACCGCGATCAGGCGCAGGAACTCGGCATACTGGCCTTCCTTGCCCGGTCGACCGCTGCATGCCTCGACGAACTCCTGCAGGCGGGCGTAGGCCTTCTTGATCTGGGCTCCCACTTCTTGCTGTTTGGCCGTCGGCAGGGCCGGGAAGGGAACCGCCTCGCCGGCGAGATCGGTCATCCAGCTCAGTTGCTGAGCTTGCGACAGGTCGACTCCTTCGATGACCGGCTTGGCGAACAGGTGTCGGAGGGCCCCGGGTTCACGGGCCTGCTCATCGATCTTGCCCAGCACGGCCTGGAGGTTGATGTAGTGCTGGTGGACCGGTTGGTTGAGGAACATGGCGGGCTTCAGGCCCTTAATGGGAGTGGTGGCGATGACGCGCAACGGACTCATGGCAACCTCTTTCGCTTGGGTGGTGACTCAGGTCAGGGTGCGGCCGAGGCGGAACCCCTCGCCGCTGGACGTGCAGCCGAGGACGAACCCGTACGGCTTTCAAACGAGCCGGCCAGCCGGGTTGGATCCCTCCACCGGTTCACCGCTCTTGGCTCCGCCGGGTCGCCTTCGTCGCCTCGCCCGGTGGCGTGTCTGGGATCGCCCAAAGCCGGCAGGTCGATCTGGATGGGTGGATCGTCCATGGGGATATGCTCAGCCGGCCCTGCCTGGGGGCGGGTCGCGGTAGTCAGCGCACGTGTTTCAGGCATCGAAGAAACTTCCAGAGTCAATCCAATACTGGTCGGAGACCATGGTGCGCAGGTGCAGGGTGGCCAGACGGGCGGGCAGGGCGGTCTTGGCCGCATCCTGGGCGCGGGTCAGCACCAGGGTCTCCTTGCAGGCCGGATCCTGTTTGAGGAAGACGGTGAAGGGCGGGGTCAGGCCGGCCGCCTCGCTCCCCTTGCCGGGAGAGGCAACTCCCGAGGTCCGGTGGGGGCCCGTCTCGACGGCGACCTCCCACAGCGGGTTGACGGTGCACAGGTCGGAGTCGATCCGGCGCAAGCCCAGGAAGACCGGGCGAGTCACGGTCAGCGGCACTTCGCGGGCGGGGGAGGTCGGGAACAGCAGTTGGTTGATGCGCATCGCCTCAGGGTTGAAGGTGCCGATGAAGCATTCCTGCTTCAGGATACGGCTGCGGTCGGTGGTCAGACTCAGGCCGTCGAGGTTGTTGAGGCGTTCGGCGAAGAGCCAGACGGCGGCGCCTACCACGGTGGCGGTCTTGGGATCGGCGATGCCGCCCACCTTCTGCGAGAAGGGGTACCAGCTGCCGACGGGGTAGCCCTTCAGCCCGATGATGCGGGCGGGGGGCACCGGCATGAATCGGACCAGGGTCTCGCGGATGACCGGCAGCGAACTGGGCTTGCCGCCCAGGATGATCACGTCGCAATCGAACTGGGCGATCACCTCGCAGAAGATGCGCAGGATGTTCCCCATCACGTTCTCGACGACGCGGTTGATGCGGCCCTTGGTCAGCACCCAGGTGATCTCGGGGAGGTTCAGGTCGCAGTTGAACTCCTGCTTGAAGTGACGCGCGAAAAAATCGAGCACGTATTCGGGCGGCCGGCGTCGGAAGAAGTCGTAGAAGCCCATTTCGGTGCTCGTTTCGGCGGTGTCAAGTTCGGCGAACTCGAGGTGCTGGTGGGCCATGGGAATCCAGACCTGACGGCACAGTTCTGCCTTGGTGTCGAGGAACTCCTTGTCGCGCTCGCCCTTGCCAGGTCCGAAGAAGTGCTGGAATTCCTCCCAAGACAGGGTGGGGGTGCGTTCCCGGGCGACCTCGTAGACGCGGCGCAGGATGACCTTCTCGATCAGCCGCTTGGCGATCTCGTCGCCCGCCACCGAATACCCTTCCGAGAACAGCATGCGCTGCCGCACGCCGGCGTGGTCGACCCCCGAGGGGGTATACTCGGCGATCATCAGATCGGAGGTGCCGCCCCCGATGTCGATGGTGGCGACTCGGAGCAGCGGCTCGCGACGCCCGTCGGAGGTTGGCCGCGCCCGGCCGAGCATGGCGATGGCGCGTCCGGCTTCGCCCAGGAAGCGATACTTGATCTCGCCAAGGAGCCAGGTCAACTGGACGCACGTACTTTCGTCGAATTCGAGGAAGAGGGTGGGCTTGGGGTCGCGGCTCCGGGTGACGTGGTGGTAGAGGTCCAAGGCGGCCTGGGCCCGCTCGCGGTAGATCTTCTTTTCGGGCTCGGACATGCCACAGGGGGTGGTGATGACGATGCTCGACAACACCCGCTTGACCTGGCGGTTGCCGCGCACCTGCCGGAACGACCACGAGTTGATCTGGGCGTGAACGTGACAGAGCAGCTCGAGCAGGACGAAGGTCATCATCGCGCTCGGGGGGTAGGTCGGATCGAAGGGGGGCTCCCCCTGGCCGCCCAGGAAACCGCCCTTCTCGTCGAGATGCTGCAGAAAAGCGGCCCCGATCTTGCGTGCCGTGTCGCCGCCCGGCAGGTTGAAATACCACGAGAGCGGGCGCAGTCGGTCGTCCCAGAGGTAGCGCTTGGGGCTCGACATACCGGTGGCGCCGATGGGTGCCGGGTCCATCTGGGCGGCTTCGTGGCCCAGACGCACCAAGCTGGGCCAGAGGAAGCTGGTGCCGGCATGGGGGGCGGGGCTGTCCGGATCGGCGAACAGAGGGGGGAAGAACTTGAAGCTGGTGTCGAACGGTTCGGTGTAGAGCTCGTAGGGTCGGGTCAGGTTACGGATCTCGAGCTTGCGGCATTCGTCGAGCCCGATCGGTTTGCCGGGCGCGTTCTCGGCCAGAATACCGCAGGCCCGGCTGTTGCCGAGGTCGAGGAGGAAATGAACCTCGGCCGGCTGGCCCTCGGGCCAGATGACCCGAATCTCGGGGCAGCATTCGAGGGTGCGCAGCCCCTCGATCAGGGTCAGGAACGCCCCCATGGCCAGGGCGCCGGCGCCGGCCGGCACGCCGGGCGCGCCGGGCATGTCTTTGAAGATGCTGCTGATCCACGCGAAGAGGGTGGACGAACGCAGGAAGCTCGTCGACCGGCTGTTCAGTTCGAACGGGAAGCCGATGTCGTCCGGGAGGAATCCGATACAATCGTGGCCTACCGCTCCGTCGGTGGCGTAGTCGTGCAAGGTGGTGTCGACGGCGAAGACCAGTTTATACTGATTTTCTTCAGTGCTGATCGGGGGTTTCCCGATCCACAGGCGGATCCAGTCGTTGCTTTTGGCCGGCGTCGACCGGTCGGGCATTTTGCGGTTGTAGGGGAGGGGAAGCCATTTGCCCAACGCCGCCTGCAAGGCATCGGCGAACTGGATGGTCAGGCGCCCGGCGTCGCCGGGCCCGCTGTCGGCACCAGGGCTTCCTGGCGCTCCGCCTGTGCCCGCCTTTTCGGCGGTGACGCCTCCCGTTCCCGCCGTCAACTGGATCGCTCCTTGGGGGGTCTTGACCAATCGCCAGTCCATCCGCATCTGGAGCAGTGACTCGGGAAAACGGACGTCGACCTTGGGGGTGTAGAACGACAACCCCGTGTTGGCGAGGAATTCCAACTTGTCCATGGCAGCTCCTTCGGATCGGCCCCGGAGGCGGGGGGTATGGCCGTCGCGCCAGCGGTCGCCTCACTGCCGACCGCCCGCAGGCCGATTATACGTGTTCTCCCCAGCTCGTGCAATGCTCCCAGGGAATAGGAACCCTCCCGGCGAACGGCCGGAGATACCTCCGTTGACCAGGGGGCCGATTTCTTGCCCTTTTGCTGGGGAGGCACCAGGGGCCCCTTTGTCCGCCTGATCGGTGAAAAGGGTCCAAAGACTGCCCAGGCGCAGAATTCGGAGGAATTTTTCCCTGAAGCGGCCGGGGGGCGGGTGGGTGGGAACCGGCAATTGTGGTAGAGTAGGGGAGCGGATCTTCGGCCGAGCAAGGAGCCAGGCATGCAACCTCGTGATCACCACTACATTTTCGGCCACCTCGTGCTGCGCAACATGTTCCTGTCGGAACCCGAGCGCTTCCTGACCCATCTGCAGAAAGAGGGAACCGGATTTCTCGCCGGGATCTGGCGGCGAATCGGCCAGGACCTGCCCAAGAAAAAGGTGCTGCCTCCGACCGGTCTGGCCTACGACCTGCAGGTCGAGCCCGATGCGTTGCTGGCCATTGTCCGCCTGCCTCCGGCTTCCGTGACGGCCGAGGCCATGCTGGTGGGCTGCCACCTGCGGCGGCTGCCCCCAGAGGAAAAAGTCGCTCCCGGGCCTCTGGCCAGGTTTTTCACGCTTGAATACGGGGTGCGCGATGATCTGCAAACTCCCCGCACCGTCTTTTGCGAATGGAACGGCGAAGGGGTTCACCTCAACTACGGGGACGGCCCTCCCGCCGAGTTTGCTGCCTTCGCCGCCGCGATCCGCGAACGGGTCAGCACCTCGCGCCTGTTGCATTGACCCGGCGGGGGGCACGTGGGGGAAAACGGACACGGGGTGATCGGTGGCCCTCCCAGGGATATGACATCGTCGTGCGGAGGAGGCCAAGGGTGTGGTGGAACGCACGGGAGGATTTTGACGTGATCTGGGTGATCGCTAGAACAGGCCCGGAACATCCGCTGGGAACCTTCGGGCGGAAGATGATGTCCTCCCGATGAAGGCCGTTGACGGTTTCCTGTTGCAACGCACGTTTCTCGAGTTTCTCGATCGGTTCCCGATCCTGGCCTACCTCTGGGACCCGGGGACTGGCACCTTCCTGTGGATGAACCCGTTCGGATGCGCGTTCCATGGCAAAACCCTGGAACAGATCAAAGCGCTGTCTCCTCTCGAGGCGAAAACGCTGATCCACCCCGACGACCTTCCCCACGTGGAAGGGCCACGGCAAGTCATGCAGCGCGAGTTCCCGAGGGGGCGCTGGTCGACGTTCATCCCCGTCGAGGTGCGCCGTCGGGCCCCGGATGGTACGTTTGGGTGGTTTCTAACCTGGGAGACCCTGGTGGAACGGGAGGGATCTCCGGGGCCGGTCGTGCTGGCCTTCAGTCAGGATATCTCTCAGCGCAAGCGGGTCGAGGCAGCCCTGGCGGAGCGGGACAGCAACCTGAAAGTCATCCTCGACAACATGTCAGACGTGATCTGGGTGTGCGATCTGCGGATGCGGTTCACCTTTGTGACACCTTCCGTTCAGTTGTTGCTTGGGTACACTCCTGAAGAAGTCATCGGAATGGGCCCTTCCGTGACTCTGCCTCCCGAGTCGCTCCAGATCGTATCCCAGGCGTTGATCGAGGAACTGGCCCGTGAGGCCGCCCAGCCCGGGACCGGGGGGCGCCGCCGCCTGCATATCGAGCAGAACCGCCGGGAGGGCGGCACGGTCTGGACCGAGGTGATCACCTCCTTCCTGCGGGACGAAAACGGGCAGGTGGTGGCGGTGGCCGGGGTGACCCGCGATTACACCCTGCGCCGGGAGGCCGAGCTCCTCGAACGGCGGTTGCGGGAAGAGCTGGAACAGCGCGTCGTCGAGCGGACGGCCGAGCTGCAGGCCCTCAACCAGCGCCTCGCGGTCGAGATCGAGGAGCGGCGCCGGGCCCAACGCGAAGCTCTGATGGCTGTCGAGCAGGAGCGCCACCGGCTCGGCCAGGATCTGCACGATGACCTGTGCCAGCGCCTGGTGGGGGCCATGTGCCTGGCCAAGAGCCTCGAAGAGCCTGGTTTGAAGCATCGCGAGCCGGCCCTGGCCAAGGGCATGGGCATCATTCACGACATTCTGGGGCAAGCGGTCGAGCAGGTGCGGTTGCTGGCGCGTGGGCTGTGCGCTCTGCCCTTCGACACCGATCGCCTCGAGGATGCCCTGCAGCTCCTCGCCCAGGATTCCCGCCGGTTGTATGCCATCACGTGCCGGTACAACGTAAAGGGGGCTATTCCCGAATTTCCTACGGGCACCGCGATCTACCTGGTCCGGATCGCCCAGGAGGCGATCAACAACGCCGTCAGGCACGGGCGCGCCGACCACGTCGATCTGACCTTGCGTGGCACCGGCACCCATGTGACCCTGGACATCAAGGACAACGGGTCGGGCATCCGGGGCGATCCGTTTGCCAAGCCGGGCCTGGGGGTGCGGAATATGCGGTCGCGGGCCGAGATGTTGCAAGGGACCCTGGTCATCGAGCCCGGCCGCTCGGGCGGGACCCGGGTCTCCGTTGCCATTCCCTTGGACCGGTTGCCAGGGTCCTGACTTTTCCGGGGATGCCGGAACGCCATCACCAAGCGAAGGCTCTATTTTGTAGGCGAAATCACTTACAAATGTTCGGTAAAATCACTGACATACATTTTGGAGTACCTTGGGTATTTTATCCCTAAGTATCCTAAAATTGCCTGGAGCCTCTCGGGGGAGTCGTCGAGACCCTCTCCGCTGCTACGTATTATTGCCGATGCCGTTCGCGAGTTGATGCATGAGTAGAAATCCCCCTGACATCAATCCGCCCCTCGTTGGCATTCCCGCCAAAACCCGCGTTTTCCTGGTCGAAGATCACCCTGTCATGCGCCTGGGCATTCGGGAGCTTCTCGAAAAGAACGGCTTTCAGGTCGTCGGGGAAGCGGATACCGGGCAGGCAACCCTGCGCCAGGTGACGGCTGCCCGTCCCCAGGTGGTCGTCATCGACATCCGCCTCGCCGAGGAGAGCGGCCTGGACCTGATCCCTGGGGTTCGCCAACAAGTGCCGGAAGCCCGGGTGATCATCTACTCCATGCACCAGGACATGGTCTTCGTCCGCAGGGCCATGAACGCTGGGGCGCGGGGGTATGTGTCCAAGCAGGAGGCCTCCCAGAGCCTGATTGTCGCCATCCAGAAGGTGATGGCGGGCGAAGTGTATCTCAGCCCGGTCCTGGCCCAGAAGGTGGTCAGTACGTTGGTTGGCCATGAACCGGTGGTGAGGGCGCGAGACCTGTCCCTGCGCGAACAGGAGATCATGTATTATCTGTCCCTGGGGTTCCGGCCCGCCGCGATCGGTCGCCAGCTATGCCTCAGCCCCAAGACGGTGGAAACCTACATGGGACGCCTCAAGGCGAAAATGGGAATTGCTTCCAATCCCGATCTGGCCCGATATTGTATCGAGCACGCCGAGGAGTGGCCGCTGCCGACCACCGTGGCACAGACTCCCAAGCATCGCTCCCGCCGTCGCGCCTGATCCCGCTCAACCCCTCCCCAATCGACGAAAGGGGTGATCCTTCCTCAGCAAGTGGGTTCCAGGATCCGATCTGGAAGGAGATCGCCACTGATGAGCCCGTCCGGTCGGTGGCGCCGCTCGAACCGTTCATCTTCTTCGCCACCACGACCGGGGTCTGGCGCGTCCTCGAATGACGGCGGGAAAACCTTCCGGCCGCACCATGGTAGTATGAGGTGAGTATCACGGTGCGAGGAGTCAACGCATGAAGCGAGCAGAGAATATCCGCTGGGCGGTGGTTCTGGTGTTGGCCTATCTGTGGGGAGGCACCGCCCTGGCGGCGGGGCCGACCATGCCGGAGATCCTAAGGCTGAACGAGTCTTCTGATGGCCCCGGCGTGGTCATCCGGAAGGCGGTCGATACCGCCGGGGAAGGATCATACAACACCGAGGCCGTCCGCAAGGAGATCGACAAGCTCCTGAAGGAAGTCGAACGCCTGCTCGAAGACATCGCGCGCCTCCTCGACAAACAGGCCGGTGATCTCGATCAGCCTGGCGGTCAGACCTCTTCGGAAGGCACCACCGCCTCGAATCCGACCAGCCCCGGAACCAGCACTTCCTCCCCCGGTTCGTCATCGACGGAGGGAAGCGGCCTCTACACCGTCGTCCCCGGCGACAGCCTGTGGAAGATCGCCCAGCGCTTCCTGGGCAAAGGCAGCCGGTATCCCGAGCTGGTCGAAGCCAACAAGGCCCGCTATCCCTCGCTGGCCAAGAACCCCAATCTCATCCACCCGGGGTGGCAGTTCCGAATCCCGGGCGTGAACGTTCCCTCCACGCCTGGCACCAGCGGCGGGTCAGGCACGGTCAATCCGCCCACCGTGTCACCCCCTTCCTCAGGGGCCAGAGGCGGTGTGGCCCTCCTCGGCTGGTTGCAGCAGGCCGGCCTGTCAGGGGAAAAACTGCGCATGGCCTGGGCGATCGGCATGGCCGAATCGGGCGGCAATCCGCGGGCCCACAACTACAACACCCGCACCGGCGACAACTCCTATGGCCTCTTCCAGATCAACATGCTCGGTGCCATGGGCCCCGAGCGGCGCCGGCGCTACGGGCTGAGCTCGAACGAAGACCTGTTCGACCCGGCGACCAATATCCGGGTGATGATCAGCATGAGCAACAACTGCACCAACTGGCAGCCCTGGAGCGTCTACAAGCGGGGCACCTATCGTCGGTTCTACGACATGTATCCCCCCCGCTGAGCTCCTTGCGCCGACCTGCCGCCCGGTTGTCGTGGCCACCGATGCGACCGGGCGGTTTCGTTTTTTGCCCGTAACAATTTGACCTGGACGAGGGAAGATAGTTTAGAATCACGAAGCGGAGGTGTTGGCCCATGATGAATCCGATGCGGGTGGCCCTGTGGGGCCTGGCGGTCCTGTCCCTGGTGTTTTGGGTGGCCACGGGGGTCCAAGCGGTCGATCTCGACCAAACCCTCCAGGACCACACCCCTCAGAACGACGGTGCGACCACTGGGATCGGCGACGGCACCGGGGCTCCGGAAACCGCAGCCCAACCTCCCGCGACGACCACGACCGCCCCCGCCAATCCCTGGCAGAAGATCATCGAACGCCTGACCGGCATGGTCGAACGTCTGACCAAGCTGTTCGAGCGGCTGACCAAGATCATCGCCGACCGGAACGCGAAACCTCCCGCCACCACCTCGAAGCCCAAAGATCCGCCCTCCACGCCGAATCCGCCTGCCACCACTCCGCCGCCGTCCGGGGCCAAGGGCGGCAAAGCCCTGCTCGGCTGGTTGCAGGCGGCCGGCCTGTCGGGCGAGAAACTGCGGGTGGCCTGGTCGGTCGGCATGGCCGAATCCGGAGGGGACCCCCGGGCGTTCAATGGCAATGCCGACACCGGTGACAAATCATACGGCCTGTTCCAGATCAACATGATCGGTAGCCTGGGCCCCGCCCGCCGCCAACAGTACGGGCTGAAATCGAACGAGGACCTGTTCGATCCGATGACCAATATCCGCGTTATGTTGAAGATGAGTGGCAACTGCACCAACTGGCAGCCCTGGAGCGCCTATAAGAACGGCTCCTACAAGCGATTCTACAATCAATACCCCCCCAAGTGACCTGCCGGGGGGCACTTCCCCACCTAGATGGCAATGGAGAAAATTGACATGTACAAGAACCTCGGATGGACGCTGGCCCTGGTGACCCTCGTCGCCTTGCATGCCCCCCTGATCGCCGCCCCCGACCCCGCCCCCGTCAACCCGTCGGCCGGTCCGATCCCCGTCACCAAGACCATCAGCGCCGTCATGCAGCACGTGCAGCGCACCGCTCCGCCTCCCGCCGACCGCAAGGAGGCCTTGCCGGCGGAGATCGATCTCACCTTCCCCGAATTCACCTCGTCGGCGGGTCCCGACCCCGTCGTCGATGCTCTCAATCAGACCATCCGTGACAAATTGTTCGGCGCGGTCGAGGGCGAGAAGCCGACCTCGGTCGATCAGTTGGCCGAGATGTTCTTCAACGATTACGCCAAGGCGATGAAGGAAAACCCCGACATGCCGGGCGCCTGGTCGCTGAAGTTCGAGGTGACCGTGCGGCTGGCCGACGACGATCTTCTCAGCCTCGAGATCCTGCAGTCGGCCTTTACCGGCGGGGCCCACCCCAACTCCACGTTCGACCTGCTGGTGCTGTCGCCCAAGACCGGCGCGCGAATCGCCCTGCCGGCGGTGGTGGCTGCCGACAAGATGGGTGAGCTGGTCAAAGTGGCTGAGCGGCACTTCCGCAAAGTGCGGGGGGTGAAAGACGGCGAGACCTACGAGGCCGCCGGGTTCTTCTTCGAGGGCGACACGTTCGCCCTCAATGACAACTTCCTGATCGCCCCCGAAGGGCTGGTCTTCTGCTTCAACGCCTACGAGATCGCTCCCTACGCGATGGGGCCGACCGACCTGGTCATCCCCTGGAGCGATCTGGGCGGCATCGTCGATCCGAAGGGACCCGCCGGCAAATTCCTCGCCAAGGGGAAGTGACCCCCGAGCGGGGTGCCAAGCTCCGCCGCTGCCTGCCGCGGATTGGCCCGCGCGTCCATCATCCCAGCCCCCGCCGAAGCGCTTGATCCGCGCCCCGGCGGGGGTTCCGTGTGTCGCCAGGACGGACCGTCGCTTGGCGGGTTTCGCCCCCCCTCGGTTGACGAGCGTGGGGGGGCAGGGCAAACACCATCCTTCGTACACCTCGCCTTCCAAGCCTTGGCGCTTGGCGGATCATGGGCTTGCGGATAAACAGCTTCCGTGAGACCAGCCTGGATTGCCTTCGGGGCCATTGGCCCGCCTCTGGCTTATTCGCATCGAAAGGCATTTGGGGTGTGCGATTGCTCTGGGGGGATGGTGGGGCGGGGAAGTTCGCGGTAGAATGCGCCATGCTGCGGGAATACGTGCTCACGGTGGGACCAGCGTCGGCTGACCCTGACTGTGTGCGGCAGATGGCCCGGGTGGCCACCCGGTTCCGGCTCAATGCGTCCCACCTGTCGCCGGAGCGCCTGGAATGGCATCTGGCCCTCATCCGCGACTCCCTCGCGGCGACCGGCCGCGCTCTCCCTGTGGTCATCGACCTGCAGGGGGCCAAGGTGCGGGTGGGGGACTACCCCGCCACCCTCGTGGTGCCGGGGCGCGTCGAACTACGCCTGTCCGGGACGTCGGACGACCCGGCCGTTGTCCCTGTGCCGCACGAGGCGGTGTTCACCCAGACGGCGGTAGGGGACGAGCTGCACCTCAACGACCGTCGGGTCGTCCTGCGCGTGACGGGCCACCCCGCCCCGGATCGCCTCGCAGCGGAGACCCTGGTGGCGGGGCCCCTGGGGCCGGGAAAGGGCCTGAACTGCCCATCTCGGGTGTACGAACTGCCGCGGGTGACCGCTCGTGACGCGGCCGCCATCGAAGTGGGCCGCCGCTTCGCGGACGTGGAGTTCGCCGTATCCTTCCTGCTCGATGGCCGGGAAGCCGCGCTCTTCCGTCCGCTGGTCGGGGGACGGCGGCTGATCGCCAAGATCGAGCGGCCGGCGGCGTTCGGGGCGCTCGAGGCCATCGATGACGCCTTCGACGAATTGTGGCTGTGCCGCGGCGACCTGGGGGCGGAGGTTCCCCTGCGTGACCTCGGGCCATGGCAGAACCGCTTTGTCGCGACGTTCCCCCGCCTGCGGAAATCCCGTCTTCTGGCTGGCGAAGTGCTCGGTTCGATGGTCCACGCCCCTCTCCCTTCCCGCAGTGAGATCGTGCACCTGCACGACATCGAGACGGCGGGCTTCGATGGGATCGTCCTGTCCGACGAAACGGCGGTGGGAAGCCAGGTTCCGGCGGTGATCCGGTTTCTCGAGGACTGGGCTGTCCCTCCGCGCCCGTGAGAGCGGGCGGCTTGGCGGAGACCGGCGCCAGTCCCTTTCTTGGCACTCCCCCCAGGCGACGACTCGTTGCGGCAGCCGCTCGCGGAGGGGCCGGTCGTCCCGCCGACCGGATGGCCGGCTCCTGGCGCTTCTCAGCGGGTGCCCCATCCCATTTCGCGTCCGGCCTGTCTGCGGCATTTCAGGGTGGGCCAAACCGCACCCTTCGCCATGTCGCCGTTTTTCTCATTCCCAGCCAGGCACTGATCGCCAGGCTCGCCAACGACGCCTTGGCCGGAACCCAACTGGCGGAGCGTTCCCCGCGGGGTTGAGGATCTGATGGGACCCTCTCAGGGGGCAACCCAGGTGGGGTGGTAGACTCCAGTGAATCCGGGCAGGGGGATTTCTTGCTCCTGACCATCGGCGAGACGGCGCCAGACGACCCGGAAACGACCATCGCGAAGGGACAGGAACAGCAGGTTCTCGCGATCGGGGGTGACCGAGGGTTGCCAATCGTAGGGGCGGCCCAGGGTGCAGGGCTCATAGTCCCATGGTGCATCGGACCGGGGCCACAGGTGGAAAACGCTGCTGGTCTGCCCCACCCGGCGGGTGAAGAAGAACGGCGGGCCACCGTCCGGGGCGACGGCCGGCAGCCAGTTGCGGCCGCCCTGCACGAGGGGGCGTTCCTCCCCGGTCGACAGGGTGCGGTGGCAGAGATCGGAACCCTGAGCGGAGGCGCGGGTGATCAGGATCTCGTCGGGGGCGACCCAGGCCATCTGGCCGCCGGCGGGGTCGTCTTCCCCGCCGATCGGCTGGAACCGCCCGTTGGGAAAGTCGCACCAGCCGGGCTGGACGAAGCCGGTGGCAGGTTCCTCGCGCACGGCCAGAATGCGGTCGTCCCAGGGCGAAGGTTGGGGCCAGCCGAGATTGCCCTGGGGGTCGGCCAGGCTCCAGGCGGTGGTGCCGTCGAGGCGCAGGGCCGCCAGCATCCAGCGGCCGTCCGGTTGCCGGCGCGAGCAGAGAATCAGGCGGTGGCGTGGCCACCAAACGGGGTTTCCCTCGGGCTCGGGGGTGCAGGTAAGGGGAACAATGGTACCGTCCGGGCAGGGTTGGGGGAGCCATTGGAAAAGGTCCCATTGCCCGTTCCGTTCTCCGGAAAACAGCAGAGACCCCGCCGAGAAGGAAATCGGTGGAAGTGGCTCTCGCGCTCCAGCTGAGGCGGATGGAGCGGCCAGGGCGACCCCGATCTGGCAGCCCAGGAGCCACCCCAGGACCATGAACAGAATCCGGGGATGGCTGGAAGGGGATGTTCGGTTGAAAACTACCGGGGTGGTCTTATAAACAGATCTCGCCATGCCGACATTCTAACATGAAGGCAGGTGAGGCGTCATCCCGGACAGGGTGACCAATGACGAAAGCCGACCCTTTCTGACATTGCCGCATCTCGACTGAATCTCTCTTTCTCCTGACCCATTCGATTCCTCCCGCGGCCTCGAATCGATCAGGGGCGGGCACTCGAGGTGGGCGCTGATGGTGCCGATGGCCTGCCGGTCGAGGGCATAGAACTGGTCATGGAAAGCCGGAAAGTCGTCCCAGGGGGTGGCGACGTAGGGGTCGATCTACTTCATGGCGTAGTAGGCCACGGCTTCGTTGCCCGTGAGGGCCTTGAGCAGCTTGCCGCCATGGCCCGTGCTGGGGGTGGAGGCGTTGGCGGAATCGGTCTTGGGCGGTTTGGCGGGCTTGGGGGTCTTCGGGCTCATGCCTTCACCTCCGCGGTCGGTTCGGGTTCCATCGTGATGGCGGGACCCTTCTTGGCCTTGCTGGCCTGGTGCGCCTTGTTGATCGGGCACTCCAGGCGCAGATGCCGCAACCCTTGCAGTGGGCGTAGTGGTAGCCGGTGACCTTGCCGTCCTTCGCCTCGACGGCGGCATCGGGGCAGAGGATCCAACAGGTCAGGCAGTGGATGCTCATGGAAACCTCCTCGATGAAGAGTACGAAGACTCAACGCCACCCCTGGCGATTCGTCCAACCCTGAGGCAACCGATTCGAGCTGGCGGAATGGGATCTTCCCTTCCTCCGACCCCGGAGATCCCGGGAAGGGAAGGGGAGGGTCATGCCAGGAAGCGGAGCTACCCCGCCTGGAACGAGGGGTGACTACCAGGGAAAGCTGATCTGCAGCACTTTGCGGCCCGAGGGCAGGAGCTTCTCGGTGATGGGGATGCCGGGGAAGGTGGTGCCGAGCTGCTCGCGCAGGGCGGTGTCGCACACGAGCTGGCCGCGCCCGGGGGTGACCAGGGTGGTCAGCGTGGTCTGGATGTCGAACAGTACCGGCGAGAAGGTGAAATAGTCCATGCGGATCTCGGGATCACCCATGACGCTGGAAAAAAACGCATCGGTGAACAGGAACTGCGAGATGCCGAGGGGGAAGGTGCCCTTGGCCGCCGTCTGGACTTCTTGAACCGCATAGAGACCGTCGGTGAGACATTGCGGGCTGAAGAACAGGTTCAACACCTCGAACAGCGAGAAATGGTCGACTTCGCCGTTGAACCGGTGGGTTTGCCGGGCGACCAGGGTGTAATAATTCTGCAGTGTTTGTACCAGATCGCGGAACTCCGCGTCAGAGCCGGGTTTGGCGGCGTGAAGCGAGGTCAGGAGGAAGGCGCCCGGCCGTTGCTTGACATCGGCCTGGGCGGTCGTGCTCTTGATCGTGCTGGAGATCGACTTGGCGATGGCCTCGGCCGAGGATGATCGCGCCTGGTATTTCTTGAGTTCCGCCTTCAACTTCTCGCACTCGGGACAAGCGCGGGAGGTGAACAGATCGAAGATGCCCATGAACCCTCCATGACGTGACGACACGGACCATACGGCCCTTGCACCACCTCGGACCAGCCGTCACCGGTCCGGGATCGCTTCCTAGTTTACCCCAGTCGAGACCAGGAGGAAAACTCCTGAATGCATTCTCGAAGGAACGGTGATTCCGGCACGCCGGCAGGCGGTTGGAGAACTCGTCGGGCTGGTTCGAACCGCGGAGAAAGCGGTTCCGTCGCCGGGGGCAACCGCTTGCCCTGGCGCGGTCTGGTTTACCCTGGACGGTGCCGGTCGCCTTTCTTGCGCTGGGGGCGGCCGTCGGGGCGCCCCTCGGTGTCGTAGCCGTCAGGGGCCTTGTCGGCGGCGGGGTCGAAGACGACGACGGTGACGCCCAGGTCGCCCTCGCCGTAGCGGCCGGGCCGGTGCAGGTTTTTCCAGGGGCTGCGCCTGAGGAATTCACCGATGGCCCGCTGCAGAGCACCTGTCCCCTTGCCGTGGATGAGGAAGACCCGACCCTTTTTCTGGGCCTGGGCCAGTTTCAGGTAGGCCTCGACTTTTTCGAGGGCCTCGTCGACGCGCAGCCCGCGCAGATCGATCTCCTCGGCGACGGTGGCCGCCGGGGCGACGATGACGGTCGGCGTGGCCGCCGGCGTGGCCTTGCCGATGGGCGCTTCGGCCCGGCGCAGTTCGGCGAGGGGAATGGTCATCACCTTGCCGTCGAAATCGACGACGGCGCGCCCCCGGCCGGCGTCGGCCGACTGCAGGATGCCGCGCTGCAGCAGGCGGCCCCACAGGACGCGGTCGCCGGCCCGCAGGGGGCTCTGATCAGCACGCTCGCGGGGTTCGTCGGAGGGCGGGGGGGCGGCCAGTTCGTCGAGGTGGCCGCGCACGGTGCCCAGGGCGGCCCGGGCGGCGGCGAGATCGTCGGCGAGGGTGGCCGCGCAGGTGGTAGCCCCAGCCCCGGGGGAGGGATCGCCCGGCCCGCCAGGTGTACCCGGGCCCGCCAGGGGCGGGGGCGGGGCGGCGGGGGTGGCGGCCCGCGTCTTCAGACGGCTGATCAGGGCTTCCAGTTCTTTGAGAGCGGTGCGGAACCGTTCCTCGAACGCCTCGGAAACCTCGTCGCGGCGCTTGCGGCGGAACTCCTTGAGCTGCGTCAGGAGCTGTTCGGCTTCGCGATCCTTGGCCTCGATCTGGCGGGTCTTTTCCTCCCATTGGCGGCGCATCGCCTCGATGCGGGACCGCTCGGCCTCGAGGGCCTCGAGCAGTTCCCGCTCGCGCCCGTTCTTCCCCTCGCGATGGCGCTCGAGATCGCCCAGCACCGACTCGGGGAGCCCGAACAGGCGGGCGATGGCGAGGGCGTTGCTGCGGCCGGGCACCCCCATCAAGAACTTGAAGGTGGGCCGGAACGTCTGGTAGTCGAACTCCATGGCGGCGTTGACGAACCCGGCGGTGGTGAAGGCCAGTTGCTTGAGCGCCTCGTAGTGCGAGGTCACCAGCGACAGGGCGCCGCGCCGGCGGATCTCCTGCAGCACCCCGTAGGCCAGCATCGCGCCTTCCTCGGGGTCGGTACCGGTGCCGATCTCGTCGATCAGCACGAGGCAGTGGGCATCGCAGGTGTCGAGGATCTCCTTCAGCCGCTTCAGATGGGAAGTGAAGGTCGACAGGTGGTCTTCGATGCTCTGCGACTCGCCGATGTCGGTCAGCACCTCGCGGAAGATGGGCAGGGCCGACCCGCCCCTGGCCAGCACGTAGCAGCCGGTCTGCAGCAACAGCGCGTTGACCCCGACGATCTTGAGGGCCACCGTCTTGCCGCCCCCGTTGGGGCCGGTGATGACCACGCACGAGCGCGACGGTTCGAGGGTGATGTCCATCGGCACGCAAACGGGGTGAAGGAGGGGATGGCGGGCTTCGATCAGTTCGAGACGGCCGTCCGGGGCGATCTCGGGCCGGTGGGCGGCGAACTTCTCGGCGAACCGCGCCTTGGCGTGGAGCACGTCGAAGAAGACGAGGGTCTCGAAGACCACGGTCAGATCGGCCAAGACCCCTTTTAGGAGCGCGGTTAGCTCGCGCAGCACGCGTTGGATCTCCTCGCGCTCCTCGGACCGCAGGCGCACCAGCCGGTTGTTCAGGCCGAGGAAGGCCAACGGCTCGACGTAGAGGGTCTGGCCCGATCCCGACTGGTCGTGGACGATGCCCTCGAGGAGGCTCTGGCTCGAGGATTTGACCGGAACGACGTAGCGGTCGTTGCGGACGGTGAAGAAGCGATCTTGCACGACGTCGGTCTGGGTGTTGACCAGTTCCGACAGGCGGCGTTCGAGCTCGGCGCGAGTCTGGTGCAGCTCGCGGCGCAGGCTGCCCAGGCGGGCCGACGCCTCGTCGCGCACCTCCCCCTTCTCGCTGATCGAGACCAGGATCTGCTGGTGGATGCCCTCCAGGCCGGGCAGGGCGTCGACCCGCTCGTCGAGCCGGCCGCGCGGGGTGCGCAGGTCCCGCGGCTGCTCCTCGCGCCGGAAGGCCTTCTTCAGTCCCTGCAGCACCTCGAGGTCGGCCCGCACCAGCAGGAGGTCGTCGCCGGTCAGGCTATCGCCGCCCGTGCGCAGACGGGCCAGGATCTCGCGCAGATCGCGCAGGCCGCCGATCGGCAGACGCCCGCCGGCCTCGCGGAAACCGACCAGTTCGTCGAGATCGGCGAGGTCGGCCTCGATGCGTGACCGGTCGGCGGCCGGGGTGAGAGCGGCGATGGCGTCGCGGGCCGGCTGCGAGCCGGCCAGCTCGGCGATCAGCCCGAGGATCTTGGCGAACTCGAGGTTGGCGAGGGACTTGGCTTC
>CALLCO010000246.1 GCA_937998695.1 Candidatus Ozemibacteraceae bacterium
CCATGCAGGTGGTTGGGCATGATCACCAATTCGTTGCGTTCCAAACGAATTTCCCGGCGGATTTCGGCTGATCGGAACCATTCATCCTCGACCATCCGGCCAAGATCGTTCAACCGCATTTCGCCATCGACCACTTCGCCGAACAGACACGCGCGGCCATGGGTACAGAGCGTGATGAAATAGGCCCCAGGCAAAGCGTAATCGAACCCGGCCAATCGCAAGGATCGCCGCCCCCAACGCCGGTCGCCCCTTTCGGACCGATCACCTCCGTCGGTTGGATGGGCAGAGCGTGAGATGGCCATTGGGGACACCCCGACCTCAACGGTCAGGGGAACGGGGTTCTTGAGGATCAGGGGCAACGTCCTGCACCATTGCCCGGCACGGCGAGGCGGCCCGTCGCGGCAGAAACCGCGCGACGACCAGGCATACCGACCGCCACAGAGCCCGCACCAGCTCGGTGAAGGTCATTCCCGAGCCGGGGGTAGGTTTCCCTGAGCCGGTCATAGAGAGGGCGGCAACCGCCCCGCCAGGGTCTTGCCCCTGCTGCTGCTGTTCCGGGCCCGGCCGCTGGTCATGCCCCCGGTCATATCCCTGTTGGCGTTGTTCAGCAACACTCTGGCCACCAGGCCCAACGGTCACCGGAATTCCCCGCCCCCCCTCACGCGAAAGTCGGTCGTTGGTGCCCCGAGATTCCCGCACCACCCGGAGCAGGGCTTTCAAATGCCGCCTCAAACCGGAAAACTCCGGGTCGTTCTCGCCCCGGATGGACTGATAGAGATCTTCCAGACACAGGGTGTTGTCGATCGCGGCGGCCAGATCGCCCAACGCCTCAAGACCCGAACCGGCCAGGCTCTCGGGTGATAGGGGCGAGAAGATGGTTTGCAGATCGGCCAAGTCGCGGGCATCCGGGGCGATGAGGTGCCGGAAACAGTCGGTCCGCAGCCGGTGCCAGGTAGCGCTCCATTGCTTCAGTTTCCTGATGGTGTCGTGCTCGACCGGGCCGTCGCACCACTGGTCGGCCCCCAGCACGAAGCAATGCAGGCGTTCCCCCTCGAGAGGGCTCTTGCCGAGGCGGGAAACGCCGTCGGTAATCAGCATGATGTTGGCGCGGGCGAAGCGACCGCCGGCGCGGATATCGGCCACCGCCTGTTCGAGAGCGTCCTGCAGCGCGGTTTCCCCTTCGTTCTCCAAGGAAATGACCTGGCGGACAATCTTGTTGAACTGGGCGGTGGAAGACCCGCTGAGGAGGTCGCCGACCGCCGTGGCAAAGGGCCGCAGGTGCAGCCTCGCCCCCTGCCGCCACCCTTCGCGGACGAAGGCGAGGGCGAGCCCCCGGGCCACGGTGCCGCGACGGTCGCTGTCGACCATCGATCCCGAGACATCGAGCAGCAGGTAGGCATGCTGCCGGCGGAGATCCTCCTTGCCGTGTCCCGGCACCAGGTCCCCCGTCCCCGTTGGGCTGGAGACTGCCTCGCCGGTGGGTTCTTCCTGCTGCCATTGGGGCAGGAACAGATCCCGGGCCGCTAGCTTGGCGTAGAACCAGTCGGGAGCGACCTCCTCCATCAGCCACTGCTCGGGAAAGATGCCGGGCAGCTCCTCGGTGTCGCGCAGGAAGCCCAGATGCACTTCGTCGGTGGGCATCCCCGCCACCCCGCCGCCGACCCCCTCCGGATGGCCGGGCAACCCGGGGAGGCCTTGCGGCACCGTCAGGGTCAGCGGTTCACCGCCGGCGGGTCGGCCGGCCACCTGGATATCGAGTTCCCGCACCAGCCTGGCCAGCTTCCGGGCGACCAGGAACATCGGAACCTGCGCCGGCCGCACATCACCCAGACGCAGTCCGAACGAACCGAGATAGGCGGTCAGACTGGTGTCCGCGCCGACCGGCGGCGGGGGCACCGGCGCACCGGATCGGCCCGGGCGGCCTCCCCAGAGATGCCAGGCAGAGGGGAACCCTGCAGGCGCGGCCTTCCCCGGGTCACCCGGCTTCCAGGCAGGGGAAAACGTCGCCCCGACGTTTCGCCTGCCAGCGGCTGCGGGGCTGCCCTGCCGGAAGGCGGCGGCCCGACCGAACCAGATGCCGGGGGCACTCATGCCAGCAACTCCCGGCCCGGGTGGTTGATCCGCCGTTGGTGGTGCTGCAGGCGTTTGATCAGACCGTGCTTCAGGTCGACGACATCTTTGTGGCGGGGATGGATGCCATCCAGCAGCCGATGGACATGTTCGAAATAGATCTCGCCCGGGGTGGTCAGATGGAACATCAGCATCAGCCGCTTCAGGAACGACGTCACTTCCAGCTCGCGGCCGCCGCGCGCCCGGTCGGCCAGCTGCTCGGCCAGACGGGACGCCTCCATCAGCTCATCAACCATGGCCAACTCGTCGGCCGGCAGGCCATGCACGGTCTCCTCGACCGCGCTGTCGAAGAGCTTCCCCTGCGTGCCGGCGGTGTCCAGCAGCGGAACCATGTACCGCAGGTCGTGCAGGTCGCTCGGTTCGACGACGGTGCGACCGTGCAACAGGGCGGACGCCAGCAGGAGCAGGCGAGCCTTGGCGAAGGTGCGGGGGCTGACATAGACCTCGGGGCCCTCCTGGGCGGCGGCGAGCTGGTTGGCCTTGGCCACGTAGCGGTTGATCGCCAGGTTCTTCAGGAACAACACATGATGGGGCACCTGGATGACCAGCCGGTCGTTGCGGCCATGCACGATGGCGGCGAGGAACGCCAGTTCGGTCAAGGGAATCTGCTGCTCGGGCTGCGCCGCAACGTCGGCCCGGCCGCCATGGCGGGCGTATGCCTCGTCGATCGCCTGCAGGGAATACGGGTCGAAGCGGGGGTCGATCCAGGCCCGAAACAGGAAGCGGTCGAGCACGGCGGCGGTGATGTCGGTGACCCGCAGGTAGTTGGCGGCGGCGATGCCGGTATGCAGCGCCGCCTCGACCTGCTGGCGGCCTTTACGGAACCAGCGCTCGTTGAAGATGCCGAGCATCGAGCGCAGCACCATGTCGTTGGCGTCGAAGAACTCGTCGATGAAGGCCAGATCGGCGTCGACCAGGGATCCCGCCACGTTGTGGACGATGTTCCCCTGCTTCATCTCCTCGATGATGACCGGGCCGACGACCTCCTCGGCCAGGGTGCCCTTGGACATCTGCAGCTCGAAGACCCGCGCCCCGCCGATGCGGCTGAAGACCAGCTTGGCGAAGAGCGTCTTGGCGGTGCCGGGACGGCTGATCAACAGGAGGTTTTCGCGGGTGAGCAGGGCATACATGGTCTGGATCAGCAGATCCTCGCAGCCGACCAGTTCCCGCTCCAGACCGGAGAAGACCCGGCGCACGCGACCGGCGATGGCCAGCGGATCGCGGGCTTCACCTTCCCGCCGCGGCACCGCAGCGAGTGTTTGACCAGAGCTGTGACAGAAAGATGTGATCATGCCTGCGTGGGCGCCCGGCGCAGGGGCCGGCGGCGGATTCCTCCGGGCCCCGGGGAGGGCTCCCACCCTCGATGAGAACCATCCTCATGCTACTCCGAGGGGTTCAGGGAATCAAGGCCGGCCTTCCCGACTCATCGCCGCAGCCAATGTTTGCCATCCGGGGCGGGCCCGGGACCCAACCGAGGCGTGCCATGACATTCGGGCGCGGGAAAGTCGTTCAGCCGCTCCAGAACTGGCGGATGCCCGCCAGGATGAACTCGACCCCCATGCCGGCCAGCAGCAATCCCATGATGCGGGTGACGATCTTCAGGCCGATCCGCCCGAGGAGTTTGACCAGCCGGCCGGCGTTGGCCAGAGCCGCCCAGGCAATTCCCGCGGTCAGGATGATGGCCACCCCGACGCCCAGGAGTTCACCGAGATCGCGGGCCTTCGAGCCGAGCAGGGCGACCGTCGAAATGGCGCCAGGCCCGGCCAGCAGGGGAATCGCCAACGGGGTCACCGCGACATCGGGCTTTTCGACGCTCTCGCGCCGCTCTTCAGGGGTCTGCGGCTTGTCGCCTTCGCCCGACCGCAAGGTATCGAGAGCGGTGGCCAGCAGCAGAATGCCGCCCGCCACCCGAAAGGCCGGGGTCGAGATGCCGAAGAACGCGAAAATGCGATTGCCGGTCACCGCGAAGACGAGCAGCACTCCGCCTGCGATCCATGCGGCCTGGCGGGCCATGCGCCGGCGCTCTTCGTCGGTGTTGTCCGGCGTGATCGCCAGAAAGATCGGCGCCGTGGCAAACGGATCGACGATCGCAAAGATCGTCGCCAGGGAAGTCAAAAACGCCATCGCCCATTCGGTCATCACGCCGCGATTATATGCCATCTGCCGGGAATCTTCATCTCTGCTGTCACCTCCCTGGGAATGTGATCTTCACCCTTAACCCGGTCTGGTGGTCAATCTTCGGAAATCCAGTTTAAGGTATCATGGCGTCATTGGTGGGCAACCGCCTGATGCCGCCAGGAAGGAGGATCGCATGATCGTCTGCTTTTCGGGAACCGGGAACTCGCTGCGGGTAGCCAGAGAACTGGCCCAGGGGCTGGGCGAGCCGCCGCCCGTTTCCGTCCTGACGTGGGAGCGGTGCCGGGAGCACCAGGGAGAGCGGCTGATCCTGGTTTTTCCCATCTACGCCTTCGGCCCGCCCCGACTGCTATCGATGGTCATTGACCGCCTGGAGACGATCCGCGCCGGGCATGTCTATGCGGTGGCCACCGCCGGCGGCACCCCGGGCGGAGCCCTGGCCATCCTCGACCGGCACCTCCGCGACCGGGGAGCCGTCCTGCGCGGCGGCTGGATTCTCACCGCATGGGACAAATGGTTTCGCCGGTACGAAAACAAACTTATTGATATAGTACAAGAAATAAAGGAACACCGCGCCCGGCCGCTGCCCGGCAGCAACCTGCCGCTCGACGCCCTTTCCCCCCTGCTCCATCGCGGGTTCTGCCGCAAGGTCGGGGCGAACGGGCGACGGTTCCGCCTTGCCCCCTCCTGCACCAGATGCGGCCTGTGCGCCCGCCTCTGCCCCGTCGACAACATCGCCCTGGCGGCCGACGGCGCCCCCCGCTGGGGTGCATCCTGCGAAGCCTGCCTCGCCTGCTACGCCTGGTGCCCGGTCCAGGCCATCCGGTTCGGATGGTGGGGACGCGCCCTGCCCACCTGCCCGCCGCCCGGCCTCACCGCCCAGAATCTGCTCGACCTGAAACGGCAGGGTCGGTAAGACATGGCCGGCCTGGCATCCGCTTATCACCAGTTCGAACAGGCCTTCCCCTCTTTGCTGTCGCTGGTGGCCCGGCGGATCCGGGTGGAGGCGGCTTCCCACGGTGAGTTCCATCTCGACCGGTCAGCGGCCGAGGTGCTCGAGTATGCCACCTTGTTCGGGCGTTTGCTGCGCATCATCTACCGGCATGGATTGCTCGCCGCCCTCCGGAATGAACTGCCATGGTACGTCGAGGTGTTCCAGGCCCATGGGTGGGGCCAAAACGGTGTCTCCCTGCTGCTCACCAGCTGGATCGTCGCCATCCAGGGCCTGATCAAGCCTCCTGAGTGCAATCTCCTGGCCGCCCCTCTCCAGGAACTGGCGGATGACCTGCCACGCCGCGTGGCCCCCGCTGCTACGACCTCGGCCACGGCGCCGACCGCCGAACCCGACCAGGAATTTCTGGACGCGGTGCTGGCCGGAGATGCCGATCGGGCCTGGCAGCGGCTGCACATCGTCAGCCCCGGCGCACCCGCCGATCGCCTGGTGGTCGACCGAATCCTGCCGGCCCTGTCCACCATCGGGATGCAGTGGGAACGCCATCGCCTCGAGATCTTCGCCGAGCACCTGGCCACCCAGGCCATCCAGCGCATCCTGGATCGCCTGGCGGTCGGACTGCCCCGAGCCCCGTCCCCCTCGGGATCACGGGTCGCCCTGCTGGCCTGCCCTCCCGGCGATTCGCACACGCTCATTCCCCTGGCGCTGAGCGTCTTCCTCGCCGCGCAGGGATGGCAGACCCGCAATCTCGGTGGCGGACTGCCCGCCGGTCAGATCGCCGCCGCCGCGCAGGCCCTCCGCCCCCAGGCCGTCTTCCTGACCATGCCCTTGCTCCTGCAGCTCGATGCGGTGCTGGAGGTCGTGGGGCTTCTGCGCCACCTCCAGCCTGCCCCCTCGATCGTGGTCGGCGGCCCCGGTTCCCGACCGGCCCGCGAGGTCCTCGAGCGGGCCGGCGCGCTCGTCGCCACCCATTTTGCCCACGGGCACGACCTCGCCATCGCCGCCCTGGCCTCTCCCGCCGATGCGTAGCCTCGTCGCCCTGCGGCTCGTCCTCCACGATCGCGCCTCGACCGCGGGCGCCCTGCTGGGAGTCGTCGCCATCGTCTTCCTGGTCGGCCAGCAGTTGTCGGTGTTCTTCGGTCTGTTGTCCTTCATGTCCGTCTTGGTCGACCACAGCGGGGCCGACGCCTGGATCATGAGCCGGGACACCCGCAACCTCGATGCGGGCAAACTGATTCCGGCCCGCTACCTCGACCGGCTGGTCGGCCTGCCCGAGGTCGAATGGGCCGAGCCCATCCTGATCGGCAGCAACCTGTTTCGCACCCCTGACGGCTCGTATGAAACGGTCCGCCTCGTGGGCAGCCGCCGGCCGCGCTACGCCGGCGGCCCCTGGCGGTTCGCCGCGGGCGACCAGCACGCCCTGCTCGACCTGGAGGCCATCACCGTCGATCAGATCGATCTGCCCAAGCTCGGCCGGCCAGCCATGGCCGACCTCACCGAGATCGGCGATCGGCGGGTCCGGCTCGCGGCCATCACGCAAGGAGCGCGGGGTTTTCAGGGCACCCTCGTCTTCGGCACGCTGGAAAAGGTCCGCGAGATCATCCGCACCCCGGCGGGGCAGGTGTCTGCCATTGTGGTCCGGTTCACCCCCGGCACCGATCGGGAGGCGGCGTTGGCCCGCCTGCGCGTGGTGCTGCCCTATGCCTCGGTCTTCCGTACCGAAGATCTGTCCTGGCTGACCCGACAGTACTATGTCACCAACACCGGCATCGGCGGCAGCTTCGGATTTTCCACGGTCATCGCGGTGGTGATCGGGGTGGTGATCATTTCGCTCACCATGTACACCAGCGTTCTGGGCCGGAACCGCGATTTCGCCGTGATGCGGGCGCTCGGCGGCCGCCGGCGCGACATCGCCTTCGTCGTCTGCGCCGAAACCCTGATCATTACCGGCCTCGGTTTGTTCCTTGGTTTCGTCATGCTGGCGGGCCTGCTCCATTTCGCCCTGGACTCCGCCATTCCCTGTTACCTGCCCGCCCCGGTCCCCATCGTGCTTGCGGTGGGCACCCTGCTGGTCAGCCTCCTGGCGTCGCTGTTCGCCCTGCGTACCGCCCTCCAGGCGGAGCCGGCCCAGGTCTTCCACTGAGCGGAACCGCGCCATGGCCACCTTGCACAGCGAACGACTCGCCCGCGATTTTTCCGACGGCACCAGCCTACGCCGGGTCCTGTTCCCCACCACCCTCACCTTGCACCCGGGCGAACTCACCGTTTTGTCGGGCCCGTCCGGCAGCGGGAAGACCACCTTGCTGTCGTTGCTGGGGCTGGTGCTGCAGCCCACCGAGGGGCGCTTGCGGCTCGATGATCGTGATCTCACCGACCTGGACGAAGCGGACGCGGCCACCGTGCGCCGGCAGGCGTTCGGCTTCGTCTTCCAACAACCGATGCTGATCGAAGGGCTCAGCGTTCGGGAGAACATCCTGCTGGCCATCGGCATCCAAGGGGAGCGCCCCTCGGCCGCCCACCAGGCCAAAGCGGAGGCATTGCTCGCCGACCTCGGCCTGGCCGGAACCGGCCCCCTCCAACCCCGCCTCCTGTCGGGCGGCATGAAGCAGCGCGTTTCGATCGCCCGGGCCCTGGTCAAGGACCCCGCCGTGCTCTTGTGCGATGAGCCGACCTCGGCCCTCGACGCCGAAAGTGGGCAGGCGGTCATGCGCATCCTGAAGCGGGTCGCCCTCGAAGAACGCCGGGTGGTCGTGGTCGTCTCCCACGACGCCCGGGTCTTCCCCTATGCCGACCGCCTCCTCAAAATCGAAAACGGCCAGATCGTCGCCGACGCCCGGGAGAGGTATCTGCCATGAAGTCCTCCACTCTCATCCTGCTTCTGTTCGCCTTCGCCGCGGTCTTGGCCGGACTCAGGTTCACCTTCACCACGTTGCGCCAAGCGGCGGCCCCGCCATCGCCCGCCCTCGCGCCTTCCCTGGCCGATGCCCCCGTCCGCCTGTATGGGCGCATCGAGCCGCGCGGCCGGGAAGTGCCCGTGGGTCCCCTCCAGCCCGGCCGGGTGATACGGATTCTGGTTCAGGAGGGGCAGACCGTGGCCACCGGCCAGCCGCTCGTCGAATTGGAGGCGGACGTCGAGCGCCAAGCGGTCGCGGTCGCCGATCGTCGGATCGCCGAACTGGAGACCCGCCTCGCCCTCCTCCTCGACGAACTCGCCCGCCGGGAGCCGCTCCCCCCCCTCGGCACCGAACCCGTCCAGGTCTACCTGCAGATCCCGGTGCGGCGGGTGAAGGAACTGGAGGCGCAACTGGCCCTGGTCCTCGACGATCTCAAGCGCAAGGAACCGCTCTCGCGCGCCGGCGCCGTCTCCGACCGGGACTTCACCCAGGCCCAGTTGCGGGCGGTCCAGATCCGACGGCAGATCGAGACCCTGCGGGCCGAGGCCGAACGGGATTTCCGGCAGAAAATGCTGCAGGCGGAAGTGATCAAGCGGCAGATCGAGATGGCCCGGGCCGAGGCCGAACAAAAGCGCCGCGAGCTGGCCCAGCGCACCCTCCTTGCCCCCATCGCCGGACTCGTCTACAAGCTCGACCTCCGGCTCGGGGAATTCCTGACGCCCCAGGACCATGAGCGCCTTCTGCTGGGCGACCCCCAGCGCCAGGTTCGCCTGTATGTCGAAAGCTTCTGGTATGGCGGCATCCAGGTCGGAGACCGGTTCACGGTGCGCGATGCCGAGACCCTCCAAAGGCTGGGGGAAGGTCGCGCCGTCGAGATCGCCCCCTATGTCGGGGCCCGCGGGTTCCGCACCGAGGATTCCCTCGAACGGCTCGACACCAAATACGGGCAGGCGGTGCTCGTCCTCGAGAACGCCTCGGCCACGCCGCCCCTGGGGAAACTGGTGCTGGCCGAGCGGGCCCCGTGAACCAGGAACGGAGACCTAGTGGCAGAACCAGATCCCCGAGATTCCGCGCTTTACGCGGGTGACGCGCGTCACGCGCGTTCCCCGCACTTGCGGCTTCCCGGAGCAACCGACCCGCAGGTCAATTGGTCGCGCCCCTTCCCGGACCCTGGTGATGTGCAGGAAGACACGGTCACCATGGGACCGTTCAGGTCGAGACGTTCAAGTCGAGATACACACCGCACACATCTGTGACACTTCGTTTCATCCCCTTCCGGTTTGCCGGCTTCGGCCGAACATCGCCGCGTTACGCGCCCACCCACCCGTACCAGGCCTCCATTCGACATGTCAGGCGAGTCTGCTGCACGAACGCCCCCGACGACGGCTTTCACCTTCCGTCCCCTCGGAGATGCCGACCGGATCAAAGGCGCTATGTACACGACGAGCAGAGACCCGATCCATGCGACAGGCTCAGGCCTCCTCAGGGGATCACTTGAGACCATTTGCCAATCCAAGAGAATGCGAGCCACCGGGGGTGCGCCGCATCCTTCCCACATGGGTTCCCTAGAACCGCCCCCGAAACAGTCACAGGGAAACGACGACGATCCTGGCGCCTGTTCCGAATTGCCTCGGGAACGGAACCAGGATACAATGGAGGTTGCATCATTTATCGCATTGGTAATGGAGAAACCCATGCCATCACTCATTCCCCCTTCCCCCCATCACCATCAACCTCGGTGGTCCCGGTTCAGTCTGTTGCTGCTGGCCGCCCTCGTCGTTTCGTTCACCATGACCGGCTGTGGTAGAGGTGGCAGTGGAGGAGATCCCGGCGGCGCCCCCCCTCCCGTGATGGCCCAGGATACCGATTCGCTGGTCACGCCCGGCAATGTCGTCCGGCATTCGATGGTCAGCGGCGTGCCCAACGTCTTTGCCCTCCCGACCCCGGGTGGGGTCGCCACGTTCGGGGTGACCGTCGTCCATACGGCGTCGAGCCCGACCTATGCGACCGTCGAGATCACCGCCCCCCCGACCGGCGTGGCCGCCGCGCGCGCCTTGCCGGCGGCGCCCCCTGCCGCCTCTGACCATTCCGAAGCCCAGGTCTCGGCGAACCTGGCGACCAGTGAACCCGCCCCCGCTCTGTCGCCCCGCCTGCCCCCCGGGCAGCTCCTCATCGACCAGCAGTTGCGGGCCCGCCTTCGCGGAGCTGGCCTGCACCGCACGCCCGGCCTGAGGGCCAATCTGGTGCGGGCCGACGCCGGGCAGCCCCCGGTATATGCCGACCACAGCGGCGAAAAGGTCGGCGACACGATCACGCTATGGATCTACGCCCGGTCCACCCTGGGGATCGGCACCGAGTACGTGCAGCGCCGGGCCACCCTGCGCCGCATCGGCGAGTATTGCAAAATCTTTGTCGATCCCGACGATTTCAACCGCCTCAGCGCCGTGACCGGGGCCTATGCCATCAGCGAAGACCACCTCAACCAGATGGTCAGAGATTTCGACAGCGTCGGCTGGCCTCTCATCACCGACGGCTACGGCCAACCCTGGGACATCGACCAGGACGGCAAGATCAGCCTGTTCTTCTCGCCGCTCGTCGCCAAGAACGGGTTCGCCGGGTTCTTCGACACCAAGCACTACGAGCAGGTCAACGCCGACAGGACCCCGAACGTTCATGGCAACAACCGCGACCTCGTCGCCATCTGGAGCCCCGGCCTGACCCCGGAATGGGTGGGCGAGAAATGGCTGTCGGCCGCCCGAGAGACCTGCATCCACGAGTTCCAGCACCTCGTCAGCTACTCCCTGCGGGCCGCCCAGAACAACTGGCCCACCTTCCTGCCCGACGAGAAGCTCGAAGAGGTCTGGCTCGACGAGTGCATGGCCGTCGCCGCCGAGGCCCGCTTCCGCATCTTGCGCGGCGACCCGGCCGGGGAAGACCGCTTCAACAGCTACGCCTCGGGAGACCCGGCCGCCTCGAGCCTGACCGGCTTCGGCTGGAACCTCGCGGCCTACGGCCACCTCGGTCTGTTCGGCCTCTACCTCTGGGAACAAGGGGGCGATGCCAGGATTCGATCTATTGTTCGGGCCACCACGCGGGGAAAGGATTCTATCGATGACGTGTTCCAAGATCGGGGCGGTCTGGTGGGCCTGTATCGCGACTTCGGCCTGGCCGTCCTGACCGAGGGGCTCCGCTCGCAGGGGAAACTCAGCGCCGCGGGCCACAAGGTTCTGAACGAGCGCTTCCGTTACGCCCATCCCCTCGGGCTGAAACTGCGCTCCGACGCCCTGGCCGGTGGCTCGACCACCAAGCCCGAGGTCGCCCCGCTCGGCACGTCGTATCACCTGTTAACCCTGCCCGCGGGATTCGCCCAGTCCTCATATCCCCTGACGATGACCGGTCCAGACGGAATAACCGTTTCGATCATCCGACTTCCCTGAAAGTCGGCCGCGTGGCTCCTACAGGCCCCACCGCCGCCGTCTCTTGGCCCCAAGTCCTCCGTCACCGATGGATTGGTGGTTCCCCTCAGCGATTTTTCGGAGCCCACCAGGGCCACGACAGGGCCTACCCCAAAATTCGACGATGAAAACGAACGAGCGGGAGCTCGCCCCTCGGCTCGACCGATACGTAAAGGCAGGCAACAACGAGCTGCTTGAGGCAGCGCCTTTCACGCCTTTTGCACTCACCCAAGGTCAGAGTGGACGCAGCCGACCCACTGCAACATTTTTGTCGCGCCCACGTCGCTCCGACCCACCACCGCCACCTGCGAAAACCGCGAGAATAAGCCCTTTTCGCTATCACCACCTCCTGGCATTCCCGTTGCTTAGTTACCGGTGGGGGGACTGCCGCCCCGGACTCCCATCTGGTCGGCCGTCACCTCCGGGCCCGCGTGACCTGGCCGGCCCGATGATTCTACCCAGGGGGTGGCTTGGCCCTCCGCCCGACCTCGCGCGGAGGGCTAGCCGAAAGGAGGCCCCGGGCCTCCCTGTGCGATGAGGGCCGAAGTGCGGGTCACCACCCACCCTTCTGGCACACCCAGGCAGATGTTCCCTCTGTTTCATGGAAGACCCACCCATGCTGGAGTTTCCCGACCTCATCCTCAGGATTGGCCCTGGTGCTTCTAGACGTGCTCGCCGCAAGTGCTCGCCACGGGACTTGGGTGATGGAGACAACCATTGTCGGCCATCCTCTCTCGATGAGAGCCCGGATCCGTCACGCTCTGCGTTTCCCGTCCCAGACCTGGTGCCCCACCCAACCTTCCCCCCAGCATTGCGGGGGGTCCTCCCTTCCCCTATAATTTCCCCATGCCTATTCACTTGCGAGGAGGAAGAACAATGCCTGAATCGAGCAATCGGGAGCGCGATCTGGTTCTTGCCCCCAACGAGTTCGCCTTCATCAGCGACCAGACCAAAGGCCAGGTCAACGTCTACGTCGGCCCCTACAAGACCAGCCTGGCCAACACCGACCAGCCGGTTGTCTTCAACGAGCGCAGCAAACGGTTCGAACGGTGCAACCTCGAGCAGGCGATCCAGATTTTCGCCATCGCCCCCGAGGGCTGGTACATGATCATGAAGAACCCGGCGCGCGACGGCAACCACCCCAAGCTGGCCTTTTCCAACAGCCTGACCGACCTCGACGTCGGGCACAAGGTCAACATCCCGGGCCCCACCAGTTTCGCCCTGTGGCCGGGCCAGATGATCCGCATCGTGCCGGGCCATACCTTGCACTACAACCAGTATCTGATCGTGCGGGTCTACGACGAGGAGGCCGCCAAAAAAAACTGGGACAAAGCCATCATCAAGCCCCAGACCAAGCCGGCCAGCGGCCTGCTGCCAGGCGACCAGCCCGATGCCGACGTCATCAAACCCAGCGCCGAGCCCACCGCCCTGACCACCGGCCGCCTGCTGATGGTCCAGGGCACCGACGTCTCGTTCTACATCCCGCCCACCGGCATCGAGGTGGTGCGAGACGAGAATGACAACTACGTGCGCGAGGCCGTCTCGCTCGAGCGGCTCGAATACTGCATCCTGCTCGACGAGGACGGCAACAAGCGGTTCGTGCGAGGCCCCGCCGTCGTCTTCCCGCGGCCATCCGAAACGTTCGTCGAGAAGAACGGCCAGCGGAAGTTCCGGGCCATCGAGCTGAACGAGATCAGCGGCCTCTACATCAAGGTCATTGCCGCCTACAAGGAAGGCGGGCGTGAGTACAAGGAAGGCGAAGAACTGTTCATCACCGGCAAAGACCAAATGATCTACTTCCCGCGCCCCGAACACGCCATCATCAAATACGGTGACCAGGAGATCCACTACGCCGTGGCCATCCCTGCCGGCGAAGGCCGCTATTCGCTCAACCGCACCACCGGGAAGGTCACCCTGGTCCGGGGCCCCGCCATGTATCTGCCCGACCCGCGCACCGAGGTCATCGTCCGGCGCGTGCTCGAGCCCAAACAGGTCCAGCTCTGGTTCCCGGGCAACGCCGAAGCCCTCGACTACAACATACGCCTGAAGCAGATCTCGAAGGGAACGGGGGCAGAGGAACACCTCCCCGACGGGGCGGTCAAAAAAGCCATGGCCCTCCGCGAAAAGGGCGAGGCCCTGCGCCCCGGAGGGATGCCCCTTCCTGCCCAGCCTCCCGATGGGTTCGCCGGCGATGATTTCACCCGCAAGCCCACCTACACGCCGCCCCGCACCATCGTCCTCGACACCAAATACGAAGGCGCCGTCTCGATCGACACCTGGACGGGATACGCCGTACAGGTCGTCAGCCGCACCGGCGAACGCAAGGTGATCGTCGGGCCCAAGACCTACCTGCTCGAGTATGACGAGTATCTCGAAGCCATGGAGCTGTCGACCGGCACGCCGAAATCAGATGACAAAAAAATCAAGACATCGTATTTGCGGGTGCTCCATAACAAGGTTTCAGATATTGTACAAGCAGAAACCAAGGACCTCTGTCAGGTCTTCATCAAACTTTCCTACCGGGTCAATTTCGAAGGCGACCCCGAGAAGTGGTTCGACGTCGAGAACTACGTCAAGTTCCTGACCGACCACATGCGGTCGCTGCTGCGCCACGCCGTGAAACAACTCGGCATCGAGGAATTCTACGCCAACTCGATCAAGGTCGTGCGCGACACCGTGCTCGGGGTGCAGGGTGCCGAAGGCAAGCGCCCCGGCCGGAGGTTCGAAGAGAACGGCATGCGGATCTACGATGTCGAGGTGCTTGACGTCAAGATCGGCGACGATGTCATCGGCAAGCTGCTGGTCGACGCCCAGCACTCGGTGGTCAAACAGACCCTCGAGATCTCCAGCGAGAAGCGCCGTGAGGATTTCGTTCGCCAGACCGAGGCGATCAAGCAGAGCATCGCGGCCGCGATGGCCGAAACCACGCAGAAGGAGATCGCCCTCGCCACCCAGGAGGCCAAGGCCCAACTAGTGCTGAACATGGCCAAGCTCGACGCCGAGATCGAGTCCCGCCGCCACACCCTGGAGGCCCGCCTGGCCGACCAGGAGAACCTGTCCGCCATCGAGAAGGCCGAACTGGCCCGCAAAAAGGAAGCCCTCGACCTCGACCTCGACGTCACCAAGCGCAAACTCGACCTCGAGATCGCCCGCCTGCAGGCCGAGGTGCAGGGCGTCGTCGACCGGGCCGGCGCCGTCTCCCCCGACCTCATCGCCGCCCTCCAGGCCTTCGGCGACAAGGACCTCGCCGGCAAGATGGCCGAGAGCATGGCCCCCCTGGCCATCCTCGGCGGCAAGAGCATCGCCGAG
>CALLCO010000247.1 GCA_937998695.1 Candidatus Ozemibacteraceae bacterium
GGGCGGGCTGGGCGGGCCTGATCTGGAGCTGGCCGATCGCCTTGCCGTCGCTGAGGGCCAGCACCACCGCGCCATGCCAGGCGGCGGGGAGGCCGAGGGCGGGGTCGATCAGCCAGATGCCCTCGGGGCCGGGGCGCAGCCGCCCGGCATGCAAGGGCAGCGGCGGCAGATGGGGATCGCCGATGGCGCAGGCGTCCTCGGGGGCGGGAGGGCGGCGGCAGCGGTCGGCTGGCCACGGATGCTCGGGCGCGGCGCCGGTCAGGGTGACGAAATGGGGCGAAGCGCCGCCGCTCGCCGACCCGGCCGGGGCGATTTTCCAGGCCTGTCCGGCGGCTTCGAACGCGGTCGGGGTGCCGGCGCCGGTCGGGGCGGCCAGGTCGGCCGGGGCGAGCAGGCCGGCGGCGGTCGGCAGGCTCCAGGCGCGGCGCACCCGCTGTTCCTGCCACAGGCCGCCCAGGCGGGATTCCGACCAGCGCACCTGGACGCGCACCGGCACCGGCAGCTCGGCGGCGGGAGGGAGCAGCCGGTCGCCCAGCCAGAGCACGGGCTTCCAGGCCAACCAGTCGGCTTCCGGCGACGGGTGCAGAGGGAAGCGGTGCCCCTGCCGGACGGGGGCGCCGGGCGGGTCGGGGGTAGCCAGGCAGATGCCGCCCGCCAGGACGGTCTGCAGCGATTCCATATCGAGGGTCAACCCCCGCAGGAGGCCGATGTCGAGCGCCAGGCCGCTGGCGTTCCAGAACCGGGTGTTGTCGCGCACCAGGCCGGTGAAGGCGGGGTCGATGGCCAGGCGCAGATCGACCCCGACGGCATCGGGGGCCAGGCCCACCGCGACGACGGTTCCCACCTGGCACTGCCGGTAGAGAACGGGGGCGCCGGGGCGCAAACTTCCCCGCGTCGGGGCCTGCAGGGAGATCTCGAGACTGCCGGGAGCGACCTCGGCAGGTGGCGGCTCGTCGAGGCCGACGAATTCCGCCTGCGGTGGCCCCTGGCCCGGGGCCACCCCGAGGTAGCGGGGTCCGATCAGGGTGTCGAGGCCCTGCACCCCGGCCAGCCCGGCTCGGGGGAACATGATCCAGAAGCTCGAGCCCTGCACCGCCAGGCCGTGGTAGCCGGGATCGAGCTCCAGGCGCAGGCGGACCTCCTGCAGGTCAGGGGCGAGCTTGACCTCGATCACCCGGCCGACCTCGATGCCCCGGTATTTGACCGCGTCGCCGACCTTGATGCCATGCCCCTCGCGCAGGTGGACCAGCACCGTCAGCGGGGTGCGGACCAGGGCCCGCAGGCCGAGGCCGGCCACGAGCAGCAGGGCCGCCAGGGGCAGCACCCACAGGCGCGAGGCTTGCAGATCGGCCACCAGCGTGGCGCGGGGAAAGGGGGCGGGGTCAGGGCCGTAGGGGGCAGAAACTTCGGTCATCGGATCCTCCGGTCAGCGGCCAGCGGCGGGTGGGTCCTCGTGCCAGATCGAGTGGGGGTCGTAGAAGGCGGAAGCGGCCAGGCTCAAGCCGACACAGAGGGCGAAGAGGGCGGCCCCTTCCCCTGGTTTGACCTCGAGCAGGTTGCCCAGTTTGACGGCGGCCACCAGGATGGCCACCAGGAGCACGTCCAGCATCCCCCAGCGGCCGACCAGCTCGATCAGCCGGAAGGAGGCGGCGCGCCGGCCCGGGGACATCGGCAGGAACCGCCCCGTCACCAGCAACAGGCCGACCAGTTTGGCCAGCGGGAAGACGAACGAGCAGGCGAATACGACGGTCGCCAGCACCACGTGGCCGTCCGTGCACAGGTCGACGCAGCCGCGCAGAATTCCGGTCTCGTGAACGTGGCCGAACCGTTCCAGATGCAGGACCGGCAGCCAGACCGCGAGCGGGAAGAGGATCAGGGCCGCCAGCGCGCAGGCGGCCGTGCGGGCGCGATGGCGCAGGGCCTCACCGGCTGGGGGAAAGGGGGTGGCGCAGCGGTGGCAGACCGCCAGGACCCGGGTTATGGGCAGGGGAGAGGGAGCCGGAACCACCTGGATCAACCCGCAGGCGGCGCAGGCCCGAAGGTGATCGCCCGCGGGTCGCCCGGCCCCCATCACCTGCTCAATCCAGTCCGGCCAGGATCGGCCTTCTGACGGGGTTGCGGGAGCCGTTGGTCCGCCTGGTCACTTGAAGAAGGCGGTGACGCCGAAGACCACACGATAGTTATAGCCGTAGCGCTGATCGTTGGTTACGGCGATGGGAACCCCCACCTCGAAGGCGAAGTTCTCGGTCGGGGTGTAGCGCAGGCCGGGGGTGACGTCGATGCGCAAGCCTTCCGCGCCCCAGTCCTGGCCGTTGACCTCGGTCATGACCGTGACGTTGTGGTTGTGCGGGTATTCGAGCCCGATGTTGTAGTAGAAGATGTCGGCCAACCCGTCGGGATAGAACTGGGTATTGGGGTCGCCGGTCATGATATACCCAAGGTTGAGGTGGCCGATCAGGCGCTCGAAGTTTTTGCTGAAGGCGGTATAGACCTCGAAGTCGGTCTTGCCGGTCCCCAGGCCTTTCTGGTCGGAGCCGGTGGGGAACTTGAACCCCAGGCCGAACGCTCCCCGCATCTGATATTGCGGGTTGTCGAACACCCGGTATTTGAAGGCCAGTTTGGCGTCGCCGGTGCCCGATTCCCGGAAATCCTTGCTCCACAGGATGCGCGATTTGATCGTGTAATTGAGAATCGGCAGGCTGACCGCGAATTCCAGATCGTTGGTCACCGCGTAGTTGAAGAACAAGGGGATCTCGAGCAGATCGCCGCTCTCCCCGCTGGCCAGAACTCGGTCATAGACACGGTCGAGGGTGAACCAGGAGGTGTGGAACCCGCACTTGAACGACCCTTCGCGGCTGACATCCGCCGAGGTGGTGACGAGTAGGCCGGTCAGGCCCATGAAGTTGGCGGCAAGCACGCGGGAGACTGCCTCCCCGAGGGGGGCGGTCATCATGGCGTCGCGGGTGATGGGGGGAAGAGTGACCCGCGACGGCTCGGGCAGGCTGCTGACGGGGGGCAGCTGCAACGGATCCTGGGAGTAGATCTCCTGGCCCCCGCCGTAGACAGGGGCGGCCCCGTAGGGTGGCGGGAAGGACGGCAGGGCGGGGGGGTAGCCGCCGCTCGAGACGATGGGGGCGGAGGAGCGCTTCTTCCCCGTGCTTTTCTTAGCGGGGGCTTTTTTCGCGGATGACCCACCCCATGATTTGGCGGGGCTCTTGGCCTTGGACGACTTGCCGTTCTTGGCAGGGGTTCCCGCCGGAGGCAGAGGGGCTTCGGCCGGGGTCGGGGCCGGCTGGGCGGCGGGCGGCGGGGGCAGGGGCGGGGGCGGGGGCAAGGGTTCGAGCGGGGTGAGGACCGAGCCGCCTCCGCTGTCGGGAGGGGTATCGGCCGGCGGAGGGACGGGGGGAAGGGTCGGATCGGAGCTGGTTCCCCCATCGGCGCCATTGGGGGGAGGAACCG
The DNA here is from genome assembly GCA_937998695.1 of Candidatus Ozemibacteraceae bacterium. GTDB lineage: Bacteria > Muiribacteriota > Ozemobacteria > Ozemobacterales > Ozemobacteraceae > Ozemobacter. The sequence continues at coordinate 3,460 of CALLCO010000247.1, forward strand.
GCAGGGCGTCCTGCTGCGCATAGATGGAGGTGCCATCCGATGTGATCCGGTAGGGGTCGGCGGTGCGCTTGGAGGCCCGGGCGATGAACCCGTCGCTGAACCCGGAGCTCCGCAACCTGGCCTGGGTGCCGGATTGCAGGTAGTCCCGCGTCCAGCCTGTGGTGAGGAACACCGAGCAGGCGGCAAGGCCGAAAATGAGCAGTTTGTTCTTCATGCCTGGCTCCTTCGCGTTAACCGGTCCATCAGGGGGTGAGGTCCGCCGCCCATTCCCCCGAATAGGGGGCGGGGCGGCCGTGGCACCGGGGCGACGGGTGGTTCCCCGGCCGTGGTGCGGCATTGTGACGGGTCCTGAATGGCCAGAACGACATTCATGCCGACCTCATCGGCAGGACCCACAGGTTTGCTTAGATGTTCAGTACATTCTTTCCGCCAGGATCGGCGGCCTGAACCCTCTTCCTTGCCTGGGAAATACGGTGCCTTCCCAAGGCGGCAAGCCCGTAGCGGGGGTTATCGAAAGTATTGCCCCATGGTTCAAGGGTGGGCTTTTCGGTTCCTTTTGGGAGGGGCTTCCTAGCTGGGGGGCACGGTCCCAAGCCACTCTATTGGTCAGGGAGGCGGGAGATCGATGGTCGAGCGGCGGTTGGTGATGAAATGGGGATGGCGTTCGAGCCGGGCCTCGAACTCTGACCGCACCGAGGTGCGCAGGTCGGTGGGGGCGTTTTTGGCGTAGGCCGAACTGGGCAGGATGAGGATGCGGATGTCGTAGAAGGTTTGCCCCAGGATGACCCGCCGCTCGATCGAAAAATTGCCGACGTTGGTGGCAAGGATCTCGGGGGTGGCGGGGAACCCAGACCGCAGCAGGGGATGGACCTTGACCGAGCGGGCCAGGGTCTTGCGGGCCCGGTCGAAGGTGTAGGTGACGAGGTTGACGGGGTTCTCGTCCCCCCCATAGATGGCTCCGGTGTAGGCAGCGGGGTAGGTGGGGAAGATGGCCACGAACCGGTTCGCATCGGAAGCCACGGTCAGGCCGACCGTGTCGGAGAAGCAGAAGTTCTTCAGATCGCGCTGGGTCTTTTCGATGACGATGCGGGCCTTGGCCAGGGTCTCGAGGCGGTCGAGGCCCTTGTAGGCCGACTTCTGGGTGATGATCAGGAAGTTGACCACGGGCAACAGCAGGATCACCCCGACGGTCAGCACGATGACCACCTCGAGCAGGCTGAGCGCCCGTCTAGTCATATTCCCTCCCGACGATGCGCGCCAGAAAGACGCTTTCGCGGCGCAGGAAAGAATCGATGGGGACGACGGTGACCTCGACGAGCACGATCTTGCGGGTCTTGTCATGAGTGAGGTCGATCTTGCGCTTGAAGAGCCGATAATCATCGGGGTAGGGGAGGGTCCGGCCATTGTCGAGAAGCACGTCGCGAATCTCGACAAATTCTCCCGGGCGGAACCGTTGGAAGAACGAGGTGCCGGGATTCTCGAGCAGCGAAACCAGGTTCTCGTAGCCGAGTCCGGCCACCCATTCAAGCCCTTCGGTGGCCAGACAATAGGCGATCGTCTCACGGTAGGAGTCGAGGGTGCCCTGGTGCGATGAGCGATAGACCGTGAACAGGTAGACGAGCCCGGCCATCAGGAAGATGCTGGCCACCAGGATTTCGAGGAAGGAGAACCCCCGCCGGCGGGGTCGGGGGCTCCTCCGGCCGGGGATCGCGCAGAAAGGTGTTGCGGCGGGGTGGCCCTGGCCGGTCAGCGACCGGAGAGGGGCGGAGGGTGGGGGAATGAGCTCCCGTCGTGGGCTGACCAGGGGAGGCGAGTCGCCGGGCCTCGGGGTGAGCCGCTTTCTCCTGTGTCCTGGGGCTGGGCAGGAGGGCAAGGGGCGGCGCGGGTCAGGGACGGGCGTTGGGGTCATCGAAGGTCATCCGGGCGGCGCGGAGGCGGCCGCCGAAGGTGGTGCAATAGAGCAGGTCCCCGTTGAGGTTTTCGCTGTCGTAGGTGATCGAGTTCTCGGTGCCGGCCGCCATCGAGTCGAGGTTGAGGCGGTCGGCCAACAGGTTGCCCTTCACCTGGGCCTTGCGTCCCGAGAAATTGACGACCGACAGGCCGCCGCCGCCGGTGGGCGAAAATTTGTAGTTGAGGGCCACCAGCGAGGCCTCGATGGTGCCGGGGGCCTTGGTATTGGCCACGATGTTGCCGCGGTAAGTATAGAGAATGCAAGGACCGTCCTGGGCCGGGTCGTTCCGGGTGAAGTTGCCTTCGATCGTGATGTTGCCGTAGGACAGCAACACCCCGCGCCCCGCGAACTTGAGATCCTGTTTGATGAGGAGACCTTCGGTGGGGTTTTCGATCATGTAGATGCCGTTCAGATACAACACGTTTTTTTCGGCATCATAGAAATGGCTGTTGTACAAGGCTTGAGAACTGCTGAAACGATAGGACCGCACCAGGAAGGGGGCGAACGGCAGAAAGTTGGTGAAATCGACCGGGCCGCCACCGATGGTGCGGCCCACCAGGGGCGGGTTGGGAAAGACCCCAGGAGAGTGTCGGTCGGTCTGGTAATTGGGCTTCGGCTTGAATGGGAAGAGCGGATTAGGCATGGACATCAACAGAGTCTTGTCGCGGTTTTCGAAAAACTTGACCGTCTTGTAGATCTCTTTCGTCGACTCGGGGATCGATTGGCTGTTCCAAAGCATGTTCAGTTCGGCGTCGGAGTAATACTGCAGGTCGATGTTGAACCGGTCGCCGATCTGTTGCACGAGGGCCTGGTTGATCTGGGCATTGTCGGTGAGCTGCGAAAAATCCATGCGGAAGGTGGCGGTCTGCCAGAACCGCTGCCGCACGTTCCCCTCGATCAGCTCGCACATGCTCTGATCGTTGTCTTGCGGCCCCAGCAGGTGGACCGGCCGTTCCTTATTACCTACCGTCGTGTTTTCCCGGCGTCGGAAGAACTTGTCAAATAGAGCCTTAACCCTGGCCGACATGTTCTGCCACCAACCCTGGGTGCCGACCAAGGGCTTGTATTCGACCCCGATGATCGCCTTGACCTTTTCGGGGGTGAAATTCACTTGGCCTTGCGCCTGCTGCTTGGCCTCTTCGATCTTGGCTTCGAGTTCCTGGGTGAACTTGGGCATCAGTTCAGGCTTCTTGAGGTCGGACCAGGGAATGACGAGGTCGGGGGGCGGCGTGGGCAGGAGCCAGTCCATGCGTTCGTTGACATTGATGAAGACATACTTCTGGGTGCGGTCGGGGTCGCTCTCCCGCCCGCACCCCAGGAAGATCTTGCCCCGCTTGCCGCTGTTGGTGTGGTCGATGATCAGGGTGCGGTTGTCGTTGTTGAGTGATTTGCCGGCGATGTTGATGTCCTGGAATTCCTGGTAGGCGTCGCGGATGTAGAGGACGTAATCGTTGAGGGCGTTGGTGGTGTAGCCGCGGCCGACCCGCTGGCCGGGCTGACTGCGCAGGCAAGCCCGCTTGACGTCGAACTCGTGGATGAAGGTCGAGACCCGGCGCTTGCCGACCGGCCCGAGCCCGACCGTCATGGTGAACCGCAGGGTGCCCTGGTATTCGCGGTCGAAGGTGCTGCGCTTGCGCGAGCCGCCGATCTCTTCGATCAGGTCGAAGTCGACGTTGCGCATGGTGAGGGTGCCGTCGAGGGCGAGGCGGTCACCGCCCATCAGCGACCGCGCCATCTCGGCGGTGGCCGGCAGGTCGGCCAGCGAGAACGGCACCCCCCGCGAGTTGGCGGCGGGGTTGGCGACCAGGCCGCCGAGGGCTTGGTTGGCGGCCATGCGTTGGTGGATGGTGGCGCGATACTCGGAGACGGCGCTTTCGGCGATCAGGCGGGCGAGATCGTCACGGTAGAAGACGGCAAAGACGTTCTTCGACTGGACGGTCGAGAATAGATACCAGGTGCCCAGGGTGGTCAGGATGGTGATGAGGACGATCACGAAGGGCAGGATGAACCCGCGCTGCGCCGGGTGGCCACGTGTTCGTGAGCCACGGCGCGGTCGCTGCCGTCCCGAGATGCCTGCCATGGTCATGCCCTCACTCCAGTATATGCCTTCCGGGGGAGAAAGGTTCACATGATAAAGGCCATGAACCGCAATAAAAGCGATTGATGGCCCGCGCCGCGGGCTTATCGCCTGGGGAACGCGTCGCGTTCCCCAGGCCAGAAAAAAGGTCCAGGGGGCTT
>CALLCO010000248.1 GCA_937998695.1 Candidatus Ozemibacteraceae bacterium
CTTGAACCAGGCGGCGAGCCGGCGGGCCCCTTCGTCGATCGACACGCGGGGCTCGTAGCCGAGGTCGCGGCGGGCGGCGGCGATGTTGAACCAATGGGCGGTCGACATCTCGCTGGCCAGCCAGCGGGTCATGCGGGGCTCGCCGGGCAGGCGGAAGATCGTCCAGACCCATTCCATGACCCAGCCGACGAACCAGGCGACCCCGGCCGGCATGGTCTTGGTGACGGGCGGTTCGCCGGCGGCGACCAGGATCAGATTGACCATATCGAAGAGGGGGCGGGGTTCGCCGTTGCTGATGAAATACGCCTTGCCGGCACAGGGCGCGCCGGGGGCGAGCCGCTCGGCCGCGAGCAGATGGGCCTCGGCGGCGTTGTCGATGTAGATCGAGTCGACCTGGTTGGTGTTGGTGCCGACGATGCGGAGGCGGCCGGCCCGGGCGGCGGCGATCATGCGGGGGCCGAGGTGGTTGTCGCCGGGGCCCCAGATCAGGTGGGGGCGCAGGGCGACCGTGGCCAGGTCGGGGCCGTTGGCCGCCAGGACGAGCTTCTCGGCCATCGCCTTGGTTCTCGGGTAATGGGTCTCGTAATGGTCGCTGTAGGGAACCGACTCGTCGACGTTCTCCATGTCCTTGCCGCCGAAGACGACGCTGGGGGAGCTGGTGTAGACCAGACGCCTGACCTTCTGTTCGCGGCAGGCGGCGAGGACGTTCTCGGTGCCGACGACATTGGCCTGGTAATACTCCTCGTAGGGGCCCCACATGCCGGCCTTGGCGGCCACGTGGAAGACCACCTCGCATCCCCGGCAGGCTTCGGTGATCGCCCGCCGGTCGGTCAGGTCGCCCCGCACCGTCTCGATGCCGAGCTTCTCGAGCTCGGGATAAGCCCCGCGGGCGAAACTGCGCACCGTCATGCCGCGCTGGGCAAGCAAGGTGGCGATGGCCTTCCCGAGAAAGCCGCCGCCGCCGGTGACCAGGACCTGGGTGCCTGTCGGCAGGCCGGGCGCGGAGCTGGGGGTGTTGCCCATAACGATCCTCCACGTGCGTTGGTGGGAAGATGATAGCAGAGCTGGTTCACTCCGTTCCACAAACCTGATTTTTTCTCAGGCTTGACCAGCCGGTTTGCGCGGGGCTTTGTGCCCCGGCCGTTCCACAAACCGGATTTTTTCTCAGGCTCGGCAAGCAGGTTGGCGCGGGGCTTTGTGTCCCCACCGGCGGCTCGACGAAGCCTGAACGCTTCTTTCGAGATCGAGGCAGCAGCCAGCCATCTTTCGTCGCATGGCAAAAGAAAGACACAAAGACGATCGCAACATGGCTTGGGAGGCAGATCGGAGAATTAGGTTTGTGGAACGGAGGCTTGGGCCCAGGTGGCGAGGTGTTCGCGGTTGATCTTGGCGTTGTGGCGGACGTCGACCGGGAAGGGGCCGGGGTGGAAGAGGATGAGCTGGATGGGTCGGGTGTGCGGGTGCTGGTCGCCGAGGGCGAGCAGTTCGCGGCGCAGGCCGGGTAGGTCGTGGCGGTCGTCGCCGGGCTCGAGTTCGACGCAGAGGGCTGGGGTCTGCTGGCCGGGGGCGCCGAGGCCGACGAGGGCGGTGCGGAAGACGCGCGGGTGGGCGTTGAAGATGGCCTCGCAGGGGATGGTGAACAGGGGCCCCTGCGGCGTGGTGACGCGGTGGGCCTTGCGGCCGCAGAACCACAGGCGGCCCTGGGTGTCGAAGCGGCCGACGTCGCCCATGCGGTGCCAGATCTCGCGGCCGTCCGCGGAGCGGATCTTGGCGAGGGCCGTGGCTTCGGGGCGGCGGTAGTACTCGCGCGTGACGATGGGCCCTTGCACCACGATTTCGCCGATCTCGCCCGCCGGCACGACCAGGTCGTCCGACCAGACCGGGATCGGCTCGTCGGAGATACGGATGACCCGCACCGTCACATGCGGATCGGGCCGGCCGATGCAGGTGCCGCCGCCGCGGGCCGTCTCGTGCATGGTCTCGCCGAGGATCTCCCGGCTGCCGATCGAACTGACGGGCAGTGATTCGGTGGCGCCGTAGGGAGTGAAGATCTCGGTGCCATCGGGCAGCATTTTGTGCAACCGCTGCAGCACGTCGTTGCGGGCAGGAGCCCCGCACGAGATGACCGTTCTGATGGTGGGCAGGCGGCGGCCATGCTTTTCCCCATAGCGGCTGAGGGTGTTGATCAACGCGGGCGAGCCGAACATCACGGTGGCGCCGTTGTCTTCGATCGCCTCGATCAGCTTGACCGGGTCGGCCTGGGCGGGCTTGGTGGCATCCATGTCGGGGACGACGCTGGTCATGCCGAGGCAGACGTCGAACAGGGCGAAGAGGGGAAAGGTGGCCAGATCGACGTCTTCCGGTCGGAAGCCGTAGAGTTCCTGGATGTAGCGCACCTGGCTGGTCAGGATGTGGTGGGTGTAGACGGCCCCCTTCGAGACCCCGGTGCTGCCGCTGGTGAACATGATGGCGCCCATCTCGTCGGGCGGCATCATGGCAATGGGGAAGGGCTGGTCGGCGGGGCGCCGCAGATCGGTGTGCTTCCAGCCGCCCCAGAACAGGCGTCGGCCGACCGTGACGCATGTCCGGATGGTGTCGGTCCCCCATCGGAACAGCACGCGGGCGGCGTGCGCCTTGGTGACGCCGACGAAGGCCTCGGGCTGCGCCTCGGCGAGGCAGACCCCGAGGTTCTTCAGGCCGATGCCCGGGTCGATGAGCACGACGACGGCGCCGACCTTGAACAAGGCGAAGGTGAGGACGAAGAAGTCGAGCCCGGGGGTCACCATCAGCACGGTGCGGGTGCCGCGCCGGATGCCGATCTCCTCGAACCCGCGGGCGTAGGCGTCGCTCTCGCGCTCGAGCTGGGCGAAGGTCAGGTGAGTGTAGGCGACCCGTCCCTGCCAGTCGCGCCCGCTGGGCAGGACGACGGCGTGCTTGTGCGGCATCTGCGCGGCCTTGTCGCGCAGCAGGGCGGCCATGTTGAAGCCGACCGCGGCCGAGGTGGCATCCCCAGGGATGGCAGAGGCGGCCGTCATGGCGTCGAAGCCCGGCAGGCGGAAGTGGGTTCGGCCGGGGTGGCGTGGCCAGCCAGATTCCGGGCCACCCTAGGGGTCGGGGCCATGGCCGTCGGGATGGGGGCAACGAGGAAGGGGACGCTAGAACCCATGGTCACGAGGTCCCCGCGCCGCCTGGGCGTCGCTGTCCCGATGGCTGACGCTCTGCCCGGGGGCGGCCGCGCCGAGCGGGTGGCGGGCCAGGAAGTCGCGCATCAGGGTGATGACCTCCTGGTGGACCTCCTCGAGCAGGTAGTGGCCAGCCTGCCGGAACGAGTGCGCCTCGACCCGGGGCAGCCGTCGCCGCCATTCGAGGAAGAAAGCGCGGTCGAAGATGAAGTCGCGCCGTCCCCAGCACAGCAGGGCCGGCGTGTGCTGGAAATGATCGAGCCCACGCTCGACGGCCTGCAGGTCTTCCCACGAGGGATCGCCGGGGGCGAGCGGGATGTCCTGCACGAACCGGATCGTGGCGATGCGGTTCTCCCACGAATCGTAGGGGGCGATGAACGCGTCGTGCACGGCGGGGGGCAAGGGCACGGCGGTGCTGGTCAGGGCGGTGATGCGCGCGAAGGCGTTGGCGCCGCGGGTGGCCCACTCCCCGAGGGCCGAGTGGCGGAACATCCACAACGGCCAGGGGAAGGGCTTCCCGGCGGGAAGCCCGAAGGCGGCGGTGTTGAAGATGACGAGGCGCCTGATGCGTTCAGGGTGGCGGGCGGCATACCCGAACCCGATCGGCCCGCCCCAGTCATGCACGACGAGCGTGATGTCGCGCTCGATCCCGCGGTCGGCCAGCAGGGCCTCGAGGTCGTCGATGCGCGAGCGCAGGCGGTAGTCGTAGCGGTCGTCACCGGGTTTGTCGGAGAGCCCGCAGCCGATATGGTCGGGCACGATCACCCGGAAGGTGTCGCGGAACGCGGAGACCAGACGCCGGTACAGGAACGACCACGAAGGGTTGCCATGCACCATGACCATGGTCTCGGGGCCGTTTCCCTCGTCGAGGTAATGCAGGCGCAGCCCGCGACGGTCGAAGAAATGCCCGGTGAACGGATAGTCGGGGAAGGCGGCGGCGGTCACCATTTCCACCCCAGCATCAGGCTGTTGAGGCCGCTGCCGATGCCCATGAAGGCGACCTGCTGCCCTCGCTGCAGCACGCCGCGCTCGGCGGCGATGGCGGCGGTGACGGGCAGCGAGACGGTGCCCATGTTGCCGAGGAAGGGGAACGTGCTGAAATCTTTCTCGGGGGGGATGCCCAACCCTTCGAGGATGGCAAACCGGTTGGCGTTGGCGACCTGGTGGGGAATCAGCCGGTCGACGGTGTCGCGGGCCCACTGCAATTCGCTGTAGAAGGCCTGGCCGAGGCGGCTGATCAGTTCCTTGCCGTGGGTCAGCAGGCCGATGGCGTTGGTTTCCATCATCTGGGGCGCGCGCGGCGGGTCGTGCCGGTCGAAGCCCCACCGGCACATGCGGTGGTGCTGGGGGGCGGCCATGGCGGTGGCGCCGACGAGCCGCGGCCGGTCGGGGGCGTACGAGCCGTCGGTCAGCACGACGCCGGCGGCACCCGACCCGCCGGTCAGGGTGGCGAGGGCCTGCTTGAAGAAATCCATGGTGCCCTCGGCGATCATGCGTTCGATCATGATGCTCGTGATCTCGCGCGCGGTTTCGCAGGCGACGACGAGGCCAGCCTTGATCTGGCCTAGTTCGATCCGGTTGGCGATGTCGACGATGCCGTTGAGCACTCCCAGGCAGGCGTTGGAGATGTCGTAAATCATGGCGCTCGGGGGCAGGCCCAGATTGGCGGCGACGGCGCAGGCGGTGGCCGGCTCGAAGTCGTCGCGGCAGACCCCGGCGTACACCAGGGCGCCGATCTCGGAGGCGGGGATATCGGCTTCCTCGAGGGCTTTGCGGGCCGCCTTGGTGGCCTCGTGGGAGTTGACGTGCCCGGGGTTCCACCAGCGGCGTTCCTTGATGCCGGTCAGGGCCTCGAGTTGCCCGGGTTGCAGGAACAGTCTCTGGTACAGCGGGCGCAGCCGCTCCTCGATCCACGAGCTGGTGATGACGTTGGTGGGAAGCTCGTAGCCGATGGCTTCCAGGACCACCCGGGAGAACTTCATGCTGGGACCTTTCTGCGACGGAGGACGAACTGGGACAAAACCGTCACAGCCGTTCGCGAAGACGGACGGCGAAATTCTCCAACTTATATATCACCAGCCCATCAACTTTCAAGTACCCCGAGCCCTGGACGGTGCGGGTGGCGTCGTCGATGGCCGTGACACAGGCCTCGACGGTGACCTGGCGGTTGGAGGGGATGACCTGGCCGCGGTATGACCACGTGTGCGGGCGCCCCACCGCGATCGGCTCGAAGCCGGAGCGCGTCCCTGGCGAGCCTTCGCCCCGGCCCCCACCCCAGCGATGCACCGCGGCGACCTTCAGCAATTGCAGGAACGCCTCGAGCCCCAACGAGCCGGGGACGACCGGATCCTGGTAGAAGTGGGCCTTGAAGAACCACTCCCGCGGGTCGACCGCCTTGACGCCCCGGATGTACCCCAAGCCGTGCGGCCCGCCGTCGGGGATGAACAGGTCGATGGCGTCGTTCATCAAATACGCCTTTGCCGGCATGAGGAAGCCGTCGCGGCCTGTGTCGGTGACGTCTTCCGGGGTCAGGGGCGCGGGGTGGGGAAGGGGGAACGGGACGTGGCGGGCGATTTCCTCGGGGCGGGGCACATACGGTTGGGCCCCGCGCACGCCCACCTGCTGGGCGAGCGCTTCGCGGGTGAAAAACCCGAAGGTGGTGTCGCCGTCGTACACCAGGCGGCCACCGCCGGTGACCCGGAACGTGAACGTCTGGATGATCATCCCGCCCGATTGGGAGATCTTCGTACATTTGACCTCGGCGGTGAGCAGGCCGGACAGGTCGGTCACGTCCTCGTGCAGGGTGGCGGCGCCGTCGAGGTTGCGGTAATGGAGAGGGTGTGGGCTGGTCAGAGCCGAGCCCATGTAAGCCGAGAACCATCCGCAAACCTGGAGGGGGAACTCGAGCAGCACCGAGAAGGGAATCCCCGACTGGCGGTTGGCCCGGCAGTACCAGGCATCCGTGGGGATGCGGTACTGGCCTTCGACGATGCCGCCCGGCTTGAGCAGCAGGGCTGGGTGTTCGACCCGGGTGATACGGTCGACGAATAGGTAGGGGGGGCCCGGCAGGCGGGCCAGGAAGCGATCCTGGTCGAAGGGGCGGTAGGCCTCTCCGAAGCAGACGGACGGGCGTCCGACCGAGTATTCGAGAATCTGTGCCCCGGTGAAGAGAGCGGGGCGCTCATCGTCGAGGCCTTCGCGAGACCCCCCGGGCGAGCCGGAGGAGGAAGGCGGCACCGGCGGGCGGGCCGGGGGGGGCGCGGCTGGGGAAAATGGTGGCGAAAGGGGTGTTGCCGCAGATGCGGCTGGAGGATGGGGGGGGGCAGCCGGGGCACATGAGAGGCGGCTCAGCGGCCCCGCGGGTGCCTCTCGGTCAGGTGTCGGTCGCGGAAGGCTCCTCGAGGCGGGCCCGAATTCCGGGCTGGGTGCAGCCTCAGAACGAGTCGCAGCCCCTTCCATCTGGGGCATCGAGGGGGAGAGCGGTTCGCGGGCGGGGCTTCCAACCGGGGCGAACCCCGGACCGCGGCGGTCGGCCATCCCCGCCGCAGCGGTGGTCGGAGGCTGGCTGGTGCCACTCCAGGAATTCGGGAACGATGCCTGGCGCGAATTCCAAAGGTGTACAAGCCTGTCGCGGGAGCTGCCGGAGAGTTGCACCGAGACGTCGGAACAGAGCACGATGCATTTGCCATCGACGAACATCAGGGCGTCGGCGATGGCATACGGCTCGGGCCGGAAGCCCAGTTCCTTGATCGAGATCTCGTAGGTCGCCGTCTTCGCGCCGGGAATGACCTGCCCCCGGCAGCGCAGGCCGCTGCGCACCCCGGGGATGGGCTCGAACGCGCAGGTGTCGGCTTCGCCGACCCAGCCCATCCGCATGAGGAACATGCGGAACGCCTGCATGCACGACTCGTACATCAGGGTGCCGGGCATGACCTGGTCGTCGATGAAGTGGCTGGTCAAGAACCAGGCATCTCGCGGGATGTCGATCTCGGCGCGGATCAGGCCCAACCCAAACCGGCCGCCGGCTGGCTCGATCGCGGTGACGCGGTCGAGGACGGCCATCTTGCCGGAGGGCAGACCCACGGGCCGGCGCAGGGGAAGCCCGGCGAAGGCCGGGCCGAACGCTCCGCTCAGGTCGCCCCGGCGCAAGGCGGCGAGGCCGTCGGGGCCGATCGTCGTTGGCAGGGGGCCGGCGACCAGCTCGGGCAGGTCGCCGGGGCGCGGCCGGGGATCGGGGCGGGCTTCTTCGTCTTTGAGGATGAGGCCCTTCCCTTCGTCGAGCTGCTTTCGGGTGAAGAACCCGGCGCAGCCGTCGCGCATGGTGATGAGCCGTCGTCCGGCCACGGTGCCGTCGAACTCGAAGAAGAACAGGTAGGTCTGGGCCTGCTTGATGAACCGCAGCACGCGGATGTCGTAGCGGATGGTGTCGCCCGGCCGCGGCAAGGGCCCGTGGAAGGAGACGGTGGCGTCGAGCAGCCGGTAAACGGCGAGCCCGCGGGTCTTGAAATCGATGCCGAGCCATCCCGACAGGAACAGGTCGGCCTGCCCGGCTTCGACGGCGAGGCCGGTGGGCATGCGGTCGTTGTCGAGATACCAGGCGCCGGGGAGGACATCGTGCTCGGTGACGCAGCGTCCGGGCCCCAGGCTGCCCTTTTCGCCCTCGACCAGCAGGATGCGATCGACGAAGTTCAGGGGCTCGTCGGGCAGGCGGACCCGGGTCGGGAAGGCGTCGATCGGGGCGAAGAACTCGCCCAGAGCGGCGCCGATCCGGCCCACGGCAAACTCCATCGAGCCGCGGCGGTCGAGGAAGACCGGCGTGGCGGGAGAGGAGGAAACGGTTGGCAGGGAAGCGTTGGCGTGGGATTCCCCGGTGAGTTCACTGGCGGGCCCTGTGGGGGGCCGCACGGTGGGTTCGACCGCTGGGCTGGCCCCGGGTCCGGCGGCGGGGGCGGTTGGAGTCGGCGGGGCAGAGGGGACAGAGGGCTGGCGGGCGGGGGCTGCGACCTCGGGAAACGTGGTTGCCGAGGGCTTGGCGAGCTGGGCGTCACCGACCGGCATCGGGGGAGCGGGTGGTGCACCAGCCTGATTGGGCGAAATCCCGGAAACGGGCGCGGGTATTCCGGGCGACCACGCGGAAGGAACCGGCTGGCCGACAACCGCCGTTTCGGGGAAAAGATGGCTGGTGGCATACTCCTTTGCCAGGGTAGCCAATTCTTCGGAGGAAAGTCCCTCCATTAGGGAGAGTTGGCGCTCGAGCAGGCGGGCCTGTGCCTCGGCCAGACTGGCCGACAATTCCAGGAAGGTGAGGTGGGCTTGGGAGCCGGCTTGGCGGGCCGCGACCCATCCGGTGAGGAATTCCCGTTCCAGGGCGGAGGCGGTCGGGGTTCTCGGGTGAGGCAGGGCGGGGTTGGAGGGCTGGTCAGACATGGCGTATCTCTCGGCGATGGCTGGAAAAACGGTGGTGTGGCCTCCCGCTTGGATGGAATTGGTGGCAACGGCGCCAGCCACCGAGGCGGGTTTGGCCGCGGCCGACCCTGGCGCGGCCGATCCTGGCGCGGCCGACCCTGACGCGGCCGACCCTGACGCGGCCGACC
>CALLCO010000249.1 GCA_937998695.1 Candidatus Ozemibacteraceae bacterium
CATACAGGTTCACCCCTTCCATCCGGATACCGGGCATGCCGACCAGCAGAACGGAGCCGGCGCTTGTTCGGATTTCACGCCAAGTCAATGTTTTGGACTGGGCCAGGCGATCCTGGAAGGCGACCAGGTGGTCGGCCAGACCCGACCGACGGGCCCGCCCGCTGAACCGCAGCGTCCCCTCGACCGGCAGCGTAAATACCTGAAAGGGTGGCCCGCTTCTCGACCGGCGGGCGATCATTCGGCGTTGTTGCAAAAATGCCCTGGCCAGGCCCGTCTTTTCGAGGAAGACAAGGAACGCGCCGACCGGCCGATGTTCGGCCGAATAGACCAAGTGACAGGTGCCCACCAATTTGGAAGGACCAAGCACCAATGTTCGTATGCCTGAGGGATTCAGCAATTCACCGGCCATGGCAAGGTGGAGATCTGTCATTGTGGGAATCCGCTCGCGGGCGATGTGCGACAACGAAGAAGCGGCGGAAGCGGCTTCTTGGTGGCGCGAGACCGCTATCCTTCCCAGGTGGCTGAGCATTTTCCCACGCTGCGTCCCCCAAACGGTCTTCACATTCGTGGGACCAGCAGGTTCCTGGAAGTGCCGCAAGGTTCCCGAAGCATCGACAAACACCGAGGTCAACCAGTTTTTGACCCTGGACTGGCGAGCGGCGCGCCAATGGCCTATCCATGCAGCCGGATCAGGAGTCTGACCGGCCTGGGAGGCGACCGCCTGGAAATCACGTGACATCATCTCCAGATGCGTGTCCCACTGGCTGTCCAGATGCCGCAGGATCATGGTTCCCTGGAGAGTCTGGTCACGAATCAGCGCTTCCCGGCGGATATCCTGAAATCGATCGACGAATCCCGCCAGAAGCGCCACTCCGAGACCAGCCGCGGCCCCGAACCACAACACGACCTTGGTGGTAAGCGGAAGAGGGCGGGTCTCCTCGCGGCCAGCCCAGGCCAGGATGACCAATACCCAGGCCGCCAGACTCAGGTGCACCCAGAGGTGAGCTGAGGAAAAGGTGGGAACCAAGCCCGGACGCTCGCGGGCGGCATAGACCCGCCACCGCGATCCGACCGCCAAGGCCATCACGAAACAACCAGGCACCTCAAACTCCATGATCGTCGGGGCCCGGCGAAGGTGGGCTTCGATATGCCGGGCCACCCACGAGCCGGTTCCGTCGGTCGGTGGATTCTCCATCAAATCAACGACGCCAAACGTATAGGCAGGACCGGCCAAACGTGACAACCGAACCAGTGCTCGCTGAATCAGGGCCGCGGTCTCAAGACGGGCCAGATCGACATCGGCCAGCAGCCACCCCCGCCGTTTATCTGCAAACCGAAGGGGGAATAATCCTTGCAGCCGTTGGACGCCAGCGGGAGAGAAGTCTTGCAGGAAGCCAGGGGCCACCGCCAATTGGGCGAGGCTGTCAGCCCAGCCCAGGAACGATACCGCCATCGCTTTCTCATGGGGATGCACAGGCGAGATCGGCGCCCGCTGCAATCGTCGAATGACCGCGAAACATCGTTCCGACACCCCCTTCCGGACCCCGGGGAAGCCCGGGCCCTCCCAGCGTCGCCCCGAGGCATGGAAGATATAAAACCGCGCCCCATGCAGAGCGGCATCATCCAGGAGGCGGGCCGGATGGTTCCCCCACCGGAACTGCCGAATCACGCGACGAACCAGCTCGTCAAACAGGGTGGGAGGATTCACCATCCGCCCCAGGTGCCCCATGATGTCGTAGAGATCGCCCTGGGCGCGTTTCACTTCGCGCTCGAACGCGACCTGGGCCTCCCGATTCAGCAGGAAGGTAAGTAATCCCCACCCTCCCAAACCAACGAAGAGGAGGGGGAGGACCGTTCGCCAGCGATGGTATGTCAAGCAATTCATGCAGCTTGGTTGGTCCATTCTACTACCAGCAGGCAGGGCCGGCCAGAAGGTGTCACTTCTGACGCACGCCAGGGAGAACGCCCGCTGCCGTCTTCAAGCGGCCAGGGAGGGGTGGCGGGCAAACGCGCTTCTGATCAGGCATTCAGGAACAGCCACGGTGATGCGTCGTACCCGGCGCAGGGGTGCGGCAGGCCTGGGACGGGATCGACGCATTGCCCCTAAAACCAGCGTCTGGTGAGCGATTCAATGGTTGGCACGGGCGTTGCTTTCGTATGGGTCATCCCGAGGAGGAACCAGATGCGCAGCGAGCACGGCACCGGCCCCACGACCCAGGAACACCCTGAACTTATGAACCCGATTCATTCCTTCATGCCGTCCTGCCGGCCCCTGACCGCCCGCTCTGCTCCGGCCCGGGAAAATTCGGAGGGAGGGAATCCGATGAACTGTTTGACGCGCGCGTTGGTGGTTTTGTGCCTGTGCTTGGCGGTCGCCCTGCCGGCGGACGCGTATTCGCTGGTCACCCCGCGTGGCCAGCTGCCCCTGCTCGAGCAACGCATCCAGGTGACGATCGACAACCAGCTGGCGGTCACCACGCTCGAGCAGACCTTCCACAACCCCAACCCCAGCACCGAGGAGGGCACCTACCGCTTCCCGCTCGGGGAAAAGGCGTCGGTGCAGGAGTTCGGCCTGACCGGCAGCGACGGGGTGCGCCGCGTGGGCGCCATCGAGGAGAAGAACGAGGCCCAGACCATCTACCAGAACGCCCAGAACATGGGAGTGCAGCCGGCCCTCGCCCAGCCGGCCGATCCCAACACTTTCGAGACCAAGATCGGGGCCATCCCCGGGCAGTCGCGCAGCAAGATCGACCTGACCTACACCGAAATCCTGCCCTACCACATGGGCAAGATCCAGTATTCCATTCCCTTCAACGTGAAAGCCATCCAGGCCAGCACCATGGATGTGGTCGCCGTCACCATTGACCTCAAGGACCAGAAGGAAATCATCAAGGTCGAATCACCCACCCACCCGATCACCGCCAGCAAGGTCGATGATCACCACTGGCGGATCACCTTCGAGCGGGCCACCTGGCTGCCCGACACCGACTTCCAGCTCAACTACGAGGTGAAGGCCCAGCGCATCGGGTTCAACTGCCTGTCGACCCAGCCCGACGCCGCCGACCAGGGCTACTTCATGCTGATGGTCGCCCCCCAGGAGGTCGTCGACGCCAAGGACATCGTGGCCCGCGACATCGTCTTCGTCATGGACGTCTCGGGCAGCATGAGCGGCTACAAGATCGAGCAAACCAAGCAGGCGTTCAACTTCTTCGTCGATCAGCTGAATTCCGATGACCGGTTCGGGGTCGTCGCCTTCTGCGACGCGGTCACCCCCTGGCAGTCGGCCATGCAGCCGGCCTCCCGCGAAAACCGGCAGGCCGCCAAGGAGTTCATCGGCCGCCTGTATGCCGCCGGGGGCACCAACATCAACGACGCCCTCGCCGTGGCCCGCCACATGTTCCCCGAGGGGAAATCGACCAAGGCCATCGTCTTCCTGACCGACGGCGAGCCCACTGCGGGCATCACCGATCCACACATGATCGCCAAGAACATGCGGGAGGGGAACACCAAGAACATCCGCACCTTCGTGTTCGGGGTCGGCGAGAACCTTAACCGTCGGTTGCTCGATCAACTCGCCCTTGAAAACAGCGGCGAGGCAGTCTACGTCAACGAGCGTGAACACCTGCAGGCCAAGCTGACCACCTTCTACGAGACGATCAGCAAACCCCTGCTCGTCGACCTCGCCCTCGATTTCGGCGGCCTCGAGGTCAGCGACCTGTATCCCCCCCGCCTCCCCAATGTCTACAAGGGCAGCCAGGTCATGGTCACCGGACGGTACAAGAAGGGCATGAAGACCACCGTCACCGTGCGCGGCCTGTTGAACGGGTCGCCGCAGGAATACCCGATCGAAGCCACCTTCGTAGCCAACAGTTCCGAGAACCGCGTCGTCGCCCGCACCTGGGCCAAGATGAAGGCCGATTCCCTGATCGGTGAGATGAAGGCTTACGGCGTCGATGCGACCAAGAAGGCCGAGGTGATCCGGCTGAGCAAGACCTACCAGTTCACCACCCCCTACACCTCGTTCGTGGCGGTGAACCCCGAGCAGGTCGCTCCTCCGGTCAACGCCTCGCTCGACCCCTACCGCAATCCCCGCGGGCAGTCCCTGCCCGGGCGCCCCACTCCCGTCACCGCGATGCATGTCCCCATGCCGCCGTCGAGCAACGTGGTCATGCCGGCTGGCCCCGCTCCCAGCAACGTGACCGTGACCCGCACCACCGAAGCCAAGAAGGTGAGCCTGTGGGGCGCCTACAGCTTCCTGCCGGTGGCCCCGTTGATGATCCCCAACTTCCGTAAGGCCCGCGAACAGGCTCGCGAGAAGGCCTGCTACGCCAACATGCGCGTCATCCTGGGCGCAGTCGAGATGTACAACATGGACCACCCCGTGATGCTCCAGGCCATCGACGAACGCCACCTGAGCCCCCTGAAGGACATGCAGTATCTGAAATGCGAGATCAGTCGCCCGGAAACCGGGTGCTCCTACTACACCCTCGGCGACCTGACCGGCAATGGCATGATCTGCTGTGCCCTGCACGGGACGGTCGAAGACCCCCCGTTCGGCGCCGCTCAGATCCCCGCAGGGGCTCCGCCCAGCGTGACCGTCATCGACAGCACCCCCTGGGAGACCAGGCTGTGGAACCAGTGCGTGCCGCTGATCGAGCTGGCCATCAACATCCCGCTCGTCCTGATCGGGTTGTGGTTCACCTGGACCGTCTGCACCGCGCCGTTCCGCTGGCTGTTCGCCGCCGCCGCCGCGAGCAAGGAAGACTGACGGGATCCGCGTGACCGGGGCGGCCCAGGCCGCCCCGGACAGGAGGGGGAACGACCATGACCACCATCGAGCGAACCATGCTGACCTTCGGGATCTTCGTGCTGAACCTCTATTTGGTGCTGACCGTCCACCAGGGGCTGAAGGACGAGGCGCAGATCCAGGTGATCTTCACCCTCACCTCGCTTGTCTTCATGACCGGGATCGGGCTGTCGATCTACCAGCGCGACGCCAGCTATTTCTTCGGTCTGCTGGCCCTCTACTACTGCCCGTTCATCGTCCTGCGCACCGGCCTGTCGCTGGAAACGGGAGCCGCCCTGATCGCCACGGGCGGCATGTTGCACGGCCTGGCCGGTTTCCCCCGCCCGGCCTGGCCCGACTGGGCCTCGCTGGGGTTCATGGGGGGAATCTTCGGCCGGCGGCGTCTGCTGAAGCGTCTGTTGGCCGCCGCCCGGGCCCGCACCGGCGGCGAGCACCTGCTGGAATCCGACCTGCAGGAGTTCGCGGCCCTCGAGTACAATATCGCCCGGGTGGCCCGCTGCCTGGACGGGGCGGATCCCGCGTTGGACGAAGCCCTGAAAGACTCCGTCAAGCAGATGAGCGCTCTGCAGAGCGACCACGCCCGCCTGCTGCTGCGCGGCGCCCACCTGCAGCGTGTGCTGGAAGAGGCTGACCGCCGTGGCCTCGAGGACGAGATCGAAGCCGCCGAACGGGACGCCGCCGCCACCAAGGATCCGGTCGCCAAGTCCCAGATCGCCGACATGATCGCCCTCAAGCGCAAGCGCCTGGAGGAAATGGACCGCCTTGCCACCTGCGCCAAGCGGATCCAGGTGCAGCGGGCCCAGATCACCGAGCTGGTCAAAGGGGCATACGAAACCGTCAACGCCCTCAAGTTCGCCGACATCACCACCATGAAGGCCTCCTCGGGCCAGTTGTCGCGCGGCATCGTCCGCATCCGCGGCGAGCTCGAATCGCTCGAGCAGGGCCTGCTCACCGCCGAAACCCTGTCGCACCATTCCTGAGGGCCAGCTCTTGGCGGTGGGTTTCCTCACCTCAGCCGGAATTCCCCCCCCCACACCGATGAGGCGCACCGGGCTCCCTGGCGGACTGGACCCCCTCGATCCAGCCTGCCTTCCCGGCTGAACGATACCGGAAACGGCCGCCCTCGAGAGTTCGCCCCCCGATACGGATCAGGGAACAAGGGATGGACCGAGGATGGTTGGCCGGCGGCTTCACCCTTTAACCCGGGTCTCGGCCACGGTCATGCGATTGCGGCCCTCCTCCTTGGAGCGATAGAGGGCGGCGTCGGCGGCCTCGAGCAGTTCCTCGGCGGTCTCACCATGGGTGGGGAAGGTGGCCAGACCACCGCTGATCGTGATCTTGACCGGCTTTCCGTCGTGCTCGAACACCAGAGATTCGACCTTGGCCCGGATGCGCTCGGCCAGAATGAAGGTGCCTTGCTCGCCCGTGTGGGGAAGGATCAGGGCCATCTCCTCACCGCCGAAGCGGGCGGCCATGTCGACCCCGTTGCGGATGGTGTTGTGCAGGACGCCAGCCACCGCCTGCAGGACGATGTTGCCGAAGGGGTGTCCGTAGGTGTCGTTGATCGACTTGAACTTATCGAGATCAAGGATGATCAGCGAGAAGGCCATCTTGTAGCGGCGAGCGCGGTTTGCCTCTTCAGCGAGGCGCTCCTTGAAATACCGGAACGTGAAGAGATCGGTCAGCTCGTCCTTGATCGAAAGTTGATAGAACTGCTGCCGCTGCAGGGCCAGCGAGATAAGGTGGGCGGCCACACTGAGGGTTTCGAGGTCTTTCCCGCTGAAGACCTTCTTGCGGGTAAGGATCGAGAAATTCATCACGCCGAGAGGTTTTTCCCCAGCCAGCAAGGGAATGCAGATCAGTGAGTAGATCTTTCGGGGCTTGAAACTGGGGAATTCGAAGGGAATGAACCGGTCGTCTTCCGACCCCATGGGGGCGACGATCGGCTTGCGGCTGAGCAAGGCCAGTCCGGCGATGCCTTTACCCATGGTCAGCTTGACCAGTTTGATCTTCTGTTTCTCGCCGAGGACGAAGATGGTGCGCAGTTCGTCGATCTTCGGGTCGTAAACCATGATCGAGATCCGGTCGACCGAGACCAGGGTCATGGCGCTCTGCAGAACCTTCTGGGCGAGGGTTTCGAAATCGTAGCCGAAACTGAGGCTGAGGCTCATCTCGTAGAGGGCTTCCAGCTCGCGAGCCCTCTGTTGCAGGGCATTGTTGGCCTTCTTGTGATCCTCGAGGACCCGGGCATGGACGACGCCGTTATCGAGCTGGCTGCTGATGACCCCAATGAAGTGCAGGTCGTTTTCGTCGAAGGGGCGGTCGCGATTGGCCACGAAGAACGCGCCTTCGAGCTGCGATTTGATCGCCATCGGGTAGACCAGGTAATTGCGAATGCCCTTCCCCTTCAACGCACTGACCGGCTCGTTGACCATCAGATCGGCGAAGGGCTCGTTCAGGTAGCCGTTGAGGATCTCTTGGGTCGCGGCGCGCAGATCCTCTTCCTGTCCGGCCCGGCGGGTGGAAAAGAAGAAGCCTCCGTCCTTGCGGCGGCCACCGCCCAGGATCTGGAATCCTGCGACTTCGCAGTCGAAAAAGCGGTGTATGACCTCCAGGCTGGCCCGGATCAGGTGTCCCATGGTCAGGTGGCGATCGGTCAGCTTGTCGACCTGCTTGACCAGCTGGAGTTCTCGGTATTTCCACCGGAGGAAGGTGTCGCGTTCCTCGCGCGGGACGTCGGCGAGTTTTCTGGTCAGATCCACGGCGGTGACTCCTGCTTTCTGCGAAAATTCACTCGGGGGCTCCGGGTCCCCGGAGGGGGAAGGGGCCGCAGAACCACGCGTGGCGATCGTTCCGCAACCCTTCCGGCCATCCGGCCACCCACCCCGGGCAGCATACCACGGAAACCCGTTCCGTGCTATGGTGGAATGGTCCGGAGGCAGCATATGACACAGACCCTTCCCCCGCCCCCCCCCCTCCCCTGGTACCACCGGATCGGCCACCGCATCATCGCCGTGGCGGTCTTCGCCGCGTTCGTGCCCATCATGATCCTGGGCATCACCATCGGGGTCAAATTCCGACGGGACCTGGTGCAGCAGGCGATACAAAGTCAGGTCGCCCTAACCGGGGCTATCCAGAACGGGATCGACTCCCTCCTGAAAAGCTACGAACGGCAGGTGCGGGCGCTGGCCCTCAACCCGAACATTCAACAGATTGACCGACACGCCCAGCCAGGCCTCCCCAGCATGGAAGACCGTCAGCGGGAGGCCATGTATGAATTCCTTGACATCAATCCCGTCTTCTACAGCAGCTTCATCTACGACGCCGAGGGAACCGTCACCTCCCTGGCCCTGCGCAACCGTTACCGGGGCCTCGATGCCAAATACATCGGCCGCAACGTCATGCGCACCAAAAGCCGCAACATGGAATCGACCCGGGAGGCTTTCCAGCAGGTGATGCAGACGGGCCAATCGGCCTTCACCGGGCATATCATCTCCTCCTCGGACCAGAAGATGATGTTGATGATGGTGCCTATCCACCACTTCGTCGACCAGACCAAAGTCGTCGGGGTGATCAGCTGCGCCATCAATCTCGAAGGCCCCGAGATGAAGGAACTGATCCGGGAGTATCCGCTGGTCGGGGGCGACATCCTGTTGCTGGTCGACCAGAGCGGCCGGATGATCGCCGCCCGCGGCGACGGCCTGCCGGAGGGCCTGGCTGGGGTCGCCCTCGACTTCGACCGGCTGCACGCCGAACCAACCCGGGCGGTCGAGTTCGCGGTCGAGGGCCGCCCCTACCTCGGCATCGTCACCCGCCTGGCCGCCCTCAACAGCTTCCTGATCGCCGCCCGCCCCCGGGGGGAGGTCCTGGGCTTCCTGCACCGGATCCTTTTCGACCTCATGCTGGTGCTGGGGATCGCGGTCCTGCTGGCGGTCGGGTTCGGCTACGCCCTGTCCCGATCCCTGGCCGACAATATCAACCGGCTCCTCGAAGGGATCCGGTTGGTGTCGGACGGCGTGATGAACCATCGGGTCAGGGTCGAGGG
>CALLCO010000250.1 GCA_937998695.1 Candidatus Ozemibacteraceae bacterium
ATCCGCCTCCCGACGAGAGCGGGGGTTCCGAAGTCTCGTTCTGAGGCGCTAGCATGACTACCGTATTAGAAACATCCGCCCTGGGGCCGGATTCGCCGGAAGACGCAAATGGAGCAGGCCGGATCGGTCCGAGGGAGAGGCCGCTTCGACGTCCCGCGAGGCCTGGATGGCCTCGCGCCTCGCAGATCGCCATGGATGGCGATTCTGCAAGGTTCGGACGACGAATCGAGCCGAACCCGAGGCCACCGATCCGAGCCGGCGGAATGGTGTCTGGAGGCGAACCCGGCCCCAGGGGTTGAGAAACGGCGGAAGTCATACTAGGGCCCGACGATGTCGACCCGGACGAGGTAATGAGCGGACTGGCTGCCGGAGGTCCGGTTAACCGACACCCCACCCTGCGACCCTCGCACTTGGGCTTCGTTCCCGCCGCCGGCCCGGTCCCCGGCGATCTCGCCGAGATACGTCCATTCCCCGAGCCGGACGCCGACCTGCGAGACCAGCCGGGTGGCGTTGGTTTCGGGGCCTTCGGCGTAGCGCACCTCGACCACGGCGGCCCCTTCCCCGGCCCGGCGGCCGAGAATGCGAAGCCCTCTCTCGCTCTTCAGCACCGCGGTCTGCGGGCCCCACGGGGTGGAGTGATCGACGACCCTGGTGGTTTCGTCGGTCAGGGCCACGGGAAAGCCCTCGAGGCCCACCACGGTGCGGACTTCCGCGCTCCGATCGTGACGGGACCCCTGTTGGGCCTGAAGCCGGGTGCCGCGGTCACCCTGGGTCACCCCTCCCTGCCAGGTGCGGGCCTCTTCCGCCGAGATCCGGCGCAGGGCAAACCGAAAGGTGACGGGAGGGTGGTCGAGTTCGGCGATCAGGGCGGCGGCCTGGTCGAGGAGGTCATCGCGGTCGGAGTTCAGGACGAGAGCGCTGATCATGGGCGCATCGGCGACCCGGACCTGCCGTCCGAACGTCTGGCGCAGGATGTCGGCGATGGCGGCCGGCGATCCGGAGCGCAGCTTCACCACACGGGTGGCGGCGCGGGCCGGCGCGGCCCATCCCAGACCCAGAAGGATGGCCAGCAGCCCCAGAGCCAGCACCAGAACCCAGGGCCTTCGCCCCGTGGTCCGCCTTTGGGGAATGCCTTTGAGATGGGCTGGCGGGGGGCCGACGATCATGGGGTGGCCTCCTGAAGATCAGGCTCGGGAGAAGTGGTAGTGCGGGTGCCAGAAAGGCGGCGCGAGGGGCGGGGTGGCTGGAGGGCCCGGGCCTGGCGCGACCGGCTGTCAATCTCGTGGATGCGGAACAGCAGGCGGCCGGGGGTTTCGAGGGTGCCGGTGTCGCCGTAGCGCATGATCAGCCAGGTGGGGGGAATCCGCCCGCGGACGTGGTTGGTGGTGCAGACCGTCTCCCATCGCCCGTCGAGCCAGACCTCGTTCCAGATGTGCGTGGTGTCTTGCAGTCCGGGGCGCAGGATGAGTCCCCCCACCAGCCGGCAGGGAATCCCCCGCGCCCGGGCCATTCCCAAAAACAGCCTGGCTTTGCCGCTGCAATCGCCGTGGCCGAGACGCAGGAGGTCTTCGCCGGACATGCGACCGGGCAGGCGCTGGTAGGGGATCGCATGGCCGATGGTGACGGCGAGCCAGTCAACCAAAGCTCGCCCCTCCAGATCGGGAGGCACGCGGGCCAGGAATTCGCGTTCCCGGGGGCCGAGCGGTTCCGGGCCGCTCCAGCGGGCGGGGTCGTCCCAGGGGGGCGGGGCCCCGGCCGGGGCGGCCGGGTCGATTCGGACGTTCTGCCGCAACATGATCGCCGAGGCGGTCGAGGGCATGACGAGGCGGCGGCGCGGGGTCGGGCCGGGCGGTTCCTCGGGGAGGGGTTCCCCGATGTGTCGCCAACCGGTCGTAGTCTGCCGGTGGGAAGGGACGACGTCGGCGATGGCGACTTCATCGAGCCCCTTGCGGTGCCAGGTGAACACTTCGAGTTGCCAGGTCCGGGGGGTTTCGGGGTCGCGGCGCAAGGCAGCGGCGGCCCCGCTCCGACGATAATCGCCGACGGCCAGCAGGTGCGAGTCGAGGCTGGCCACGGCGGCCACGAGGCCGAACAAGTCCCCGCCGGGGGGGTGCACGGTGAGAGAGGCAACGGCTGGAGAGGGAGCCAGCGGGCGCCCGGGGTTGGGAGGCGCCCACTCGACCACGGGGCCACCGGGTTCCTTGGGGGCGAGGCGGGGGCCGTGGACCAGCTCGGGCAGGCTGAACCCACCCTGGATGAACCAGGCCAGGATGACGGCCAGGTTGGTGATGATCCGGTTGGCGCCGGCGCCGCCGATGGCCACAACGGGCCGGCCTTCCCGCAGGAGAAGAAGAGGCGCCTTGGCGGAGATTGGTCCGGCCTGGGGCGGATAGTCGGTGGGGTAGCGGGCCACGATCGGGGTGAAATTCCGCATTTCGTCGTTGTAGAAGAACCCGAGCGGAGAGAACGCCAGGGTGCCGAAGTGCCGGCCGAGGGTCAGGGTCATGCTGACGATGCGGCCCTGCCGGTCCCAGGTCACGAGGTGGGTGGTTTCGTCGAGCCCCGAGGCTGCCTCGGAGGGCAGACCTGGCTCGGGCTGGATGCGGGCATGCTCCAGAAGGGCCAGGAAGCGGCGGGGTGAGGTCAGGCAGGCCGCGAGATGGTGGTATTTGATCTGAAGGGCCCTGACCAGGAGATCCAGGGTGCGGCGGGTCCGGGCGGGAGTGGTGAAATCGGGCAACCCTTCCCGTACCAGGGCCTTGACCAGCCCCATCACCACGATGGCGGAGGACGGGGGGGGCGGGCCGACGAGTTCCCAGGCGCCGACCGCCAGGCGAACCGGTTCGGCGGGGCGGGGGAGAAAGGCGGCGAGATCCTCCAGGCCATGATCGGAGCCGCGGGCCCGCAGGTCCTCGGCCAGAAGGGCGGCGTGGGCACCTCGATAGAACGAGGCGCCGCCGTCGATCGCCATGACCGACAGGACTTCGGCGAGTTCGGGATGGACCAGGCGTTCGCCGGCGCGGGCCGGCCGACCCTCGGGGCCGAACCGGCGGCGAGCGAGCGGATCGGGAAACCGGCCGAGGTTTTTCTCGAGCAACCGTTCGAGCGAGGGAGACACGGGGAACCCGCGCCGGGCGAGGCGGATGGCGGGCGCCATCACCTCCGGCAGGCCGCGAACCCCGGCCCTTCGGTGCAGGTGGAGCAGCAGGGCCGGTTCGGTGGGGAGGCCGATCTCGCTGGTGCCGCCGTGCCGGCGGCGGGGCGGCGGGGCCGACGCATCCCAGGTCTCGATGGCGCCGTCGGGCTGGCGCACCAGGGCGAATCCGTCTCCTCCCAGGCCGGAGGTGGAAGGATCGACCACCGCCAGGACGAACGCCGCGGCGACGGCGGCATCGACCGCGTTGCCTCCCCGCTCCAGCAGACGGAGGGCGGCCTGGGTGGCCTCGGGGTGTCCTGTGGAGACCGCCCCGTAGGGGCCACTGGCGATCAACGTTCGCGCGGGGACCGGCCCGGCGAGGATGCCCAGAAGGGTCGCCAGAAGGATGAGTCCGCGAAAAGGGGCGGGGAGGCACTGGGAGCCGGTCAGGGGGCGGTCGCACCAGGACGGGGTGGGGATGGTCATGCAGGGTCTCCGGTGGATGGGGTGGTCACGCGGTGGTCATGCATTGCGGGGAGCCGGATGAGAGGATGGGAACAGGTGGTGATCGATGGCCCGTCGGGTTTCTTCGATGAGTTCGCCGAAATCGGACACGAGACGGCACGCGGTTTCCTGGTCTTGTTTCAGACAGGCGGCTTCGAGCCGGGCGGCCCAGTCGGCGAGCGCCTGGGCGCAGAACTGGGCGGCGGCTCCCTTGAGGGCGTGCGCCGCTTCCCGGACGCGGATGAGATCCTGGGCGGCCAGGGCGGAAGGGATGGAGGCGGCATAGCCGGCCAGGCCTTCCCGGAAATTCCCGGCCAGCTTGCGTGCCAAAGGGAGGTTCTGGTTGAGGCTGGCCAGCAGGGCGCAGTGATCGAAAACCTTGGTCGGGGGAGGGGGGCGGGCCGGGGCCGGCTGGGCGGGGGGCCGACGGACCGTGAGCCGGGCGGCCCAGGAACTGAGCATGGCCGCCAGGCGTTGCGGAGTGAGGGGCTTGGCGAGATGGTCGTCCATGCCGGCGGCCAGACAACGTTCCCGGTCCCCTTCCAGCGCGTGGGCGGTCAGGGCGATGATGGGGATGCGCGAATCGGGGTTCACCGACTGCGCCCCACGGATCCGACGCGTGGCTTCGTATCCGTCGAGGCGGGGCATTTCGCAATCCATCAGGATCAGGTCATACTGCTGGGTCTGCCAGGCCTCGATGACCTCCTCCCCGTCGAACACCGCGTCAGCGGAATAGCCGAGCATTTCCAGCAGCTTGAGGGTGATGGTCTGATTGATGTGATTGTCTTCGGCAAGCAGGATCCGGAGTGGCTTCCAGCCCACCACCCGGCTGCCCTCTCGGGGGGGGGAATCGCCCGACCGGGCCGGCGTGGCGTCGGGGGCCGGGGTGACAAGGGAAGGGGAGAGCTCCCGGACGAAGGCACCCGGGGTGGTGGGAGCAGCCGGCGGTGGGGAGGCGGGGGCCCCCTCGTCGAGGGCCAGGTCGGCCAGGCTCTGGACCAGATCCACCGGCCGGACGGGTTCAGGCAGGAAGCTGGCCACCCCGGCCCGGGTCAGGGCATCCCGCTCGGACCGGAGATACCGGGGCGTGATGAACAGGAGTTTGGTGTGGGCGATCCGCCCGGCGGCGGGCGCAAGCGTGGCGAGGGTTTCGGTGACCGGGGCCACCAGGTCGGGTTCGTCGAGGAAAACGAGGTGAAACGGTTGGCGCTCGGCCACGGCCAGGGCCAGGGCGGTCCGGGCTTCTGACAGATCGGCGGCCTTCTGGACGTAGGCCCCGCCTTCCAAAAGATGGGCGGACAGACGTGTGCACCGGTCGGTATTCAGCACCAGAAGCAGGGTTCGGTGCCCGGCCGCCCAATCCTTCCGGGGTTCCAGGGTGGGCTGGGGGGTGAAGGCCGCGGTGAACCAGAAGGTGGAGCCTTTGCCGACGAGGCTCGACACGCCGATCTCGCCACCCATCAACTCCACCAGGCGCCGCGCGATCGACAGACCGAGGCCGCTTCCCCCGTGCCGCCGCCGGGAGGCGGAGTCGCCCTGGCTGAACGGCTGGAAGAGACGTGGCAACATCTCGTGCGGGATGCCGATGCCGGTATCGCGGATCCGGAACCGGATCAGGCCGGCCGGCTTCTGGGGGTCAGCCAGTTCCACGGTCAGGGCTACCTCCCCGGTCGAGGTGAACTTGATGGCGTTGCTGAGCAAGTTGTTCAGGACCTGGCGCAGCCGGCTGGGATCACCCCGCAACGACAGAGGGACCTCGGGCAGAATGCGCCCGGTCAGTTCGATGTCCTTTTCCCGGGCCAGGAAAGCTGTCAGGCGCAAGGTGTCTTCGACCAGGGTCCGCAAGTCGAAATCGAGGGATTCCAGCTCGAATCGTCCGGCCTCGATCTTCGACAGGTCGAGAATGTCGTTGAGGATGCCCAGGAGGTTCTCGCTGCTGGTCAACAGGGTCTTGGCGTGGTGCCGCTGCTCGGCCGACAGGGGCGAGGCCAGCAGGATGTGGGCCAGACCGATGATCCCATTGATGGGGGTACGGATCTCATGGCTCATACTGGCCAGGAACCCGCTCTTGGCACGGTTGGCGCTCTCGGCCTGGGCAGCGTGGGTGCGGGACTGGCGGGCGGTCTCGTCGAGGCGCTGGTTGGCATTGATCAGGTCGCGATTGACCATGGCCAACTGATCCATGGTGGTGGCCAGGTCGGCTTCCTGACGTTTGCGGGAGGTGATGTCCTGGATGGTGGTCAGAATCGCCGGTTGCCCACCGAACTCGATGGGACCGCAATCCACCTCGGCGGGGAAGCATTCTCCCGTCCCTGGCCGGCAACACCGCCATTCGAATCGGGTGGACTGTCCTGCCAGCACCTCGTCCCGGCGGGCCCTCAGATCGAGGCGGGGCGGGGCCGGGTGGCTCAAGGTTTCCATGGTCTGCTGGAGGGCTTCCTCACGGGTCATCCGAAACAGTTCGAGGAAGCGGGCATTGACGGCCAGAATTCGTCCTTGCGCATCTTGGACGAGGGTGGCCATGGGTAGATGGTCAAAGACCTGCCGGATATATCCCTCGGAGCGGGTCAGGGCATCCCGGGCCGCAGCGCTGGTCTGCTGGAAGGCGAAGAACCCGAGAAGCGCGACCAGGAACAGAAGCATCCAGAGCAGGGGAAACAAACGGGCGCGATAGACCAGGCGCCCGTGCTCCACGGCATCCTGCTCGATTCCGATCAAGCGAGCGGGAGTTCCCAGGGGAGCCACCGCGAGCAGGGAGGTTCCCCACCTGGTCGGCAGCGGTCCGAGGACGACGGGATCGCCCCGGATGAGGGTGGGCTCGTTCTCCGGCCAGAGTCGGAGGAGCTGGTCCTCGGCCAAGGGGGGAAGGGGAGCGACCTGAGCGCTTGGCAAGAGGGAGGGCGGCGGTGTCTCGAACAGCACGTGCAGCGTTCCCGCCTGGCGATCAATCAGGAAAAGGCGGCGTCCGGCGGTCTGCACGTGGCCAAGGCGGGCGATTCGGGACCCGTCGAGGGATGGAGGAGAGGATGATCCGAGCGCCTCCCCGGCCTGGTCTTCCCATGAAAGGGCTGCCAGGAGGGCCACCGTTTGCCCCAGGGCCAGACGCCGACCCTGATCCACCGCTTCGCCCACCTGGACCGTCCGGCCGATGCCGATGATCAGGATAAGGGCGATGAAACCCAGGCCGAAACGGCTGTTCCAGCGACTCCAGGCCATCGTGTCGGGGTCGAAATACCGTTGCCGCCCGATCCGGGAGAAATGGCGCCACGTGGTGAGGCAGAGAAAAATGGTTAGGACGGTTCCGAGGACCGGCAGGGGAATGCCGCCCAGGGTGGCCACCTCTGCCGGCGAGGTGATGTCAAAGGGGCAGTACCCCTGGACAACCCCCAGGACCCAGAATACCCCGGTCACCCACAAGACCAGCGACAGCATCGGCAAGCGCCGGCTTTCGGGGTGGGAGGCCTGCCGGAATCGCCAGACCCCCAAGCCGGCCACCAGGGCGGCGGGCCCTCCCAGCAGGAGGACCAGGGCCCACTGCCGGGTTAGGGGGTGATCGGAGGCTGCGGCGACCGCCGCCGTGACGGATGGCCCGACGACGGCCAGCCAGGAGGTGGTGGTGCCCGCCGGGGCGGAGGAGAGGGGGCGGGTCATGACCCAGGCCTGGCGGCCAAATTCGACGAAGGCCAGAAGGGCAACCATGCGGAGGATGCGGAGGGACGGGGCGAGGGGAAGGTGGCTCAGGAGGGACAACCCCAACAATTGCAGGATGGCATCCGCCGCCAGGAGCAGGGCGGCCCCCGCCAGCCATTTCCAGGGGAAGGGCCGGGGTTCCAGGGGTGGGAGAGCGAAGGCGATGCACGCCAACAGGGCCAGGCTGAACCCCTGCAGGAAGGAAAGGATATCGAGTTGTCGGAAGAAAATCTCGGTCATCCTGTATCCCAATAGGATTCTCCGAGGGCCACCGGACAAAGTCTGGCCCTTTCACAGATTCGCCTTCCGGCGGGAAACGCACCTCGCGCAGAAGAAGAGGTAACCCCATGAGGCATGCGTCTGTTCCCCGATGTGGAGGATACCACCCTAAGACTGGTGAGTAAAGGGTGAGACGAGGGGAAATCCCCGCCGTCCATGCTGTTGTTTCCGTTTCCGTGATTGGGTTTCCCTTTGGCTTTCCGATCGGACTCTGCCGCTCGCGGGATGCCGAAGGCGGAGGAACCTGTCTTGAGTCACCCAAAGGACCGCCCCGGGGGCAAGGCACGCATGTGTCCGGGTGGGAGGCACCCAACCCTGGTCAGGGCAGGCGTCGATATGCTATGCTGGCCACGCCAGATCGGCGAATACCAAAGAAACGAGTGAGGTTGGCGGTATGCAAGAAAAAGCAACTCACGACATGAGAGAGATCATCTGGGTACCGGAGCGGCGGGGGTATGTATCGGAAGTCCGGTCCCTGCTGGCAGGGGGAGGCTACCATCTGACCGAAGTCCCCACCGCGGTCGATGGCCTCCGCCTGCTCGACGAGCGCCGGAAGAAAGGCGAAGGCGTGACCTGTCTGCTGACCGGGATTGACCTTCCCGACATCCCCGGGACCCGAATGCTGGAAGTGGTGAAGAGCCGTTTCCCTCGTCTGCCCGTGGTGCTGCTCACCGATGCCGGCACTCCGGTCTTCCCCGGCGATCGCGCGACCCGCTTGGCCGATGGGTTCTTCAAATGGCCCTGCCCTGTCCGGGACGTGACCACCCACCTCCACCGGATCCCGGCGGTCGACCCCTTCCAGGTCGAGCGCCATTCCGGGCGCCGACGCAAACGCCCTCACCGGGCGTGGGGCTTGATCCAGCTGGCCGAGGAGGTTGACGCCGAGGCGGTGTTCCATGCTCTCCGGAACCACCCGCTGGTGACGACCTGTGAAGCGGTCCAGGGGGAGTATGACCTTGCCGTCGCTCTGGCTTCTGGGGTGGCGCAAAAGATCGGGCAGGCCTGGCAGGAGCTGGGCCGCTGGCCCGACATCGGCCGGGCCGACCTGCTCCCGGTCGTCGAGCCGCCGCTCGACGAAGCGGTGCAGGAGTTCCTGGCCGCGTTCCGCCGGCACCAGACCGATCAGATCCGGCGTGGCCAGCAGGCTCGGCCGTCCGTGCTCGTCGAGGAGATCCTGCTGGTCGAGATCGATGCCGCCGCCTGCGATCGGGTTTTCCCCCGGCTGGCCTGCGCCGAAGGGGTGGTGGCCTGTGAGGCCGTTCGCGGCCCCTGGCAGGCCGTCGTGCAGGTGCGGGCCCCCGGCCGGGAGGCGATCCAGCGCCTGATCGGGGAAGGCCTGCGCCCGTTGGAAGGGGTTCTCCGCCTTCGTGATCTCAAGGTTGTCCGTTTGTCCGAAAACTGATCCTGCCGTCCGGCAGGCCGCCCCCCCAAAGCACGAGTCGAACCCGGGAAAGGAGCATCAGAAGCCAATGCAACCCACCAACAAGGACCAGGCCGGCGCCCGTCACCACCCGTCGGCGCTCGAACTAAACCTCTGGCAGTCGGGCCAGGAGCCGGGTCAGTTGATTCCCCTGCTGCAGAAGACCCAGGAGCAGTATGGGTACATTCCCGAGCACGCCATCAAGACGATCAGCAGTATCGCCCGCGTGCCCGAGAGTGAAATCTACGGGGTCATCACCTTCTACAAGCAGTTCCGGCTCAAGCCGCTGGGGCGGTTTCTCATCCGCCTATGCGACGGAACCGCCTGCCATGTCAACGATGCCAAAACCCTGATGACCCTGATCAAGGAAGAATTGAAGCTCGACGCGGAAGACACCACCGCTGACGGGCTGTTCACGCTGACTCCCGTGGCCTGTCTCGGGTGTTGCAGCCTGGCCCAGGTCATCATGATCAATGATGAGACCTTCGGCCGGCTCACGCCGCCGAAAGTCCGGCAGATCCTCAAGGAGTTCCGGCAACGGGCGGTATCCCCGGCGGCCCAGGGAGGACCCAAGGTATGAGTCGCGCTTCCACCGTCATCACCATCGGCACCGGCACCTGCGGCGTGGCCGCCGGGGCCGACAAGGTTCTCGACGAGGTCCGTCGCCAGCTGGCGGCCCGGAGTCTGAACGATATCGCCGTGCGCGAGACCGGATGCGTCGGCATGTGCTACAGCGAAGTCCTGGTCGAAGTGGCGGACGGCCGCCACAAGACCCTCTACGGCCACGTCACCCCGGAACGAGTCGGGCGGATCATCGACCACCACGTCAAGGGGGGCGAACCGGTGCAGGAATGGGTTGTGCTGATCGACGAGCACGAAGGCCCGGAGGCTTCCTTCCTCCAACGGCAGAAACGCATCGTCCTGCGTAATTGCGGGCATATCGATCCCCTTTCCCTGAATGACTACTTGGCCCGTGACGGCTACCGGGCCATCCAGAAAGCGGTCAAGGACATGACCCCCGAGCAGCTCATCGACCTGGTGTCGGCGTCGGGCCTGCGCGGGCGGGGCGGGGCGGGCTTTCCCACTGGCACCAAGTGGAAGTTCGCCCGCCAGTCTCCAGGCCCCGAGAAATACGTCGTCTGCAACGCGGACGAGGGCGACCCAGGAGCCTTCATGGACCGCAGCGTCTGCGAGGGCGACCCCCATTCCGTCATCGAAGGGATGATGCTCTGCGGCTATGCCATCGGGGCGTCGCACGGCTACATCTACTGCCGGGCGGAGTATCCCAAGGCGATCGTCAACCTGCGGCGGGCTATCGACGACCTCAAATCGCGCAAGATGCTGGGCACGAACCTGTTCGGCAGTTCGTTCGCCTTCGACCTGAAGATCAAGGAGGGGGCCGGCGCCTTCGTCTGCGGCGAGGAGACGGCGCTGATCGCCTCGATCGAGGGCAAACGCGGCATGCCTCGCCTGCGACCACCCTATCCGGCGGTCAAAGGTCTGTGGGGCAAACCCACCAACATCAACAACGTCGAGACCCTGGCCACCATCCCCTGGATCGTGCTGAACGGGGCGCCTGCCCTGGCGAGCTTGGGCACCGAGAAGAGCAAGGGCACCAAGGTCTTCGCCATGGCCGGCAAGGTCAAGCGGTCGGGCCTGGTCGAAGTGCCGATGGGCATCACCATCAATCAGATCATCTTCGACGTCTGCGGCGGCATCATCGGCGACCGGGCCTTCAAGGCGGTCCAGATGGGCGGTCCCTCGGGCGGGTGCATCCCCGCCGCGCTGGGCGATACCCTGATCGACTACGAGCAGATCAACAAAACCGGCGCCATCATGGGGTCTGGCGGCATGGTCGTCATGGACGACACCACCTGCATGGTCGAGATGGCCCGGTTCTTCCTCGAATTCACCCAGAACGAATCCTGTGGGAAGTGTACAAGCTGTCGGGTTGGTACTCTACGCATGCTCGAGATCCTCGAGCGGATCGTGGACGGACAGGGGAAGCCGGAAGACATTCCCACCCTGCTCGACCTGGGCGAGCACATCAAGGCCACCGCCCTGTGCGGCCTGGGGCAGACCGCCCCCAACCCGGTGCTCACTACCTTGAAATATTTCCGTGAGGAATACGAAGCCCACATCCTGCACAAACGCTGCCCGGCTCACAGTTGTGCCAAGCTGGTCGAGTATGTCATTCATCCCGACAAGTGCGTCGGCTGCACGGTGTGTGCCCGGGAATGCCCGACCAAGGCCATTTCCGGAAACGTCAAGGTCAAGCACGTCATCGATTCTGAGAAGTGCGTCAAATGCGGCAAGTGCCTCACCGTCTGCCGCTTCGACGCCGTGGCCAAGGAATGACCAAGGAGCCTCCGATGAGCAACCCCACCCCGATCCGCCTCACCATCGATGGCCAGCCCTTTACCGCCGCTGCCGGCCAGACCATCCTCCAGGTGGCCCGCGAGCACGGCATCGACATTCCCACCCTCTGTTACGATCCCCGGTTGAACCCCTACGGGTCCTGCTTGTTGTGTGTGGTCGAGGTCGAGGGCATGCCGCGGCTGGCCCTGGCCTGCGCGACCGAGATCCGCGACGGCATGAAGGTCGCCACCAGCAACGAGCGTATCTACAAGGCCCGCAAGAACGCCCTCGACATGCTGCTGTCGAACCACTTCGCCGATTGCCGGGGCAACTGCTACGAGAAATGTCCCGCCGACATCGACGTGCAGGGGTACCTGGCCCTGGCCAACGCCGGAAAGTATCTCGACGCGCTCGAACTGATCCGTCGGTCCAACCCGTTGCCGATGGTCTGCGGTCGGGTCTGCGTGCGCTACTGCGAGGCCAACTGCCGGCGGCACGACGTCGATGCGTCGGTCGGGGTCAATTTCATCAAACGGTATGTGGCCGACTTGGCCAGTGACCATCTGCCCAAGCCCATTCCCGCGGAAAAGACGGGTAAACGGGTGGCGGTGGTGGGGGGCGGACCAGCCGGTCTGACCGCCGCCTACTACCTCGCCAAGGGCGGGCATGCCGTCACCATCTTCGATGCCCAGAGTCATCTGGGCGGAATGCTGCGCTGGGGCATTCCCGATTACCGGTTGCCCCGCGAAATTCTCGACAAGGAGATCGCCACCATTCTGGCCCTGGGGGTCGAGGTCAAGACCCGACAGGCGCTCGGCCGCGATTTCACCCTCGACGACCTGAAGGCCCAGGGGTTCGATGCCATCTTCCTCGCTCTGGGCTCCTGGGTGGCCAAGAAGATGCGGGTGAAGAACGAGGAGACGCCCGGTGTCTGGGGAGGTATCGACTTCCTGAAGAAGGTGAAGGAAGAGGGCCCGCCCACTCTCACTGGCCATGTGCTGGTGGTCGGCGGGGGCAATACCGCCATCGACGCCGCCCGTACCGCCCTGCGCTGCCATGCCGGCAAGGTCAGCATATTGTACCGGCGCACCCGCGAGGAGATGCCGGCCGATGACCTCGAGATCGAGGATGCCCTGGCGGAGGGCGTCGAGATCAAATTCCTGGTCGCGCCGGTGGAGGTGGTGGCCGAGCACGGCAAGGTCAAGGCCTTGCGCTGTCAGGAGATGACCCTTGGCGAGCCCGACGAGAGCGGCCGTCGCCGGCCCGTGGTCAAAGAAGGCTCCGATTTCGAGATCCCTTGTACCACGATCATCGCGGCCATCGGCCAGGACTCCGACCTGTCGGGCCTGAAAAACGAGAAGGTCGGCAAAATCCCCACTACCAAGTGGGGCACCATCATCGTCGATGACGCCACCTACGCGACCGATATCCCCGGCGTGTTCGCCGGCGGCGACGTGGTCAGCGGCCCGATGGCGGCCATCGATGCCATCGGGGCCGGGCGCAAGGCCGCCCAGGTCATCGACCGCTACCTGGAAACGGGGCAGATCAAATCTTTCCCCAAGGAGTTCCTGAGCAAGAAGACCAACCTCGGCGAGATTCCTGCCTCGTATTTCGCGGCGGTCGAGAAAGTCGAGCGGGCCCACATGCGGCAGACCCCGGCGACCGAGCGGGTGCAGACCTTTGCCGAGGTCGACCATGGCATTCCCCCGACCCACGTGTCGGTCGAAACCTCCCGCTGCCTCTCGTGCGGCTGCTCCGACGTGTTCACCTGCGAGGTCAAGAAGTTGGCCGGGGAGTATGGCGTAGACCAGAAGCGGTTTGCCGGTAAGGTCAAGAAATACGAGGTCGATCACCGCCACCCCTTCATCGCTCTCGATCCCAACAAATGCATCCTGTGCGGCAAATGCGTGCGCCTGTGCGGTGAGTTGATCGGGGCCGCCGCCCTCGGCTTCGTCCATCGCGGCTTCGAAACCATCGTCCGCCCCTCGCTCGAACGCCCCCTGCAGAAGACGACGTGCATCAGTTGCGGCAACTGCATCGATGTCTGCCCCACCGCCGCGATCGCGCCGCGGTTCCCCTTCCAGAAGCCGGGGCCATGGGCGACCAAGGCTCTGGAAAGCGTGTGCAACCATTGTGGGGTCGGGTGCGGTCTCGTCTTTCACAAGGTCAACGATGCCATCTGGTACATCAGCGCCAAGCCGCAATCGGCTCACGTGCCCGGGCAGATCTGCTTCAAGGGGCGGTTTGCCCACGAGTTTCTGCGTTCCCCCGACCGGTTGCGTGAGCCGACCGTGGGCGTCGGCGAAGCCCGGAAGGCGGTCGCCCTCGATGCCGCCCTCGACGCGGCGGTGGAGGGTCTGCAGAAGGTTGCCGCCACCCACGGACCCGACAGCCTGGCGTTCTTCATCTCCCCCCGGGCCACGAACGAGGAGATCTACCTCACGCAGAAGCTGGCCCGCGAGGCCTTCGGCTGCAACAATGTCAGCACCCTGGCTGCCGTGGTCGGCCTCAACGTGGGACAACCCTTGCAGGCCGCCACGGGAGCCATTGCTTCCAGCGCCACCATTTCCCAACTGACCAAGACCGACCTGATCGTCATCCTCCATGCCGATCCCGACCAGGACAACCCGGTGCTCGGCTTTGCCATTCGGCAGGCGCATCGGCGGGGGGCGAAGGTTGTGGCGATCGGCGCCACGCCGACCGCATTGGCCGAAACCTGCGATCTGTGGCTCGACCCCCGCAAGGGCAGTTCGCCGGTTCTCCTGCGGGCCCTCCTGGCCGAACTGGTGCGGGAAAAGGCCTACCTCGAGAAATCGGTGGTGGGGCTGGCCAATTGGCCAGCCCTACGGGCCGAGGCCACCCTCTCCCTCGAGGCGGCCGAGGCGACCACCGGGGTGAGTGCCAAGAAAATGGCCTTTCTGGCCGATCTGCTCGCCGTCTCCCACCGGTCCGTCGTGTTCGTCGCCCCGGGCGATTCGGGGGAGGCTCACGCCAACGCCGATTTGCAGGCCATCAGCAATCTTCTTTTGCTTCGTGACCTCTACGGCAAGAAAGGGAGCGGCCTGCTCCTCACCCGTTCCTCCCCCAACGGGCAGGGGCTGCTCGATCTTTTCGCCAGTCCCGAAAGCGCCCAGAACCGCCTGGTCGGCATGCAGAACCCCCGCCTGACGGGGGCGATGTCGATCGGCGATCGGCGGGCCCACCTGCAGGCCGGCCGGATCAAAGGCTTGTTCATCCTGAACGAGGACATCAGCTGCGTGCCGTTGGGCGAGACCCTGCTCCGGAACGCCGAATACGCGGTGGCCATGGATCTTTTCCCGACCGGTACCACCCGGCTGGCCCACGTGGTGTTGCCGGGGAGCGCCTTCGCCGAAACCGATGGCAGTGTCACCTCGCTGGATCGCCGCGTGCAGGCTTTTTCCCATGTCCTGCCCCCGCCGGCCGGACAGGCTGGCTGGGAGATCATTCTCAGACTCTGGCAGCGGGTTCTTCGCCGCCATGTCCTGACCCTGCAGGAGGTCCGATCGGAAATCGGACGGATGAATCCCCATTACCATCCGATCGTCCGGGTCGGGCGGAACGGCAGCTTCCACTGGAACGAGACCGAAGATGGTGGTGATGTGCTGTTCGCCAGGGGTTTCCTGACGGACGACCGTCAGCCGCGTTTCCTCAGCCCGGCTCTCGAGATCGTCCCCGACCCCGAGCGTCAGACTCTGGGAGCCGATCTGTCCCGCTCCTCCTGCCTGGGCCCCGCGGTCGCGGCCCAGCGCCGACGTCTTCAGGAAGAGGCCGGCTGACCGTTCTGCCGTTCTTCCGGTCTGGCCGTCGCAATGACCTCAGACCCCTGTCCGGACACCAGGACGGGGGTTTTTCCTCTTCCGCAGCGAGGCAAAGGCTTCGGGGTGCAGGAATTCCCGCGCATCCTGGGAGTTGGAGGAGGAGAGCGGAAAAGGGGCTCGCGGTCAGTCGTGACAGAAGTTGTTCGGGGTCTGGCCGGCGAACACGCCCTTGTACTCGCTGGCGCCCTCGCAGCGGGTGAAGATGAACTGGCAGATGGCCGTGCCGGGGATGATGCGCAACGGGATGGGGCCGAAGTTCGAGATCTCGAGCACCTGATGGTTGGCGATGCCGGGTTGCATGAAGGAGGCGGAGATATGCACGAGCAGACCGACCCGGGCAAACCGGCTGCGGCCTTCCAGCCAGCCGGCGATGCCGGCGCGCGTGGTGATCTTTTCCTGGGTGATGCCGAGGACGGTCTGCCCGGGCTGGAGGATCAGGTCCTGGCCGGGAGGGATGACGAACCCCTTGGTGGCGGCTTTGAAGTCGATGTCATCGGTCAGGTGGAGTTCGGTGGGCAGGTGGACGAAGACCCGGAAGGCGTTCGACAGGTGGAGATCGACGCTGGCCGGACCCAACATGCTTTCCTGGAAGGGTTCAATGACGATGTTGCCGAGCCGAATTTCTTCGAGGATGGCCTGGCGGCCGAGAATGGACATGCTTCCCTCCTGTGTGTGGCTGGCCCGATGCTACCAGAAACCGGAGCGAGTGGCCAGAGGCGGCCGGCCGCCGCAAGGAACTGGGGCTCCTCCCCGCGGGCACATTCCTCTGGAGAAGAGCACAACCGGGCTGGCAATCGGGGGCATTTGGATGAGGGGTGAGCCTGGCGCCCCCCCTCAAAACCTGCGTCTGACCGCCGAAAGGGAATGCCAGGACTGGTGGTAAGGGGTTTGTGGACGGATAGGGACCTCTGCTATACTGCCCGCCTGACATGTACCACACCAATTTTGTCCACCTGCACGTCCACAGCCATTATAGCCTGCTCGACGGGGCCGCCCCGGTCAAGGCGATCGTCGATGCCGCCCGGAAGTACCGCATGCCGGCTGTGGCCATCACCGATCACGGCAACATGTTCGGCACGATCGATTTCTACCAGACCGCGATCAAACGCGGGGTTAAGCCGATCATCGGGTTCGAGGCCTACGTGGCGTTCGGCAAACGCACCGAAAAGAACCCCCCCGGCGGGAAAGACTTCCACCTCGTGCTGTTGGCTCGCAACGACGAGGGGTACAAAAACCTCGTCAAACTCTCGACCCTGGGGTTCACCGAGGGGTTTTCCTATCGGCCGCGCATCGACCGGGAACTGCTCGAGAGGTACCATGGAGGTCTGCTGGCCCTGGGTGGATGCATCCAGGGAGAGATCCCGGCCCGCCTGCTGAAGGGCGATCTGGCGGGGGCCCGCCAAGCGGCCACCTGGTATCGGGACGTGCTGGGCGCCGACAACTTCTACCTCGAAGTCCAGAATCACGGGCTGCCGCAGCAGATCGAACTGTTGCCCAAGCTCGTCGAGTTCGCCCGCGACCAGGAGATCCCGCTGGTGGCGACCAACGACAGCCACTACGTCAACCCCGAGGATTGGGAAGCCCACGAAGCCCTGCTGTGCATTCAGACCCGCACGACCTTGAACGATCCCGAGCGGTTCAAATTCGGATCGCGGGAATTCTACTTCAAGCCGCCGGCGATGATGGCCGATCTCTTCCCCGAT
This sequence comes from Candidatus Ozemibacteraceae bacterium, assembly GCA_937998695.1. Lineage (GTDB taxonomy): Bacteria > Muiribacteriota > Ozemobacteria > Ozemobacterales > Ozemobacteraceae > Ozemobacter. The sequence continues at coordinate 16,930 of CALLCO010000250.1, forward strand.
CTGCCCGACGCCATCACCAACACCCTGCGGGTGGCCGAGAAGTGCAACGTCCGGTTCACCCTCGGCAAGTCGATTCTGCCGCATTTTCCCATCCCGGAAGGCAAGACGTCGGAGAGCTACCTCGAGGAGTTGTGCCGGAAGGCTCTGCCGGTGCGGTATCCCCAAGCCGACGCGACGGTGATGAAACGACTCGAGTACGAGCTTTCGGTCATTCGGCGCATGGGTTTTTGCGACTACTTCCTCATCGTCTGGGATTTCATCCGGGCCGCGCGCGAGATGGGCGTGCCGGTCGGTCCGGGCCGCGGGTCGGCGGCCGGCAGCCTGGTGGCCTACCTGCTGCGGATCACCGATCTCGAGCCATTGCGGTACGGTCTGCTGTTCGAGCGGTTCCTGAATCCCGACCGCATCAGCATGCCCGACATCGACATCGATTTTTCCGACGACGGGCGGGGCCGGGTCATCGACTACGTGGTCAACAAATACGGTCGGGAGCGGGTGTCGCAGATCGCCACCTTCTCGGCCATCCTGGCCAAGACGGCCATCCGCGACATCGGCCGGGTGATGGGGATGCCGCTGCCCGACGTCGACCGCATCGCCAAGCTGGTCCCCGAGAAGCCGGGCATCCATCTCAAACAGTGCCTGAGCGGCAAGGACGGCGAGGTGGTGCCCGAGCTCAAGGAGATCTGGGAAAAGGGCACGCCCGAGCAGAAACGCTTGCTGAAGAACGCCCAGACGGTCGACGGGCTGTACCGGCATAGCGGCATCCATGCCGCCGGGGTTGTCATTTCGCGCGATCCGCTGATGGACATCGTTCCGATGTTCAAGGACAAATCGGGCGAAATCATCACCCAGTTCGAGAAGAACGCCATCGAGAAGATCGGCCTGCTGAAGATGGACTTTCTGGGTTTGAAAACACTGACCGTCATCCAGCGGGCTCTCGAGTACATCAAGGAGGTTCACCACCAGGAGATCGACTTCGATCATTTGGGCTTCGATGACCAGGCGACCTACGACCTGCTGTGCAGGGGCTTGACGCAGGGAGTGTTTCAACTCGAATCGTCGGGGATGCGCTCGCTCATCATGCGTCTCAAACCGTCGGTCTTCGAGGACCTCATCGCCCTGTTGGCCATGTACCGGCCGGGGCCGCTGGGGTCGGGCATGGTCGACGACTTCGTCGAGCGCAAGCACGGCCGGCAGGCGCTGGCCTACCCGCATCCTGACCTGGAGCCGATCCTCAAGGATACTTACGGCGTCTTCCTCTACCAGGAGCAGTGCATGCAGACCGCGAACGTGCTGGCCGGGTTCACCATGGCCCAGGCCGACGGTCTGCGCAAGGCCATGGCGAAGAAGATCGCCGAGGACATGGAAAAGAACGGCAAGATGTTCGTGGAGGGCGCGGTCAAGCGGGGCGTCAGCCAGGAACTGGCCGAATCGATCTTCGCCATGATGGCCAAGTTCGGCGAGTACGGCTTCAACAAGTCGCATTCCGCCGCCTACGCCGTGCTGACCTACCGCACCGCCTACCTGAAGGCGCATTTTCCGACCGAGTTCATGGCGGCGGTGCTCAGTTCCGAAATCAACGACACCGACAAGATCGCGGTCTTCATCGACGATTGCCGCTCCCTCAATATCGCGGTGCGACCGCCCGACCTCAACCGCAGCCGCCAGTGGTTCACGGTCGAGGAAGGAGCCATCCGCTATGGCTTAGCGGGGATCAAAGGCGTAGGGGAAAAAGCGATCGAGTCGATTCTGAAGGCCCGCCACGAAGGTGGCCCGTTCAAGAGCCTGACGGACTTCACTCGCCGGGTCGATACCCGGGTGGTCAATAACCAGGTGCTGGAAGCCTTGATCAACTCCGGGGCGATGGACTGCTTCGGCCTGCGCCGCAGCCAGCTGGTAGCGATGGCGAACGACGCCCTGCGCTCCGGGCAGGCCCTCGCCAAGGAACGGCAAGCCGGTCAGGCCACCTTCTTCGACTTGCTGGGGAGCGACGCGCCTGAAACCCTCGAGGCCGACGTCGACCCGCCCGACATCCCCGAGTTCTCTGAGCGAGAATTGTTGAATGCCGAGAAGAAGGCGTTTGGGTTTTACCTGACCGGGGACCCCTTCGGCGAAGTGGCTCCCCTCGGCCGGCTGTTTTCCACTCATACCCTAGCCGACCTGGCGAGCGGGGAAGGCACGATCTGCCGGATTGCCGGCCTGCTGACCTCGTTCAAGAAACATCCAACCAAGAAAGGCGACGTGATGGCCTTTCTCACCATCGAGGCCGACAACCTCAGCCTCGATGTGACGGTTTTTCCCAGTTTGTACCAGGAGGCCGCCCCGAAGCTGGTGGTCGATGAGCCTCTGTTCCTGGTTGTACGCCCCGAGATGCAGGGGGACGAACTGAAGGTGGTGGCCGAGAAGATCCTGGCGTTGACAGATGTGCAGGGCGACGAAACGGTGCAGGTGCGGTTCGTGGTGCCGCCGGAGCACGCCGTCAAAGAGACCTACCAGGAACTGTTGCATGTGGTGCGGCGCTTCCCGGGGCCGCTTCCCTTTACCATTCAGATTCTGCTGCCCAGCGGGGAGCGGGCGGTGTTGAAGCCGCCGCCGCTGTTGAAGGTCTCGCTGGCCCCCGGCCTCATCAAGGAATGGGAGAAGATCTGCGGCCGGAGCACTGTCAAGGCCCAGTTCCCGCAGCTCGATGCCATTCGCGACCGACCTTCCCGGGGACCGCGCAACGGCAACGGGTTTGGCGGCGGCGGATACGGGAACGGGTATGGGAATGGCCGCAAGAACACCCACTGAGACCCGCTGGAGGCCCCCCCCGGGCCGTGCCGGGGAAACCCTGATGAAGAGTGGGCCTGGAGGGGAGGCTGTCGCCAGCGGTGACGCCCCCGCCCCCATGTCCCGACGATCGACCCACGGCCCTCCGGCCGTCGTGGTGCTGGCCGCCCGGTTGTTGCTCGGGTGCCTGCTCGGGTGCCTGGCCGGGCCCACCTGCGTCCGGGCCATCGAACTGGATGAAGCCTACCGGTTCCTGGGGCCCTACGAGGTCACCGCCTCGGCCGGCATCCGGCTGTATTACCCGGCCGGGTGTCGGGGCGTCATCCCGCGGGTGTTGTCCTCGTTCGTGGCGGTGCGGGAGCGTCTGCTCGGGCATTTCCCCGACCAGCGGGATTTCGAGGTCACCGTCCTGCTGACCGATCACGACGACCGCGAGAGCGGCGGCATCGATGCGACCTTCGATCTGGTCACCCTGGGGCTGTACGAGGAGATGGGCTCCCTGTCGACCCGGGGCTATTCGCTGGCCGACCGGTTCGCGGTGCGTCTCGCCTACACTCTGATCATGCGGACCCTGGGGGCGGCCCATTCGGCCCTGCGCCGGCGGATCGGCCTGCTGTCGATTCCCCCGTGGTATGTGGAAGGGTTGGCCCTGTACTACGCCTTCCCGCTGGATGTGTGGCATACCACCCGCCTGCTCGACCTCGCCCGGCACCGGCACCTGTTCACGCTCGACGAACTCGATACCATTCAGAGCCGGCGGGCCCGGGTGCGGGAAGAGATGAGCTTCCAGGTGCATGGCATGCTCGAGTTCTGGCATCGCGGGGCTTCCGCCGACGCCGGGTTGCAGGTGTTGCAGCAGATCCGGGGCCGGCCGGGGCAGTTCGCCGAACTGTTCCGGCGCGCGTTCGGGGTCTCGCTCAAAGAAGGCGTCCGGCGCTACCATGAGTATATCCAGGCGGAATGTCACCGGCGGCCGGATTGTGCTGGCACGTCCGACCCGGAGGTTCTCCCCGGATGGGCCGAGGGGGAGTTCGCCCAGGGGGCCCGGCTTCGCCCGGATGGGGCCCGGGTCTGGGTGTCGAGCCGCCGCTATACCCAAGAGGTCTACGACCTGTTCATCGAAGCCCCGGGGGCCCGGCGGCGGCTGGCCGTGCGCAATGTCCATCCCCGGTTGTGGGTCGATCCGGAGTCGGGGAGCGTGCTGGTCGGGCGGTTCGAGCTGACCGCGCGCAAGCAGCGCCGGCTGTTCCTCTGGGAAGTACCCCGGGCCGGCCGGGCCCGGCGGATTCTCGACCTGGCAGGGAGCTTCACCCCCCTGGGCCAGTTGGACGGTCGCTTGTATTTCCTGAACTGGACGGCGGGGACGTTGCGGGTGATGTCGGTACCCTGGCAGCCCTTGGCCCAGCGGCGGGCAGACGTGGGGACCCCGGCCCTGGCCACCGCGACCGTTGTGCTGGACACCGTAAGATCGGGAACCTCCGACCCCGCGGGTGAGGGGAGTCCGGGTGTGGTTCCGGCGTCTGGCGCGGGTGCCGGCCCCACCCCAGGGGTTTCCGACAGGGCGGAGACGGGCGGAGCGCGCGAGGAATACCGCTTCCCCGCCCATTTGCAACCTCTCGAAGTGGCTCTCGACACGGTCGGTCGACGTCTGGTCTTCGTCCTGCGGGACGGCGGGTCGAGCTACCTGTGCCGCGATCGCCTGCAGAGGTCTCCCACGGCCTGTCCGGATGTGTTGCACGTGGCGAGTGGCACCATCCGGGCCCCTGTGGTCGTGGGTGAAGGCGTCTTGTTTGCAGCGGAAGGCCCCTTCCAGACCGTTCAGGTGTACCGCTGGTCGCCCGGCCAGCCCCAGGAACCGGGCGAGGAGGGGGCCGTGAAGGAGCGCCCTCCGCGGCGTTCGCCACCCCCTTCCTCCCTCCCGAGGCCCAACCTGGGCGATGCGGCTGGCACCCCGGGCCAAGAATCCCGGGAGGCCGCCGGAGAGCGGATGGAAGGGGGGCGTGTCGCCCGTCTGACCTCGGTGCCGGGCGGGGTCTGGGATTTCGCCGTCGACGCGGACGGGTGGATTCTGGGCAGCACCCTGCAGGATGGGCGGTTCCGCACGCTGCGGTTGCCCTCGCCGGTGCTGGCAGAAGAAGACGCCCGGGCGGTTCCCTTCCCCTGCGATCAGGAAAAGGGCGCGGGCCTGGCCAGCCGGCGCTACCAGCCGGAGTTCCGCAGTTCGTACTGGTTGCCCAAGGTGTCGCGGGACGACCAGGGCGGGGTGTTCGGCGTCTACAGTTTTCGAGCCGACCGGCTCGACCGCAGCCGGCTGGTCGTCTCGCCGACCTACGGGTTCAAGAGCCGCAACTGGGGGTACCTGGCCGAATTCATGCGGCGGTTCGACCTGTGGCGGTTCGTGGTGGGGGCCGAGGACCGGGTCGTGCGGAAGAGCTACCTGAGCAACGCTTACTACGAACGGATCCGGTCGTTCGACCTGAGCCTGACCTATCCCTTCGACCTGGCGACCACGCTGACCATCGGGGGGAACCTCTCCCACCGCCGCATCGCAAAATTCCCCGACAACGGGGCGCCCGCCCCCACCGTGGGGCTCGACCATTCGGTCTATGGCAAGGTCGACTACCGGGCCATCCGAACCGAGCCCTTCTGGGAGCTGTTCCCCCGGCAGGGACGCCGCGCCACTGCCTCCTGGCGGAAAGGTCTCGACCTGTTCGACGGCGAACTGAAATACGACTCGATGGCGTTGCGCTACGAGGAATACCTGCCGCTGGGCGGCCCCTGGGTATTGATGGCGCGGGGCTGGTTCGCCGAGGACGACAAGGAAGGGGACATCCGGCGCCCGGAGGATCTGAGCCTGGGCGGCACCGATTTTTTGCGGGGATATCCCGGAGCCGTGCGGTTCGGGGACTCGCTGCGGGCGTTTTCGCTCCATCTGGCGCGCCCCTTCCATATCGAGATCCCCGTGCTCCGCCCGTGGGTGCAGGAGGAAATCATCGTCGCCGAGGCGTTCTGGGAACGGGGAGACGTGCGAGCCACCGGGCGACGGTTCGATTTTCTCGAAGATCGCGGCCTCGAGGTGCGGGCCCGCGGTCTGCTGTTGCGGCGTATTCCCGCCGCCATCCGGGTCGGAGTGGCCTGGCCCACTGGGGGTGGCCCGCGGCACGACTACTGGATGGTCGATTTCAGCTCGGTGACGGGAATCATGCCATGAACCAGGCTGGGCGGGGTCACCTCGCGGGGGTTGCGGGGGCAGGCCGGGGGTGGGTCGGGTTGACCCTGCTGCTGGTGCTGACCATGGCGCGGTGCGGGTGGGGCCAGGATTCCCTGAAGGGGACGGTCCGGTCGTGGTTTGGCGCCCTGGCGGCCGCCGCGCCCGCGGTCGACCCGGGCCCGCTGCCGGAGGGTCTGGCCCTCATGCGGGCTCCGGGGTGTCAGGGCCTGCGGCTCGAGGCGGGCCGGTTCCGGGTGGCTCCCTTGGTGTGGTCGGAGCCGCACGGGTTGCGCGAGGAAGTGAGCCGGCGGACCGCCTCCGATGCTTCCCTGCTGGCGGCCATCAACGGGACGTTCTATTCGACCCAGGGCATCCTGGGGCAGGTGGTGCTCGACGGCCGGATACCCGACCGGCCCCGCCAACTGCCGGCTTCCCTGTCGCGCTGCTGCCTGGCGGTGGTTGAGGAGGCTGGCCGGTTGCGGTGGGTGCTGGGCGAGACGGCTGCCCGTGGCTCGGCCCTGACCGGGGAAGCCGGCCTGGCCGGCTGGCGGGTGAATCGCCAGGTGGCCCCCGGGTCACGTCTGGTCCATCTCCTGGGGGGAGGGGGCTGGATCGTGCGCGAGGGGCGCGATGTCCACATGGAGGCCTACCAGCGGCAGCGGTTCCGGTTCCGGCGCGTCGATCAGGACAGTCGCCATACGGTGCTGGCCATGGACGGCCAGGATCGCCTGTATCTGCTGGTGTTCGAAACCGGGGCCAACCTGAGTCGGGTGTCGGCGGTGTTGCGCGATCCGGAGCACTTCCCTGGCATCACCGATGCCATCTTCCTCGATGGCGGGTCCTCATCCACCCTGGTCTGGCGGGGCGAATACCTGGTGGCACCGCTGTACCTGATCGACAAGGCCCGCTTCTCTGCCCTGGGGGTCTGGACCCCGTGACGGCTGTCCTCGTTGTTCCCGCGTACGCTGCCAGAGAGCATCTGATCGAGGTCCCACGGCTCGGATTTCTTCCGTGGCCACGGCCCCGGGTGCGGAGCCGCCTCCCCTCCGAGCTCCGGCCGATCCAGAGGTGCAAGCTGCCGGGCCCGGTCGATGCGGGGGCGAACGCCGATGCGGTTTTCCTGCCGGCCAGGGGGGCGAACGCGGGGCGGACGGGCGGGGGACCCGCTCCGACATGATGTCCGGACGCTTTCCCGCCCTGGCCGCAGCGGGCCGGATCGACTGGCAGCAGGGGGCGCCCGGGGAATTCGACGCCATCATCGTCACCGGTGATGCGTATGTCGATCATCACGCCTTTCCGGCGGCGGTGGTGGGGCGATGCCTGGAAAATCTCGGCCTGCGGGTGGCGGTCATCGCCCAGCCGCGCTGGGACAGTCCGGCCGATGTCGCGGTGTTCGGGGCCCCGCGTCTGTTCTTCGGGGTGTCGGCGGGGGCCATGGACAGCATGGTGGCCAACTTCACCTCGCTCAAGCTGCCGCGCCGGACCGACCGGTTGTCGCCGGGTGGGCGGGCGGGGTGGCGGCCCAAGCGGGCGGTGCAGGTCTACGTGCAACGCCTGCGCGAGGCCTTCCCCGACTCGCCCATCGTGGTGGGGGGCATCGAGGCGTCCTTGCGCCGGTTCGCCCACTACGATTTCTGGGAAGACCGGATCCGGGATGCGCTCTTGATCGATGCCCCCGCCGACCTGCTGGTCTACGGCATGGCGGAAGGCGTGCTGCCCCGCGTGGTCGAGTGGCTGAAGGCCGCCGCCGGCTCCCGCCGGGCCTTGCGGCCCGCCGCGCTGCCGCAATGCTGTCTGAGGGTCAAGCCAGGAACCTGGCGCGATCTCGTGGGGGAGGGGGTCCGCGTCCTGCCGACCGCCGAGGAGATCCGGCGCGAACCGCGCCGGCTGCTCGACCTGGCGGTGCTCCTCGATACGGCGGTGCGGCCCGGCGCCCCGGTCCTGGTGCAGCCGCATCCCAAGGGTGACATCGTGTGCTTCCCACCCGCCGCCGAAACGGCGGTGGCCGAGATCACCGCCTTCGACCGGCTGGAATTCACCCGTCGGGCTCACCCCTTGTATGACGAGCCCATCCCAGGGCTCGAACCGGTGCAGTTTTCGGTCGTCTCGCACCGGGGGTGCCTGGGCGGCTGCACCTTCTGCGCCCTGGCCCTGCACCAGGGGCGCCGGATTCGCTCGCGCTCCGCCGCGGCCATCCTGGCCGAGATCGCGCGCTTTCCCGAGCATCCCGATTTTCGGGGAACCGTGCCCGACCTGGGCGGCCCGTCCGTCAACATGTACGGCTGGGATCCACCGGGCGAGGGGGAAGGCTCCATCCACATCGGAGCGCCTACCGCGGCAAGCCCCGGGGATGGCTGCCCGCTCGAATCGCTGCCGAACAGCGCTTGGACCGCCGAGGCGGTTTGGGACAAGCAGCGCGGCCAGGAGGGAACCGTGGGGTGGCCGACGCCGGCGGACCAAGGATGCCCAGGTTCCGGGCCTGGATCGGGTGCCCCCGCCCCCGGCCCGCCCTTCGGCCCCGCGGCGGGATTGCGCCCGCTGGCGGCGGTGTTGGCCCAGGCCCGGGCGCTGCCGGGCATCCGGCATGTCTTCCTGGGATCGGGCCTGCGCTACGATCTGATCCGGCCCGCGGATCGGCCCGCCCTGCTCGACCTCCTGCGGTACCATGTGTCGGGGCAGTTGAAAGTGGCCCCGGAGCACCTCGACCCCACGGTGTTGCAGTTGATGCGAAAGGGGCCGGACGCGGATTTCGGCGCGTTTGTCGAATGGTTCCGGCAGGCTTGCCGCGAAGTGGGACGGGACCTCTACCTGGTGCCGTATTTCATGACCGCCTTCCCCGGCTCGGGGGATCGCGACCGGGTGATCGCCGCGTTCGTCCGGCGCTTCCGGGTCGCCCACGAACAGATCCAGGAGTTCACCCCGACCCCGGGCACGATCGCCAGCGCCATGTACTGGACCGGCCTGGACCTGCGCGGCCGGCCCATCGACGTGGCCCGCACCGGCTCCGACCGTCGGGCGGGGCGGCGTCGCATCCAGCCAGCGGGAAGAGGTGGGCGGCGGTGAAGGTGGTGCGAGAGGCGGGCGACCCCCGCTGGATGCCTTTCCTGCGGGCCCACGAGCTGGCCTTCAATGCCGAATTGCATCTGCATGCGACCGGACAACGCCGAGTGGAGTGCCTGCCCCCAGATGGCCCTGCGCACGGGGCGGGGTGGTTCCTGACCTGGGCCGACGCCGAGGCGGGGGAGTGGAACCTCGCCCACCCGTTCGGGCCGCCCGAGGCCTACCATGCCTTCCTGCCGCTCTTCCCCGCGAACTCCGAGTTCCACCTGTTGATTCCGCGGGCCGACCTGGCGACCTTCAGAGAGCTGCATCCCGTCCAGACGGCCGAAGAACTGATCTGGCACGTCGACCCCGTCGCTCCAGACGACCTGCCCGATCCTCCGGGGTTGCCGCCCATTCCTGAGGGGTACGAGTTCCGGTCGGTCACCGAGGACCCTACCCTGTCCGTTCTTTCGGGAGAACCGGGAATCGTACCACGATCATACCTGATGAAGGACGAGACGATCGTGGCCCTGATCCGCGTGACTCATGTCACCCGGGGCACGGTCGAGATTTACATCGAGACGGTGGCGGGGCAACGTGACCGTGGACTGGCCACCGTGCTGTTGGGGCGGACGATGCAGGGATTCCGCCTGTCGGGGCGGCGTCTGGTCTATGTCACCAGCGCCGGCAATCTGGCCTCGCGCCGGGTGGCCCAGAAAGTGGGGCTGGTGACCTACCAGATCCTGGGGCGGTGCCCATTCCGAAGGTAGATCAAGACCCGATCGGACGGAGTCCCCGCCCGGCGGCGGGAGGATGTCCGCCGCCGTGGACGGAAAGTGACCGGGGCATTGGTCGAAGGCGGTCACTGTGGGCGAAGTCTTCCGGGGCATTTCTCAAAATGGGGGTATTTGTCCCGGATCCCGGGCCGATTGACTTCCCCCCCCCGCGGGTCCTAGAATGGCCGGGAGAAGATCCCACCCGGGCACGGAAAGGATGGACATGGCATGAAGGCTGTCATCATGGCCGGCGGGTTTGGCACCCGCCTCCGACCGATCACCTGCAACATTCCCAAACCGATGGTTCCCGTCGCGAACATTCCGATGATGGAGCACATCGTCAACCTGCTGAAGAAGTTCGGCATGACGGAGATCCTGTCTATCCTCTATTTCCAACCTGAGGCCATCACCAAGTATTTTGGGAACGGTTCCGATTTCGGCGTCGAGATGGATTACGTCATGGCAACCGCCGATTTCGGCACGGCGGGCAGCGTGAAAAACTCGGAAGCCAAGCTGAAGGATAGCCCCTTCATCATCATCTCGGGCGATGTGCTTACCGATTTCGATCTCGAAGCGGCGATTCGCTTCCATCAGGAACGGAAGGCGATGGCCACCATGGTGCTGACCCGGGTGGCCAACCCGCTCGAATACGGGGTCGTCATCACCGCCGAGGACGGCCGGATCATCCGCTTCCTCGAGAAGCCCAGCTGGGGAGAAGTGTTTTCCGACACGATCAACACGGGCATCTACATCCTCCAGCCCGAGGTGCTGGCCCAGATTCCGCCGCAGACCGAGTTCGACTTCAGCAAGAACCTGTTCCCGCACATGCTGAAGGAGAAGATGCCGCTCTTCGGCTACATCGCTGAGGGCTACTGGAAGGACATCGGCGATATCAACGAATACCGCCTGGCTCACCGCAACCTGCTCGACGGCACGGTGCAGATCCAGATCCCAGGGAACCGCCTGAACGTCATCGGGCGCGACGTCTGGGTGGGGAACGACTCCAAGGTCGGGCCCAAGGTCAAGTTCAAGGGAGGGGTCATCATCGGCGCCAACTGCGAGATCGAAAACGGCGTCGAGCTCGAGAATTGCGTGCTGGGCGACGGGTGCGTGGTCCGCGCCGGAGCCCAGATCACCGATTCGATCCTGTGGGAACGTGTCCATGTCGGGGCCAAGGCCCAGCTCGAAGGTACCATCATCAGTTGGGACACCCAGATCAAGGACGGCGCGGTGCTCGAGAAGGGCACCGTGATCAGCGAGGAATGCCGGATCGGCGAGCGCGCCACGGTGCGCAGCAACGTCATGATCTGGCCCCGCAAGGTGGTCGAGGACGGCTCGACCGTCTTCACCAGCATGGTCTGGAGCGAAAAGTGGACGAAGAACCTGTTTACCGACCTCGGCATTTCGGGCCTCGGCAATCTCGAGATCACGCCGGAGTTCGCCTCGAAACTGGGCGCGGCCTTCGGCTCGATCATGCCCAAGGGCAGCAGCATCAACACATCGCGCGACGGCAACAAGTTCTCGCGGGTCATCAACCGGGCGCTGATCTGCGGCCTGACCTCGGCCGGGGTCAACGTGGCCGACTTGCGGGTGACGCCGGGGCCCCTGGCCCGATTCAAGCCCAACGCCTTCCACCGGGCGGGCGGAGTGCATGTCAAGTTGAGTGCCACCGATCCCAACCAGGTCGAGATCAAGATCTTCGACGCCGAAGGCCGTGACCTGGCCCCCTCGCAAAAGAAATCGATCGAGCGCACGTTCAACCGGGAGGACTTCCGCCGGGCCTCGATGCAGGAGATCGGGGAGATCACCTTCCCGCCCCGCGTCCCCGAATACTATAGCGAGGAACTGCTGCGGCACGTCGATGTCGAGGTGATCAAGGCCCGCGGGTTGAAGGTCGTCGTCGATTTCGCCTTCACCGGCGCCAGCAGCATCTTCTTCTCGTTCCTGGGCAAGCTGAACTGCGAGGTCATCTCGCTCAACGCCTACCAGGACGAGGTCAGGCTGCATCGGGTCCACGCCAACCTGAAGAGTTCACTCGACAAACTGGCCGCCACCGTGCGGTCGTTGAAGGCCGATGTCGGCCTGATGTTCGACGACGGCGCCGAACGGCTCTACGTGGTCGACGACCACGGGCGGGTGATCCTGGGTGAGGAAGCGCTCGTCACCTGGATCAAGCTGGTCCTGACCCTGCACCAGAACTGCCGGGTGGCGGTGCCCATCTCCACCACCCACCTGGTCGATCGGCTGGCCGAGAAGGCTGGCGCCACGGTGGTGCGCACCAAGACCGGCCACCGGGCCCTGATGAACGCCGCGGTCAACGACAAGGTCATCTTCGCCGCCGATGAGTGCGGCGGCCTGATCTTCCCCGAGTTCCAGCCGACGTTCGACGGCATCATGGGCGCCGTCAAACTGCTCGAGTATCTGGCCCGCTGCTCCAAACCCTTGTCGAAGCTGGCCGGGGAACTACCGCCCTTCTACTGTGCCTCCAAGCGCATTCCCTGCCCGTGGGAGAAAAAAGGCAAGGTCATGCGGCACGCCATGGAATTCGCCCGCGACAAGAAGACCATCCTGGTCGACGGGGTGAAGGTCCTCCTCTCCGAGGAGGAGTGGGTGCTGATTCTGCCCGATCCCGACCAGCCGTTCGTCAACGTCACGGTCGAGGCCGGCTCGGAAAAGCGTCTCGACACGTTGTTGCGCGAAACCGTGCAGAACGTCGAGACCTGGAAGGATCTCGCCGACTGATCCTCCCCAGAGAACTTGGCCGCCGTCCGCACCACCCTTGGCCGGCGGTCACGCTGGCCGGGGTTGACCCCGGCCGCCCTGGTCAGTTGCCAGGCTTCAGGGGGCCTTCGAGCTGCTGACGGAGCGTGTCGTACTGCAGCTTGGGGAAGGCCATGAACTCGAGCAGGTCGTCCGATTCGAACCGGATGAAGTTCAGTTGCCAGGGGCTGTCGGGTTTCGGCCGGTAGAACGAGAACTCCCACAGGACCGGCATCAGGTCGTGGAAGCTGAACCAGTAGACGATGACGTAGCGCTGGCTGGCTCCGAACCGGCGAAAACCGACGAATTCGCTCCCGGACAGGTTGCCTAGCTTGCCTTTCATGGCGGTGATCTTGTTGGCGAAACTGTCTTTCGCTTCCTGGCTGATGGGGAAGATGGCGAACAGGTCGCGGGCGGCCGATACGACGTCCTGCGTGGCCAGGTTGGCGAAGAAGGTTTCGAGGATGGGCTTGACCTGGTCGACGGGGGCGAAGGCTCCGGTTTCGAGGGGACACCCGGTGACCTCAGCCACGGCGGGTCGGGGGAGGGGCATGAGCAGAAAACTCAAGGCGAGCAAGGCCAAGGGTCCAACGAAGGCCGGGCGGGTGGAGCGAAAGGCAGGGCGGGTCATGCGGGTTCCTCCTGGGAATGGTCTGTGGAGACCTCCTGCCCGCCGACGAAAACCCGGTCGACGCGAAGATCGCGCAGGCGGCTGGCGGGGACCTGGCAGGGGTCGCGGGACAGACAGACGAAATCGGCGATGTAGCCCGGCCGCAGATGACCGCGCAGGCGGTCCTCGCCGGCGAAGGCGTGGGGGGCGACGATGAAGGCGGCCAGTGCTTCGGACAGGTCGAGCCGTTCTTCGGGGGTGGGGTGGTTGACGAACCCATGAATGCCGAGGAACGGATCGAGCGGGGTGACCGGGCTGTCGGACCCGCCGGCGAGCGGCAGGCCGTGAGCCCGCAGAGTGCGGAAGGGGTTGGTGCGACGGGCCCGGTCGGGACCGAGTCGGCGGGCATACATGGCCGTGGGCCCCCCCCATAGCACCTCGAACGCGGGTTGGACGGCCAGCAGGGCTCCGGCCTCGGCCGCGCCAGCGATGGCGGCGGAGGTCGGCAGTTCGCAATGCTCGATGCGATTGCCGAGGGGGCGGGGGCCGTGCCGACGGCGGCCGGCCCGGTAGGCCGCGACCAGCCGGTCGATGGCCACGTCGCCGATGGCGTGCATGGCCAGCTGCAAACCCTGGTCGGCGCAGAGGGAGACGAGCCGTTCGAGATTGGCGTCGTCGCGGTAGACGACCCCGGCCGTGGCGGGATCATCGGCGTAGGGGGCCGCCAGGGCGGCGGTGCGCGACCCGAACGAGCCGTCGACCATCAGACAGCCGCCCAGGCGGGGCCAGCCGCGGCGTCTGGCCAGGCCGGGGTCGTCCGACTGGTGGTAGACCACCCCATGGAATCCGGGGCGGGCCAGGAAGTCGGCGACCAGCTCGACATCGTCGTTGGTGGCCGCCCACCCGCCTTCGAGCGCGTGCACCGTGGTGATGCCGCGGGCCAGGCATCGCCGGCGGGCCAGTTCGAGGGCCCGTTCCTTCATGGGGCGGGGCAGGTCGCGCATCAGGCGGCTGAACAACACGACGTAGTCATCGCGGTAGTAGTAGTCGTGGTGCAGGGCGGCGGGGGGATGGACCCGGCGGGCCCAGGCTACCGCCCTCGAATTGGGGATGGCCGAATGCAGGTCGACGCGGGAGATCCAGACGGGGCGGTCGGCCACCGCCCGGTCGATCTCGGCGACGGTGGGCAGGCGCTTTTCCCGCAACATGGTCTCGTCGAGGTTCCAGGCCAGAAGCCATTCGTCAGGGCTGCGAACGGCATGGGCGCGCAAGCGGTCGAGCACCTCGTCGAGCGAGGTGGCGGCCTCGAGACGGCACCCGAGAAACGTCAGGCCGGTCTGCAGGAAATGGACGTGCGAATCGGCGAAGGCGGGCAGGACGACGGCGCCCCCCAGGTCGATGCGGGGCAGATCCTTCCAGGCGGTGTGCCCTTCGAGACCGAACCCGACCTGGGTGACCAGGTTGCCCGACACGACGAAGGAGTTGAACGCCGGTCGAGCGGGGTCGGGCAGATCGCGCCCCGAACAATGGTGGAACAGGCGGGTGCCCATGGCCGGCTCGGCGTCAGAAGAAGAGCGAGTCGTACCAACGCTTGGTGGTCACGGCCGACTCCACACCCCACCGGAGAGGTGGCAGGAGGATGGCGCCCAGGAGGCCGAGGAGGCGGGACAGCCGGGTGAGGCGCAGAACCCAGAACAACAGACAGAAGGCGGCCGCACTGCCGGCGCCCAGGCTGGCGTACAACACCCACAGGCCATGTTTCTCGCAGGGGCGGCAGGCCGGATCGAGCGGGCAGGGTTCGACCCGGTTCCCCAGCAACCGGCAGAGAATCTGGGCGGGAAACCGCCGCGCCGCTGGCCGGACAGCGCACGTGCGATTCAGTTCGCGCAAGGGCACCATGCTGTCACTATACCAGACTTCCCGACCCAGGAAAAGAGACGGCATTTCTGGCCCCTGCCACCCGCTGACTGCCCGCCAAGCCTCCTTAAACCCGCAGCCGAGAGTGCCGGAGATCTCACCTTTCCCCTGGGGCTGCGGTGTGGTAGAATATCCCAATCCAATCTCCTGTCCTGGTCCTGATTCCGAAACGGAGGGACGAGATGAAACGCATCGTCACCGCCGCCCTGCAGTTCTCCGTCGAGCCGATGGCCGTCGAACGCAACCTGCAGCGGGCGTATGAATTGCTCTGCCAATGCCGCGAAACGAGCAAGGCCGAACTGGTCGTCCTGCCCGAATCGTTCACCACCGGTTTCACCCCCGTCGGCGATGTCCGGGCCCTGTGGCATGCGGTCGACACCATTCCGGGGCGGCTGACCGACCGGGCCGTGGCCTGGGCCAAGGAACTGAACACCTACATCGTTTTCCCCACCTACGAGCGCGGCAAGCGGGAAGACGTGGTCTACAACAGCGCGGCGCTCGTGGGCCCACAGGGCGTGCTAGGCGTCTACCGCAAGACCCACCCCTTCCCCACCGAACGCAAGGAAGGCGGCGGCTGGACGACCCCCGGGCACAAGCCTTTCTGCGTCGAGACCCCGATCGGCAACATCGGCATCGTCATCTGCTACGACGGTGACTTCCCTGAACTGGCGCGGGTCACCACGCTGCAGGGGGCCGAGATCATCTGCCGCCCGTCGGCCTTCATGCGCACCTTCGACCACTGGGAGCTCACCAACCGGGCCCGGGCCTACGACAATCATGTCTACTGGGTGGCGGCCAACAGTGTCGGCCCTGATGCCGGCGGCTCGTGGTTCTTCGGGTCGTCGATGATCGTGCATCCCACCGGGGTCAAGATGGCCCAGGCCCGCGCCTGCGACGAGTTCATTTGGGCCGAGCTCGATCCTGACCCAATCCGCACCGTCGTGCCCAACACCTCCGCCCCCCAGCATTTTGACCACCTGGAGGACCGCAACGTCAGTTCGTACGCCGGCATCCTGCGTCAGGGGCGGTCGGCCTTCGAACCGGCTCGGCGCATCCCCTATCAGCGGTGGCGGTGACCCCATGCCCGGCTCCCTGCACGGGATCGTCGTCGTCGATTTGACCCGGGTCCTGGCCGGACCTTTCTGCACCATGCTCCTGGCCGACCTCGGCGCCGAGGTGATCAAAATCGAGCGCCCCGAAGGCGGCGATGACTCCCGCGCCTTCGGTCCCTTCCTGCACGGCGAAAGCGCGTATTTCATGAGCATCAACCGCGGCAAGAAGAGCGCCACCCTCAACCTCAAGCACCCGCAAGGGAAGGAGCTGCTGCAGGCGCTGGTGGCCAAGGCCGACATCTTGGTCGAGAATTTCACACCCGGCGTCATGGACCGCCTGGGCCTGGGCTACACCGCCCTGTCCGCCCGCAACCCGCGGCTCATCTACGCCGCCTCGTCGGGCTTCGGCCAGACCGGTCCCTACAGCGACCGGCCGGCCTACGACCTGATCATCCAGGGCATGGGTGGGCTGATGAGCATCACCGGCCCTGACGAGAAGCACCCCACCAAGGTGGGCAGCTCGATCGCCGACATCTTCGCCGGCATCTTCACCGCAATCGGCATCCTGGCCGCCCTCTATTCGCGCGAGAAGTCGGGGCGGGGGCAGCTCGTCGATGTCGGCATGCTCGATTGCCTGGTGGCCATCCTCGAGAACGCCGTGGCCCGCTACGTGGCCACCGGCACCGACCCCCATCCCATCGGCAACCGGCACCCGTCGATCGCGCCTTTCGCGACCTTCACCACCGCCGATGGAGCGATCAACATCGCCCTCGGCAACGACGAGTTGTGGAAGAAATTCTGCGCCCTGGCCGGAGTTCCCGCCCTGGCCGACGACCCGCGGTTTGCCACCAATCCCCTGCGGGTCCAGCATTGGGCCGATCTCGAGGTCGAGATGAACAAGATCCTCTCCGGCCGGCCCACGGCCGCCTGGCTCGAACTCCTGCAAGGGAAGGGCATCCCCTGCGGCCCCATTAATACGATCAGCGAGGTGCTGCGCGACGCCCACGTGCTGGCGCGGAAGATGCTGGTCGAGGTGACCC
>CALLCO010000251.1 GCA_937998695.1 Candidatus Ozemibacteraceae bacterium
TCGGTGCCGGTGTCGGTCCCTGAGCTCGTGCCAGTCCCGGTACCGGTGCCAGAGTCAGTGCCAGAGTCAGTGCCAGCACCAGTCCCAGTTCCAGAGCTGCTACCCGTTCCCGTATCGGTGCCGGTGTCGGTCCCTGAGCTCGTGCCAGTCCCGGTACCGGTACCGGTGCCCGTGCCAGATCCGCTTTTGGAAGAACCGGTGCTGGTTCCCGAGCCGGAGCCGCTCCCGGTGGAAGTGGACGAATAGGGGTCGGCACTCGAGGTGTTGGTTGAAGATCCAGAGCCAGTGGCGCCACCCGTGCTGGCACCGACCGCCGCCGCGGCCACCGTCGAAGGCGGCGGCGTGTAATCATCGGTGGGATCGTCGGGGTTGCTGGCCGCCACGTTGTATCCCTGCGGATCGTTGGTGGTCACCTGCTGGGTCGTCTGCTGAGCGGGGGCGGCGGCGGCAGCCACCTCGGTGCCAACGCTCTTTTCGGCAGCCTCAAGATCGTCACTGCTCGTAAGTTCTCCAGCGGCCGCGGCCGCCGCCAACTGCTCAACGGAGCTCCCTTCACCGCTGCTGGTGGAAGAGGAATTGCTCGAGGAAGAAGATGAAGACCTCGAGGAAGAAGAGGCTGATGATGAGGAGGAGGACCCGCTCACCACCCCCGACACCGCCGCGGTCTGGGCCAGGTCATTGGCCGTGGCCGGATCGACCGGCGGGACGACCGCCTTGGGCGGGGGGGTGGTTTTCAGAGGCTCGGACGGCGGGGTCGGCGGAGGAGGCGGGGATACCCCTTCGTTGGTGAAAGGCTCGACCCGCACGGTCGGGGGGGCGGGAGCCGCCGTCACCTGGGATACCGCCGCGGTCACCTGCGGATTGGCTTTGACGGTGGCCACGACCCGCTCGGTGGCATCCTCTTTGGACTGGCGTTCGGCGACCATGGCGTCGATCTGTTTGGCGGTCGCGCTGACGGCGGCCGGCAAGGTGGTGGGGAAATCGGCCTCCTGCATCTCGACCGCACTGATGGGGCTTCCCTTCATCAGGCCTGGGAACAGGCTGGGCTGGATCCGGACGCGGTAGAAAAAGACCCGCTTGACGTGCTTGTAGACCCCGCGAATCCAGATGTCGACGTGGTAGGGCCGGGCGGGGGTATCGTTGATGAAATAGTCGTAGCTCCCGCCTTCATAGGACACGCCGGCCTGGGCATCCGATCCATCCTTGGCGAACCAGCGTTTCTCGTAGGGAGCGCTCATCAGGCGCGCCATCAGCAGATTGTAGCAGGCCTCGCCAATGTACTGGGCACGAATGGCGGCATCGGCATACCGCAACTGGTCCTGGACACCGGACATCAATCGCGAGATGGTCATGCCTCCCAGGAACAGCACCACCAGGATGGCGAAGACGATCAACAGCGCCATCCCCTGGCGCGTCCGCCCTGAACCACATGCCCATCGATGCCGGTTTTGCATAGTTCTACTCCGCAGCCATGTTCTTGAGCCGGACGTAGTTGACCATCGAGAACTTGCCTTTTCCACCCCGCATCGAACAGGAGATGAACACCCCCCCGACGTGATGGGTGGTGAAGTTGAGCCCCGCGACATACCGCATGAGCACCTTGGGTTTGACCGCCTTCTGGCCCGAAGGATCGCGCAACCCCATCATGACTTTGTACAAGTCCTCCCCTTCCTCGCGTGACAGGTCGGGGTCCTTTTCCAGGTAGACGATTTGGACGTTGTTCAGAAAGTCGCGGAACACCAGATACGGCAAGGTCTGACCCGGGAATGGCACCACCACTTCGATTCCGTCCTGGATCACCTTGTACAGACCGACGATGGCGCGACGGGCCTCCATCTGCAAAATCAGACGCTGGGACAGGTTCTGGCTGGTCTTCCCGGCGAAGACCTGGAAAGCACGGAACCCCCCCGCCACCGCGAATGACAGGATCATCAAGGCAATGATCAGTTCGATCATCGTGACCCCGCCCCCCGCCGGCCGCCACGGTCTGCCGGTCGGAGCAAACGCCACGTTCGGTCGATGCAAGGAATTCGCCATCGCTCCCCTAGTCAATTATATCCCCAATTAGGAACAATTCCCAAGACAGGGGAGTGGGGCTGTTTTTCCCGCCGGGAACGGAACCCTTCAGGTGGGAATGGCCTGCAAATGAGCCAGGAGTGCCTCACCGACCTCCTGGGTATGGGTGAAGGGAAGCCCGTGGCCGCCTTCAGGCAGGTCGACCTTTTGCACCCCGGGAATGCCAGCCAGGACGGTGGCCTGAGCGGCGGGATCGCAAACGGCATCCTTCCCGCCCAGGATCGCCAGGGTCGGGCAGCGGATCTCGCCAAGGCGCTTCGACACCTCCCCCCGCAGGTGGAGCATGTCGTTTTTGTCGCGCATCGTCGAGATCAGGGCCTCGAAATGCGTATATCGCTTGTGCTCTTCGGCGAGCACCGCCTCGGGAATGGTGGCCGGGGACCAGACATTGATGAGGTGCTGCCGGATCTTGCCCCCGGCCAGCGTCGGCAACAGCAGCCCCATCAGGGTTCCCAGAAGCGGGTTTCGGCTGTAGGCCGGAAGAGAAGATGGAGATTCATGCGGGTCGCGAGGGGCAACGAACGGGGCGACCAGGCCCAACCCCGCCACCAGGTCGGGGGATTGCAGGGCCAGTTTCAGGGCACAGAAGGCGCCCAGGGAGTATCCCACCACATAGGCTTTACCGCCGGCGACCCGTTTGAGAAAATCGGCATAGGCGATCGCGTCATACCAGGGATCGGGGGTTTCGGGAAGCAGTTCGTCGCTGTTGCCGTGCCCGGGCCGGTCGATGGCCAGGAATCGCACCTGATCGCTGCCGAAGGTCTCGGCCAGCGCCTGAAAGTCGTTCTTGGTGCCGGGATTGCCGTGCAACAGCACCACCGGCCGCCCCGCGCCGACCTCGAAATAGGAGATCCGCGTGTCGAGGATGGTCAGTCCCGCAGTCTTGATCCGGTTTGCCATGCAGCTTCCTCCTAGGTGCCGCTCCGGCACCGCCGATTGGGGCCCCCACCCGCCGAGCCCGGTCGGCCCATTCTACCCGAACCCACGGGGAAAACCAACGACCCGCTTCATGCTCTCCGTTATCTCCACCACCCCGATTGGCCGTGTCATCGTTCTCCCCTGGTCTATGGATTCATCTCACCGATTTTCCGGCAATCTTCATCGAACATCCTTTCACGGCATCGCTCAGGGCTGGTAAGATGCGGTATGCGTATCTTCATCTGGTTCATCGTGGTGGTGGTGGTGGGAATGACGGTGGGCCGCTCAGTCACGGCCATTGCGGGGCCAGACGTCCGGGGGAGCGAACCCGCGGGCTGGCGCCGGAGCCTGACGGACCTGGTGCGGGCCGACGGGGCGGCGGCGCAGGAGGCGGCCCTGGCCCGCGTGCTGGCTGCCCATCCCTCCTGCGCCGATCTGCGGGATGCCTTGCGCAGGATGGTGTTCCCACCCCTGGCTCGGGGGTATCATGCCTTTTCCCTGCGCGGGCGTGATGGGAAGGATCGCCCCTGGCTCCTGCACGTCCCGCCCGGCTACCGGCCGTCCCGGCCCACGCCGTTGCTGGTCGTCCTGCACGGTGGGGTGTCGTGGGAAGACGTGACCACCGCCACGCTCCAGGCATGGGTAGAGACTGATCCCCTAGCCCGCCTGGGGCGCGAGCGCGGATGGCTCCTGCTCTACCCCTTCGGACAGGACGGTGCCGCCTGGTGGGACGAGATCGGCCAGGATGCCGTCCTGCGCCAGCTCCATGAGGTGAAACGGCTGGCCAACGTCGACGACGACCGGGTCTGGCTGGCTGGCTTTTCCGACGGGGCGGGCGGCGCTCTCGCCCTGGCCATGCTGCACCCCGGGGAGTTCGCCGCCGTGGTGGCCTGCAACGGGCACCCCGCCCTCGCCCACCTCGACGGTCACCTGCCGTTGCGGCTGCCCATGCTCGCCAACACCCCCTGCCTGCTCGTCAGCACCGACGACGACGAGTTCTTCCCCGTCGAGAAGATGCGACCGCTGGTGGAAATGGCCGCGCGAGCGGGGGGCGACCTTACCTGGCGCGAAACCGCCGGCCGCCACAGGTTCCCGGAGGGGGCGGCCGACCAGCGGCGGCTGGTCGAGTTCCTCGAGCGGCACCCCCGCGACCCCATCCCTCCGCGTCTCGTCTGCGAGGCCGAGCACCCGACCTGGGGGCGGTGCCACTGGCTGGCGATCGACGAGATCACCGCGGCCCCCGCCGCCCCCTGGGCCGAAGACTTCAACCCCGTCACCCGCCAGGAGGCGGTCAACTTCCATTTCATCGCCGACGAGCGGTTCCGGGGGCCGGGGGTGCGCGCGCAGCGCGTCTTCCCCGACTCACTCTGCGCCCACCTCGGCCTGCAGAAGGGCGATGTCCTGATCAAGCTGGCCGGCCGGGAGATCCGTACCCGCGACGATCTGGCCGCCGCCAAGGCCACCCTGCGGGCCGGCGCCGACCTCGAATTGACGGTGCGGCGGGCGGGGAAGAATCTGCCCCTGCGCGGGCGCCTGCCCGACCCCACGCTCGCCTTCGTCTTCGACCGGGCCGGCCCCGCCGCCACCGTGCGGGCCCGCGCCGTCGGCAACCGGATCCATCTCGAAACCTCGCGGGCCGGCCGAATCCGGATCTTCCTGCACCCCGACCTGGTCGACCCCGACCGTCCCATTACGGTGATCGCGGATGGCCGCGGCGTCTTTGCCGGGCGGGTCGATCCCGATCCCGCCTACCTCCTGCGCGACTACCTGTCCCGCCGCGACCGGAGCCGGCTGTTCGAGGCCGAGATCATCCTGGAAGACCTGTGGTGAAACCCCGACCGCGCCACGCAGGTGGCCGGCCCCGCCATCGCCGTTCACCCGCGACCGCACGACCGGCCCAGGCCCTCCAGCGCGGCGCCCGCGTCATCGCCATCGATGCCGCCGACCTGGCGCCACGGGTGGCGGCCCATCCCGGCTGCCAGCATTGGCGCGAGAACGGCCGCGTTCGGGGTGGCGGTGGCCCGCTCCTGGTGGCGGTTCAGCCTCCGCTCGGAAACCGAGGAGAACGACGACCTGGTGAAGCGGATCGCCGCGTCAGGCGTGTTCGACAAGGATGTCCTGGTGGTGGTGCTCGACGCCCGACACAATGCCCTGCATCAGCGGCTGGCCGCCCTCCCCGGAGCCCGGCTGCTCTGATCGCCCTCAGATCGAGATCAGGGCGATGGCGCTGATTGCCAGGCCGATGGCCACCAGATCCTTGATGGCCATCGGCTCCTGCAGCAGAAGAGAGGAGAGGAAGATCGTCACCAGCGGGTAGAGACCGGTCAGGGTGACCACCACCGAGATCCGGCCGTGGGCGGCGGCGACGTTGTAGAAGATCGACCCGAAGCTGCCCGCCAGCCCGCCGAGGATCGCGTACAAGACCCCGCGGCCGTCATACTGGGGCCGGCCTCCCAGCCAGATCAGCAGACCGAGCGCCACGGTGACGTTGCCGAGGGTCGACCAGACGAAGATGCTCCAGGGCTCGAGATGTCGGGAGGCCAGCTTGGGCAGCAGGCCCCAGAATCCCCAGATGAAGCACGACAGCAGGGTGGGAAGCATCCAACCGGTCATGGCGCCGGACTCCTCACAGGTGACATGCCCCCCGACGGGGGGATGCCAGGATGCCCCATTCCGCCAGGAAACGCAAGCCGGCCCAGCCGAGCCCAGCCATTCTCAATCAGCGGTCTGGAGCTGGTTTCGACGGGTGGGTTCGCGAGGGCCGTTGGAAAATTTTCGGTGCCGCAAGATGGCTGGGGGACCACCTGCACCGGCTTTCAGATGGCGGAAACCATTTTCCCAAGCCCGTTTTCATGGGTTCGCGACAAAATGCTTGCAAAAGTGGCGACACTGCGGGATGATAGAGACAACCGGGAGCCCTGAAGGGTCCTGAATCAGAAACGTACGATCGTCCTGGAGGTACTCAATGTCCGTGAAAGTTTTTGTTGGGAATCTGCCTTTTGCCGTCACCGATGAGAAACTCAAGACCGAGTTCGCCAAGTTCGGCAACGTCGAGTCGGCGCGGGTGGTCACCGACAAGCACACTAGTCGTTCCCGCGGCTATGGCTTCGTGGAATTCGCCGATCAGGCTTCCGCCGAAGCGGCGATCCAGGGAATGAACGGCCAGCAGATGGAAGGGCGCCCCCTCACCGTCAACCTGGCCAAGACCCAGGGCAGCGAGCGCGCCTGACCCCTTCCCGGGCCGGTTGACCCGCTGCCGTTCCCGCCGGGGACGGTTGTCGGTCGATCGTTGGTTGTTCTCGTTCCGAACGCCTGCACGCCCTTCCTCCGTCTCGGGGGAAGGGGTGTTGTGCTTCCCATACGCCGTCTTTCCGTGCGCTGGTTTCGGCCTTTTCCCTCATCCGGGTGGGGCCGGGGGTGGGCCTATTGCCAGACAGGCCATCCGATGGGCGGTGGGAAGTCATGCGCCCGCTCGCCGGTCTGGCCCTCAGGTGAAGGTCGTCGGCGGGCGGCAGAGGTGAGGTGTTCTCAGTGAACCCGGCCCCTCCATGGACGTGAACCAGCCCCTGTTGGCCCGCCTCATGGAAGACGTCGAGGCCCACTTCGGCGCCTACCTGAAGCGGATCCTCATCGCCTCGACCGAATACGGGATGTTCGGCCTCCCGCTGCTCGATGCGTTGCACGACAACCTGCCCCGCACCAGGTGCGGCGACTGCGGGGCCTGCTGCAACGCCGTTTCGATCCACTCCATCGAGTATCACCGGATCGTGCGCGACCTGATGGGGCGCCAGTCGCCCGTGTTGATCCGCACCCTCCTGCGGCGGGTGCTGCGCCTCGACCAGCGGCTGGCCGAGGTCGGTGGCGAGAACCGGCTGCGCTGTGCCTTCCGCGACGAGGAGGCCCGCACCTGCCTGGTCTATGCCGTGCGGCCGTTCGCCTGCCGGTTCTTCGGGCTGAAGCGGGCCGACGGGTCACGCGACTGCCCGCATGTCGAAGAGCTCGCTCTCGACCCGCCCCCGCTCACCGACGAGCGCATGGAGGATCTCCAGGCCAAGATCATGGATATTTCGGAGACCCACATCCTAGTCGAAGGGCACGATCCGATCGGGTTTTTTCCGTTCGAGTTCTGGGCTTTCCGGTTCGCGCTCGGGCCGGCCAAGGCCCTCGAGATCTACCGCGAAATCCTGGTCCCGGCCTCGACCCCGCTGACCCGCCTGTGGAGCGACGCCGGCCGCTGAGGGCGTTTCCCCACGGCACCTCCGCCCCCACTTTCACCTCTCCCAGGGGATGTAAATTCCCGGGGCGGTCTGGTATCATACCCGCGGTCCGCACCCTGTACCATAGAAAGGGAGGTCCCCGTGGGAAAACTCCTGCGTGTCATCAACCGAGAGCAGTGCATCGGCTGCTACAGTTGTATGTTTGCCTGCAGCCGGGTTTGGTTCAAGGCCATCACCGTCGAGAAGGCGGCCCTGCGCGTCAAGAACTACGCCGGCATCGAGGGGGCCTTCTCGATCCGCCCCTGTTACGGCTGCGCCGATCCCGATTGCGCGCGGGCCTGCCCGACCGCCGCCCTGACCCGGCGGCCCGGCGGCGGCGTCAACCTCGATCCCGCCAAGTGCACCCACTGCGGGGCCTGCGTGGCGGCCTGCATTCCCGAAGCCCTCCAATGGGACCACGAGCGGAAGCTGCCCATCGTCTGCCACCAGTGCGGCGTCTGCGTGCAGTTTTGCCCCAACGACGTGATCGCCATGGCCGACATCCCCCAGGAGACGAGGTGAGCGCATGCCCGTATTCAAGATGCTCGACATCGACCTGACCACCGGCCGCAGCCACGTCACCGACGTCTCCGACCGGTTCGACCGCGACCTCGGCGGCACCGCGGTGGCCACCGCCCTGCTGCTCGTAACGCCCGCCGACCTCGACCCCTACGCCCCCGAAGCCCCGATCATCTTCGCCACCGGGCCGTTCAGCGCGGTCTACCCGGTCGCCACCAAGACGGTCGCGCTCTTCCGCTCGCCCCTCACCGGCAACCTCGGCGAATCGCACGCCGGGGGCCGGCTGGCCATGGCCATGTACGGGGCCGGGTTTCACGTCATCCGGGTGAGCGGGGCGTCGCCCTTCCCGTGCTACGTGACGATCGAGGAGGACCAGGTCGTCATCCATCGCGCCCACTCCCTGTGGGGAAGCTCCGCCCTCGCGGCGGAGCGGATTCTGCGCGACCACGAACCCAGCAGCTACAAGCGCTCGATCGTGCGGATCGGCCCCGCCGGCGAGCGTCGCTCGCCGATCGCCGCCGCCACCGTCGACAGTGCACGCCATTTCGGCCGGCTCGGCCTGGGCGGGGTCATGGGCAGCAAGAATCTCAAGGCCCTGGTCATCTCGGGCGGCCGCTACTGGCCCATCGTCGAGACGGGGAAATACAACGCCTTCTACAAAAAAATCTACGACGCGGTAGTCAAGTCGCCCGCCATGAAGAAATACCACGACCTCGGCACGTCGATGAACGTGATGCCGCTCAGCCGCATCAACGGCCTGCCTACCCGCAATTTCGCGCAAGGGTTTTTCGAAGGAGCCGAGGAGATCAGCGGCGAGACCTTTGCCACGCGCCACCTGACCCAGCACCTGGCCTGCGGGCATTGCCAGACCGGCTGCATCCACATGGCCACCCTGCGCGAGCGGTTCCACCCCGAACACCACCAGTTCAAAACGTTTAAGATCTCCTACGACCATGAACTGATCTACGCCCTGGGGTCCAATCTATCGATCAGCAGTGCCGAAGAGGTGCTGCGCCTGCTGCTGCTGATCGAAAAACAGGGCTGGGACGCCATCAGCATCGGCGTCACCCTGGCCTGGGCCATCGACGCCTTCCAGGCCGGCCACTTGTCTCCTGCCCATACCGACGGCCTGGTGTTGAACTTCGGCGACGCTGCCACGTGCGAAAAGGTGCTGCAGCGAATCGCCCGGGGCCACAACGAGTTCTATCGCGACCTCGAACGCGGGGTCGCCTTCTGTTCGCAGAAATACGGGGGAAAAGAATGCGCCATCGCCTTCGGCGGCAACGAGGCCCCCGGGTATATGACCGGCTTGTACGCCTATCTGGGCTACGCCACGGGAGTGCGCCACTCTCACCTCGACAGCGCCGGGTACGCAATCGACCAGAAGGCCCTCACCGAGCCGAAGCCCGACGAGGTGCTGACCGCCGATCTGTACCAAGAAGCGGTCTGGCGGACGACCCTGACCTCGCTGGTCCTTTGCCTCTTCGCACGAAACATCTACACCGCCGATGTGGTCTTGGAAGGCCTCGACGCCCTCGGCATCACCGGCTGGGACGACGCCCGCCTGCTCGCGGCCGCCCGCCGAGCCCACGCCCGCAAGCTGCAGTACAAGGAACGGTGCGGCTTCCGCTTCGACGACCTGGCCCTGCCCGGCAAGCTGGCCCGCGTGGTCAGCGGCGCCGGTCAGGTCGATCCAGCCCGCTTCGCCCGCCAGGTGGCCGCCTACCGCGACCTGGCCCGGGCCGATGCCCCCGCCGCCGCCCCGGAGGGGCCCACCCCACCCGCGGCCGGCCCCCGCTGAACCACCGATGACGATTCCGATCACGTGCTGAGAGGGAACCGATGCTGAAACGACTGGCCGCCCTGTTCACGATCCTGGGAATCCTCGCGGGCACCTTCCTGCTCGTCAAATTCTGGAAGATCTCGCCCCTCGGCCCCCACTTCGCCGATTGGACACAGGTGCCGGTCGCCCTGCACCATTTCTGGAACATTGCCTTGATCGGCGGGGCGCTTTTCCTGCTGGTGACGCTGATCCCCGCCATGCACACGCTCTTCCCGCCGCCCCCGCCGCCGCCCGACCCGCACCTGCTGGCCACCATCGAGAACGGCCGCCAAAAGATCAAGGATTTGCAGGCCGAAATCGAGGAGGGGGAGGCCCGGCAGCTCGCCTTCCAGGGCGAGGCCGCCCGCGCCCAGGCCCGCATCACCGAACTCGAGGGCAACCTGGCCCACGTCACCAACGAGCTTCATTCCTCCCAGGAAAAGGCCAATACCCTGCTCAACGACTGCAAGCGGGCCCAGGACCGCTGCACCGAGCTGAACCAGGAACTGATCGAGGTGTCCGATCGACATCGGCTGGTCGTTGCGGAGCGTGACCAGGCCCTGCGGGAGCTGGCCCAGGCCACCCGCGAACTCGCCGAAGCCCGGCAGCAGGCCGCCCAGGCCCAGGCCCAGGCCCAGGCCGCCGCCGAGGCCGCCATGGCCGAGTCCCGCGCCATCGCCGCCGAGGCCGAGCGCAAGGAACGGGAGGCCCTGTTGTCCAAGAAGGCGGGCACCGACCTCAGCGCCCCCATCGGCCCGACGCACAGCCTGGGCGGGGAAGCACCGCCCCCGCTGATCGTCACCCCGGCCGCCCCCCCCCCCCCCACCGCGCCGCCTCCCGCCCCTGACGTGCCGTCTCCCGCCCCTACCGCCGACCTCGCCGCCACCGTCACCGCGCTGGCCAAACGCACCACGGCAGCCGGCGACGATGGCGTCGCCAAGCCCCCCGCCCGCATCGCCCCCGACGCTGCCTTCCGGATCCTGTACTTGCTGCAGAAGGAGGGCCGCCTGCT
>CALLCO010000252.1 GCA_937998695.1 Candidatus Ozemibacteraceae bacterium
GGCCGTCTGCTGCCCGAGTGGGTCCGACGGGAACTGATCACCATCGAGCATGAACTGACGCGCGCCGCCGGACCACGCGTGAGGACCGTGCTTCTCCTGCCCACCGACAAACCGCTCGCCCTCGACACCCTGACGCCCAAGGAGCGCCTGGCCGTGGAATGCCTGCTGCGGGTCAACGCGCCCCTGACCGCCGGCCAGCTGGCCCGCCAGGCGGCGGTCAGCGACAGCGTGGTGCGTGGATTGGTACGCAAAGGCATCGTCGCAACCCGCCAGGAGCGCACGTTCCGGCAGGTCGACAACGCCCTGCGCGGGCCCGCCGCCGCCACTCCGCTGGTCGCCCTGTCGGCCGACCAAGAGAAAGCCCTTGCCGTCATCCGGCAGGCCGCTCGGGGCGACCGGCAACCCGTGCTGCTGCACGGTGTGACCTGCTCGGGCAAGACCGAGGTCTACCTGCGCTGGGTGGCGGAGGAGATGGCCGCCGGGCGGGGCGCCATCGTCCTGGTGCCCGAAATCGCCCTCACCCCCCAGATGGTGACCCGCTTCCGCAGCCGGTTCGGCGAGCGGGTGGCGATCCTGCACAGCCGCCTGTCGGAGGGGGAGCGGTTCGACCAGTGGGAGCTGATCCGGCGCGGCACCTGCCCGGTGGTGGTCGGCGCCCGCTCGGCCGTTTTCGCACCCGTGCCACGCCTGGGTACGATCATCCTCGACGAAGAGGGGGAAGCCAGTTTCAAGCAGGCCGACGCCCCGCGCTACCACGCCCGCGAGGTGGCCCGCGAGCGCTGCCGCCTCGCCGGAGCCCTGCTGGTCATGGGCTCCGCCACCCCCACCCTCGACACCTACCACCTCGCCGTCCAAGGGGAGATCCGCCTGGTCGAGATGAAGCACCGGGTCGCCGACCGCACCCCACCGTTGGTCCAGGTCGTCGACATGCGTCACGAGCTGGTGGCCCGGCACAACCGCAGCATGTTCTCGGAAGCCCTGAGCCAGGCTCTGCGCCGCACTCTGGCGGCCGGCCAGCAAGCCATCCTGTTCCTCAACCGGCGCGGGTTCAGCAGCTTCGTTTTCTGCCGCGCCTGCGGCAAGGCGGTCGAATGCTCGCGCTGCCAGGTGTCCCTGGTCTACCACAGCGGCAGCCGAATCCTGCGCTGCCACTACTGTGGCGAGGCCCGCCCCCTCCCGTCCGCCTGCCCCGGGTGTGGGAGCGGCGCCATCAAGTATTTCGGGGCGGGCACGCAACGGATCGAGGCGGAAGCCCGGCGCTATTTCCCGCAGGCCCGCCTCGCCCGGGTCGATTCCGACACGACCAGCGCCAAGGGCAGCCTGGAAGAGATCCTGACGAAGTTCGGCGCCCGGGAGATCGACGTGCTGATCGGCACCCAGATGGTGGCCAAGGGGCTCGATTTCCCCGGCGTGACGCTGGTGGGCATCCTGGCCGCCGACAGCCTGCTACGGTTCCCCGACTTCCGTGCCGCCGAGCGCAACTTCGCCCTGCTCTCGCAGGTGGCAGGGCGGGCGGGACGCGGCCGTGACCCCGGCACCGTCATCCTGCAAACCTACGCCCCGGAGCACCACTCGATCCGATATGCCCTGACCGAGGACTACCTCGGGTTCTATCACGAGGAACTGCCCCACCGGCAAGCCAGCCGCTTCCCGCCCTTCCGGCAGGTGGCTTCGCTATTGTTCACCGCTCCCAGCGCCGACAAAGGCGAAGCGGCCGCCACCGCCTTTCGCGACCGGATCGTCGCCACCGGTGCCCTGGATCCCGCTGACCTGCTGGGCCCAGCCCCCGCTCCCATCCCCCGCCTCAACGAGCAGTTCCGGTTCCAGATCCTCCTGCGCGACGACCGCCGCGAGCGCTTGACCGCCGCCATCCGGGCCGCCCTCGCCACGCCCCTCCCCGCCGGGGTCAAGGTGGCGATCGACCTCGACCCGTATTTCGTGCTGTAGCCGGGCTGCCCTGCCGCTCCGGCCTTTTCCTGGGCCCCGGCATCGTGTATACTTGGGATAACCGGCCCCCACGCGGTCCAGCCGGTTGGTCCGGTCGAAGCACAGGAGAACCTCATGAAACGACGCATCCTTCATTTCGGCGAAGAGCCGCTTCGCGAAGAATCCAAGCCCGTCACCACCGTCAACGACGAGTTGCGCGTCCTGGTGAAGGACATGTTCGAAACCATGTACCAGGCCAACGGGGTCGGCCTGGCCGCGCCCCAGGTGGGGGTCAACCTCCGCCTGTTTTTGATCGATACCGGGAACGCCCCGATGGTCTTCATCAACCCCGAGATCGTCAAGGCCACCGGCAAGGAGGCGGCCGAGGAAGGCTGCCTCTCCTTCCCCGGCCTTCGCGAGAAGGTTGAGCGCCCTGCCCGGGTGGTCGCCCGGGCCACCGACCTCGACGGGAACGGGTTCGAGGTGCAGGCCGAAGGATTGCTGGCCCGCGCCATCCAGCACGAACTCGACCACCTCGACGGGATCCTGTTCGTCGACCGCATCTCCAAGGCCCGGCGCCTCCAGATCAAGCGCGACCTGGAGCGGATTGCAGCCGGTGAATCGCTCGAACCGGACGAAGACCTCGACCAGGCAGAGGAAGAGTCCTGACGCGTGGCCGACCTGCCGGGCTCCACCCCCTTGGCTCCAGGTTCCGCGCCCCTTTCCGTGGTCTTCATGGGGTGCCCCGATTTCGCGGTTCCGTCGCTGCGCGCCTTGCACACCGCTCCGGATTTCCGGGTCACCGCGGTCTATTCGATGCCCGACCGCCCCAAGGGACGCGGCCACCAGGCCGGCATGACGGCGGTCAAGCAGGTGGCGCTCGAGTTCGGGCTGCCGGTCGCCACCCCGGCCTCCTTTCGCCGCGATCCCCAGGCGGTCGCCGACCTGCGCGCCCTGGCCCCCCACTTCCTGGTCGTCGTAGCCTACGGGTTGATCCTTCCCCGCGAGGCTCTCGAAGCCGCCACCCTCGCCCCCATCAACCTCCATGCCTCGTTGCTGCCCCGGTACCGCGGGCCGTCGCCCATCCATTTTGCCCTGCTGAACGGCGATACTGTGACCGGCAACACCGTCATGCGCATGAACGAGCGGATGGACGAAGGCGACATCCTGGCCACCGACGAGCTGCCCATTGACCCCAACGACACCCTGGCCACCCTGCACGACCGGCTGGCCGAACGCGGAGCGCCCCTGCTGGTGCAGACCCTGCGCGATCTGGCTGCCGGCCACCTGACCCCACGCCCCCAAGACCACTCCCAGGCGACCTACACCACCAAGATCACCCCCGACCTCGCCCGGCTCGATTGGCGGAAACCGGCCCCGACGCTGGCCAATCTGGTACGAGCGATGACTCCCTGCCCCGGCGCCTGGACGGAGTATGCCGGCGAGCGCCTGAAGATCGGCCGGGTCGCCCTCGGCGACCCCGCCAGCGCCTCCCCGGGCACTGTCTTGCGGGCCGATGCCGAGACGGGGGTCCAGGTCGCCTGCGGCGACGGCACTTCCCTGCGTCTGCTGGTCCTGCAACGACCGGGCCGCTCCCCCCTGCCGGCGGGTGAATTTTTGCGCGGCTTCACCTTCCGGGAACCACGCCTGGATTGACCACGCCCCTCCGCTCAAGAGCGCCCGCCATCCCCCTGTCCTTTAGCCTGTCCTGAAGGAAGGGGAATGCCACGGAGTCCTCGGCAGCCCCCCCGGGCAATGCAGCGTCAGGGCAGCCTGAGACAGGTCAGGAGAATTCTTCCCCCTCCCCAGTAGGCCCATTGGTCTCTCTCATGACATGGCGAACGAAGCGCCCTCGAACGTTCCAAAGACTGGAAGACTGGCCCTTTATCTGAATCCGATGTTGCAGGTTTTCTGCCGGGTCGATCGGAAGACGACAGCAGGCAAGGGGGGGGCGAATCATGAGATTCAGTGCTGGCAGCGGACGAGGAGAAGAGCGACTGCCTGACCCGCCAAACGTACGAACCATCTTGCCATGCGAGAGGGCCAAGGCCCGGCCCAGGCTTCGCAGAATGCATTTGGCCCCACGGTCTGGCGGTTGAATTTGAGGGGCGGGTGTGGTAGTTTCAGCCTGCATCCTGATCCTGAGAGGCACCCCGTGGGAAAGAAGCTCCTTCCTCCCCAAGCCACCGTCCGGCGGTTGTCGATCTATCTTCGCTGTCTCAACCTTCTCGACGAGGAGGGCGTGTCCGTCGTCTCCTCGCGTGAACTGGCCGAGCGGCTCGACCTGAATCCGGCCCAGGTGCGCAAAGATCTGGCCTATTTCGGGGAGTTCGGCAAACGAGGGGTCGGCTACTCCGTGCTCAAATTGCGCGACCACATCATCAAGATCCTGGGCCTGCAGCAGAAACGCCTGGTCGGAATCATCGGGGCCGGCGGCCGCCTGGGACATGCCCTCGCTCTGTACAAAGGCTTCGAGAAGCGGAACTTCAAGGTGGTGGCCCTCTTCGACAAGGATCCGCACGTCATCAACCAGGTCTACGGGGAGGCAGGTCCCATCCATCACGTCTCCGAACTTCCCCGCCTGGTCAAGGCGCTCGGCATCGAGATCCTGGTGCTGTGCGTGCCGGCCGAGGCGGTTCCCGAGGCCTTCGAATACGTACTGCTGTCCGGAGCCCGCGCCGTTCTGAACTTCGCCCCGGTCAAGCTCGCCTCGACCGAGGAAGTGACCGTCCACAACGTCGACCTGGCCATGGAACTGGAATCTCTTAGCTACCATCTGGGCATCCGGGAAACCGGACTGCCCAACGAATGGTCGTGAGCCACCCTGCGCCACAAGCCGGCCAGGGATGGCGTTCCCTCACGGCGTCGGGCCCCGGATCCGCTTGACAGCACGCATTGCCGATGCTACCTTGTCACCAGTGCCTCCACGGGAGAGACCATGAGCCTCACCATCGAATGCCAGGAGCGTGAACACGGCGTCGTCATCGTCGACGTGCGTGGCGAGATCACGTTCGAGAATTCCGACCTGTTGCGGGACAAGATCAACGAGCTCTGCGACCAGCACAAGACCAGGTTGGTCATCGACCTGGCCAACCTGAAGTACATGAGTTCCGCCGGCATGGGAGTGCTGGTTCACGGTCTGAAGAAGACCCGCCAGGGCCAGGGTGACCTGCGTCTGGCCCACTTGAGCCCGAAGATGCGCCGGGTCTTTTTGATCACCCAGTTCACCCACCACTTCTCCGTGTTCGCCTCCCTCGAAGAGGCCATCCAGAGTTTCGCCGTCGCGCCGACAGAGGCCAAGCCATTTCCCTCACCGAGTTGATCGAGGCCGTCAAGGCCTACAATCCTGACGCCGACTTCGCCCGCATCAGCGAAGCCTACACATTCGCCGAAACCTGCCACCAGGATCAATTCCGCGCCTCCGGGGAAGCCTACTTCGTTCATCCCTACTCGGTGGCGATGATCGTCGCCACCGAGCTGCGTCTCGACTCCACCTCGATCTGCGCCGCCCTCCTGCACGACGTCGTCGAGGACACCGCCGCCACCATCGCCGACCTCGAGGAGAAGTTCGGCCCGACCCTGGCCCGCCTCGTGGAAGGGGTGACCAAGCTCAACAAGGTCTTCTTCAGTTCGGCCAGTTCAGCCCAGGCGGCCAATTTCCGCAAGATGCTGTTCGCCATGACCAACGACGTGCGGGTCATCCTGATCAAGCTGGCCGACCGCCTCCACAACGTGCGCACGCTCCAGTTCCTGCCCCCGGTCAAGCAGAAATACGTGGCGAAAGAGACTCTCGAGATCTACGCCCCGCTCGCCCACCGACTAGGAATTTACAAGATCAAGTCCGAACTGGAAGACCGGGCGTTCAAGTTCCTGCAGCCCGAGGTGGCCAAGCAGATCAGCGACTTCCTCGCCGACAAGGGCCTGGAAGGCGAGGCCAAGCTGCAAGAAGCCATGGTCGAGGTCGGCAAGCACCTCAAGGAGGTGCACATCCACGCCACCCTGTCCGGGCGACCCAAGCACCTGCTCTCGATCTACAACAAGATGCAGAAGTATTCGGTGCCGCTCGAGGGGCTCTACGACTTCCTGGGCATCCGCATCATCACCCGGTCGGTCAAAGATTGCTACGGGGCCCTGGGCATCGTCCATAAGTTCTGGAAGCCGATCCCCGGCCGCTTCAAAGATTACATCGCCGTCCCCAAGCCGAACATGTACCAGTCGTTGCACACCACGGTGCTGTTCGATGGCAAGCCGCTCGAGGTGCAGATCCGTACCGAGGAGATGCATGCCATCGCCGAGGAAGGCATCGCCGCCCACTGGGACTACAAAGAAAGCGGCGGCAAGGATGCGGCCCCCGACTACAAAGAGAAACTGTCCTGGCTGCGCAACCTGATCGACTGGTACCAGGACGTGAAAGACGCTTCCGAATTCATGGAAGCGGTCAAGGTCGAGCTGTTCCAATACCACGTCTACGTCTTCACCCCCAAGGGCGACGTCATCGAGCTGCCGCGCGGCAGCACGCCGATCGACTTTGCTTATACCATCCATACCGACGTGGGTCACCGCTGCATCGGCGCCAAGGTCAACGGGCACATCGTGCCGCTCGACTACAGCCTTCAGAACGGCGACATCGTCTCGATCGTCACCAGCAAGACCCAGAAGGGGCCCAGCCGCGACTGGCTGAAGTTCGTCCAGAGCACCAACGCCAAGCGCAAGATTCGCACCTGGCTGAAGAAGGAGTTCCGCGACGAGTACATCGCCAGCGGCTCGCACGAGTTCTGGGATACCTTCGCCCGCATGGGTGGCGACAAGGAACTCGAGAAGAAACTGAAGTCCCCCGAGTCGGTGGAAGAGGTCAAGAACCTCGGCTTCCCCTCATGGGACGAATTGTTCGCCGGCATCGGCGCCGGCGAGGTGCGCCCCCAGCAGGTGATCGGGAAGCTCTGCCCACAGCTGGTCAACCGCCCGCCCCCCGCCCCGCCGCCGCCCTCGGCCAACGAGCCGTTGCGCAAGCAGAAGCGGGCCGGCAAGAAAGGCCCCCAAATCGTCGCGGGCGGTCTCGACTCAGCGCTGGTCAAAACGTCGCGCTGCTGCAACCCCATCCCCGGCGACCCCATCATGGGCTACATCACCCGGGGTCGCGGGGTCACCGTCCATCGCACCGACTGCCCCAACGCCAAGGCCCTGCACAATCAGCCTGACGGCCGCCTGATCGACGTCCACTGGGACATGGGCACCCCCGCCGACCAGAACAGCTCGGCCTACCTGGCCCGCATTCGCATCGAGACGACCGACCGCACCGGCATGCTCAACTCGATCACCACCGTCATCGCCAACCAGGGCGTCAACGTCTTCTCAGCCAGCGCCCGCACCACCAAGAAGAAGACCGGCATGCTCGATTTCGTCGTCGAGGTGCGCGACTCGAACCAACTGATGACCCTGATCCGGGCCATCGAGCGGGTCAACGGGGTGATGCGGGTCTTCCGCGAAACCCCGCAGACGGAGTGAGCCTCCCCTGGCCTTGGCGACCCACGTCCCTCCTTCTGCAGCCGTTCCACTTTCCCCAGCCTGGGGGTCGGCTCCCGAGCCTCGCCCCTTTCCCCGGGTAGACAGCCAAAGGAGCGTATCGCATGGCCAAGCGCAAAAAGAGTGATCCGGAAGCTCCCTCCGGTCCCCCCGACCTGCTCGATCTGCTGACCCCGCCCGGCGAGGAAGGGCGCTACGACCGTGAGATCGCGCTCCCCGCCGATGCCCCGCCCTTCATCCCCTACGGGGCCACTCTACCACCGCTGGGTGTCGCCGGCGAGCCCACCTCCGAACATCACCAGCCCTCAGGGCCGGCCGCCGGTGAAACCAGCCCAAGCGACGGACCGGACGAGGCATGCCCCGCCAGCGACTCCATGGAGCGAATCCGGCAGGATGGCCTCGCCTGCACCGCCTGCGCCTTGTACCAGACCCGCACGCACTTCGTGCTGGGGGAAGGCCCGGTCCCGGCCGACCTGGTCTTCATCGGCGAAGCCCCCGGCGCCGACGAGGACGCCACCGGCCGGCCCTTCGTCGGGCGGGCCGGGCAGCACCTCGACAAGATCCTGACCGCGGCGGGCTTCCGGCGCGACGAGGTCTACATCTGCAACATCCTGAAAGACCGGCCCCCCGAGAACCGCACCCCGACCCTCGAGGAGATGCGGGCCTGCACGCCCCTGTTGCAACGCCAGCTCGCCATCCTGCGCCCCAAGCTGATCGCCCTGCTCGGCAACACCGCCGTCAAATACGTGATCGGCCCCGACGCACCCGGCATCACCAAGATCCACGGACAATGGTTCAACTCGATCTTCGGCATCCCCTGCATGCCGATGTATCACCCCTCGTATCTGCTCCGGAACCAGTCGCGCGCGGTGGGCAGCCCCAACTGGGAGATGTGGCAGGACATCCAGGCGCTGAAAAAACGGTACGATGAGGTGCGCAGCGGCTGAGGCGCGCCCCCCAGTCCGCCCCGGGGTCGTTGTTGGATCCCCCGGCAGGCTTCCCCGTCCCCTCACCCCCCGGAATCCCCTGGAGGCCAGGTTGCCTCGGATGCAACCCGCCCCGAGGGAATAGTCCTCGGCGACGCCACATCACCGCGGGAAGCCGGGAGAGCCCTCAGCCGATCTGCCCCCTGCGGCCCCTTCGCCCAAGTACCAGGACGCCATCGAGCGAGAACCTGCTGGCCCCCGGAGGCATTCGCCCCCCCAGGCCTGCCTGCACAAGCGACCCTCGCGGTCCCGCGCTATTCCAGATCGAGGGATCGGCCGTCCATGTAGACACCGCCGGTCGTGCCGACCCAGATGCGACGCTTGCTGCCCGGTGGCCCCAGAGATTGGGTGAAGGCTCCGATGGTGCGTTGTCCGCCGAGCCCTGAGCTGATCTGCGTCCAGGTGGTGCCGGCATTCTTCGACCGGTACAGGCCGTCTTCGCACCCATAGAAGAAGAAGGTACCATTGGTCGGATCGATGAGGGTGGCACGCGTGTTGATGCTGTTGGCCAATTGGTTGACGGTAGCCCCGTAGTTGATACTGCGATACAAACCTTGGGAAGATGAGATAAGGAGCGTCCAGGGGCTGAAGGTATCGATGGAGACATCCGTGATCACCCCCATATTCTGGACCAGCGGAGTGGGCTGCGGTGGCGAGATGTTGAGAATCGGGAAGATACTGGTGTGGGTCGCTTGTCCGGTGGCGAAGGTCCAGCGGGTAGTCGTCACCAGGACCAAGGGAGACTGGAAATCCCGGATGGAGTTGATCCGTCCGAAGTTGCCGTCATCAGAGCCGAGATAGAGGACCTGGGGGGGATCGAGGGCGATCTTGGTAATGGGCGTGTCAAACAGGGAAACCGTGGGATAGTAATGGGTTTCCTTGACCTTGATGGGCTCAGTCGGGGTCGCAGGGTTGGGATACTCGACATCCCGCTCCTCCGTGGTCAAATAGGAACCCAATCGAATGAACGTGGTCCATGCCGGATTGGCGGAAGGAACGTAGGTCGGATCGGCCATCGTGGCATCCGTGAAGCGAACGCGTTGGATGCCATTTCCCACGGGCGTCACCACTGCGGCATACAGGTAGTTGGGGTCTCCCGAATCCCAGGCGACCGATTTCACCTGGACCCCGCTGAAGAGGGCCACCGGGGTGACCTGGGAATAGGAAGCTGCGCTTTCATCCCACTCGAGGATGTACAAACCGTCATCGGTCGCGGCCGCGACGTCGTGATTGGATCGGTTGATGGCCAGACCATTGACCTTGAACGGATCGAGACCGATATTGTCCCGATTGGCATGATTGGTCGCCAGCCACGTGATGTCGGGGGCGAAGGTGGCGGGGACCGAATCGACGTAGGCCATCCAGACCCCGTTGTCCCGGGTTCCGGCGAACAACCGATAGGGTTCGGAGGCGGCAGTGGTCGGATACGGCCAGATCGGATCGACCAGTAGGGCGGTGATCTGCATATCGGCGCCGTTGTTCTTCTGCATGCCCGTCGCCCGCTTCTGCCAGAACGGTGCAAGTTGCAGGTACAGGGAAGCCGACTTGGTCGGGTCGGCGTTGGCAACGGCCTTGATCGGCACGATAGAGGGGCTGGGCAGGGCGGCCGGAGCCGTGTACAACCCATCGGCATCGATCGTTCCGACGGAGGAATTCCCTCCCTGGATGTTGTTCACATACCACTTAACCGTCGTGTCGGTCGCATTGGAGACGGCGGCGATAAAGCGCTTCGAATCGACTTCCAGTAAAGCTGATAAGGTTTGTCCGGTCAGGTCGGTGAAGGTGGCGGGCGGGATCTCCTGGCCGATCCGGACCGCGACCGGCGGAATCAGGTAGACGCGGGCCACGGCGCTGGCCCACCCATCGTCCTTGCTGGTGGCGCGGATTTCGATGACGCTGGTCGCGACAAAATCCGCCGGGGCCCGGTACAAGGCATCATTCCCGCTCGAATCGAGCCGGCCGGCTTCCGTGGCCCCCGCTCCTTCATCGGTGTCGATCTGCGTCCAGGCCCAGCCGGGCTCACTGGTCGAGGCACAGCGGAACTCCCACAAGACCTGGCTCGTCGTGGCATAAGACGCGACCTGGGTGCGGAAGCGGTATTGGGCGGTACCCGCCACAGAAACGTCTTCATATTTCATCGGGTCAACCACCAGGGTGACCGCGGGTGTCAGAGAGATATTGCAGATGGCCTCACGGGGATTGGTGCCGTCCATGAAGTAGGCTTTGACAAAGTCGGAGGTCACTCCGGCGGTACTGGTGGCGTAGTAGGTCATGACGTGGGGAGTGGTCGTGGTCGTGGCCATGAGGACAGGCCCCGGATCGAGGAAATACCCCTGCGAGGTGATCCAGGTGACATCGGTGGCCACGGTGGGAGCGGCTGTCAGGTTGAGCCTGCCGGTGCGCAAGCGCAGGGACACGCTGGCCGGCGAAATCGAGATCGATTCGCCCTCCGTGATGGTGTATTCGATCGTCGAGGTCTTGGCCTCGTTGGGGGGAGAGGCCCGGATGGTCAGCACGATGGGATTCTGGGAAGGCAGGGGAAGGGCAACAGGGGCGGTGGCGGTGATCGTCGCCACCATGTTGGACCCATCGGCGACGGCCGCCGAGATCGTCGCGGTGAAGCCTCCCGCCCCCACCGGGTTCCATTCCACCGTTCCAGAGCCAGTGCTGTTGAGGAAGGTCACTCCCAGTTGCTTGACCCGGCCCAGCGGCAGGGTCGTGTTCCGCGTTTCGGGCC
This sequence comes from Candidatus Ozemibacteraceae bacterium, assembly GCA_937998695.1. Taxonomy (GTDB): domain Bacteria; phylum Muiribacteriota; class Ozemobacteria; order Ozemobacterales; family Ozemobacteraceae; genus Ozemobacter. The sequence goes on from CALLCO010000252.1 coordinate 11,173, forward strand.
GGACTTCGACCTGGGTGGTCAGACTGATGGCCACCTTGCGAATGAGGCTGGCATCTTCCTGCAACTGGGCGACCACCGTGGCTACTGCCGGGGCCGTGATGGTACTCGACGCCGTGAAGAGGCCGGTGGTCTGGTTGATCACCCCCACATCCTTGCCGGGAGGTACCTCCAGGGACCACAACACCGTCCCCGTCACGTTCTTCAACGTTGCGGAGAATTGCTGGGTCTGGCCGGAGGTGAACGGCCCGGGATTGCTGGGACTGATGACGAGATCGGGGCCCAGTACTTCAAGAGGGACGCTCGTCAGAGGTGTCGTGTTTCCTACTCCGTCGGCGAACTTAAGGTAGAGATTGAAGTCGCCCACCACATCGTCCCCCGGAGGCACCGGGAAGTTGGCTTTGGCGTAGGTCTGCACCGGCACCGGAGGAGTGGCAAAGCCCGCGAAGGTGGTTGGCACCTCCGTTCCCTTAGCCATCTGCCAGTACACGTATTTGGTGGCCGGGTCGGTCAGGTTGAAGTGGAGATATACCGGCAGCGAGGCGTTGCCGATGCTCGAGACGGTCGGCGAGGTGTCCTGGGTTCCGGTACGGAAGACCGCCGAGTTGCCTACGGGCGGGGTATTGCGCAGATCGAGAGCCAACGATTGGGCAGGGGTTTCCACCCACCGGGGGATGTCATCGGAATTGCGGAATTTCACGTAGACGGTGTGGGGCCCGCCTCCCGGGGTCAGCTCGTATACATACGCAGGTGAGTAGGGTCTCCAATCACCCTCGGTATAGGAGCTCAATTTGGCCACATCTTCGGTGAGCAGCATTTTGGTGGCATTCTGGGCGCTGAGCGTGAGATTGACCTTCAGCGAGTTCAGCGGTTGCGTGTCGAGCGTGGAGATGGAGGTGCTGGCCGGCCCGACAAACGTGATGGTATCGCTGGTCTGCCAGATCTCCTGGGTCGAGGCGTGCTTGAACCGCACGTAGATCGTCTTGGTTCCGGCTTCCCGATTCACGAACTGGTACCCGGTCGGCAGGGAATCATAATACGGCACGCCGGTGAAGTTGCCATCCTCGGACCAAGCCATCTTGGTATAGGCTCCTACATTCTTTGGTTCCAATAAAACTTCCGAGCGTACCGTGGAGGGATCTCCCCCGTTGATGATGATAGTCGGACTGGCAGGAGGGGGAACCGCCACACTCACGTTGAGTGACAGAGTCGCGGTCTCCACCCCGCCGGCGTTGCGGTATTTGGCATAAATGGTGTGGGCGCCTTGCGCATAGGTCAGGTAAAAGGGGGAAACCGCATACGAGAACGTCGCCCAGTTGCCCGGACTGGACGCCAAGTCCGCATAGTTTTCCGTGATGAGCATCTCGGTCGCCCCATTGGCGAACGGCTGCAGATTCACCTGGTAGGAGGTCAAGGGCAGACTGTCGTTGGTGGTCAACGCCGCGTTGGT
>CALLCO010000253.1 GCA_937998695.1 Candidatus Ozemibacteraceae bacterium
GATGAAGGCGCTGGCCGCCCATGCCCTGAACGCCCTCGCCAACCCCGCCGTCGTGCGGGAGTATGCCTGACCCGGCCGTGCCCGGGCATCACCCGCCAGGAGGAACCGTGTGAACTTCGCCACCCTCGAGACCCGCCTGCAGTCCCAGAAGATCCCTCTCGCCATCTGCCTCCCCGAAGACCCCGAGACCGTCACCGCCGCCCGCGAGGCCAGCGACCTGGGCTACGTCGATTGCCTGTTCGTCGGCCGCGAAGCCGCCATGCGCCAGATGCTGGACCGCGCCGCGCCGGGGTTCGCCCCCCGCCTCGTGCCCGTCCAGTCCGAGGAGGAGGCGGCCGCCCGCGCCGTCGAACTGGTGCGCACTGGCGAAGCCAAGGCGCTGATGAAGGGCTCCGTCTCGACCCCCGTGCTGCTCAAGGCGGTGCTGCACAAGGAGACCGGCATCCGCAAGGGGAACGTCCTGTCGCACGTGCTGGTCTTCGAATGGGAAGGGTCCTTCCGCCTCCTCACCGACGGCGGGATGCTCCCCCACCCCACCCTCGAGGAGAAGCACGACATCCTGGTCAACGCGGTCGGCTTCGCCCGCCGCCTGGGCATCGCCCATCCCAAGGTGGCGGTCCTGTCGGCCGTCGAGACCGTCTCGTTCAAGATGCCCAGCTCGGTCGATGCCGCCGTGCTGGCCCGCATGGGCGAACGGGGTCAGTTCAAGGACTGCCTGGTCGACGGCCCGCTGGCGCTCGACAACGCCGTTTCCGCCGAATCGGCCCACCACAAGGGCCTACACGGCGAGGTGCCGGGACATGCCGACATCCTCGTCGTCCCCGACATCGACACCGGAAATGTGCTGGGCAAGTCGATCATGTATTTCGGCGGCCTGCCGGCGGGCGGGGTCATCCTCGGTGCCACCGTGCCGGTGATCATGTTGTCGCGCAGCGACGACCGTCAGACCCGCCTCAACTCGATCAAACTCGGTCTCGCCGGCTGGGGGTGAATTCCCTGCCGCGGAGTCCGCGGAAGAGCGCCATCCTTGGCCCCCGCAGCCCACTTCCCCCATCCTGAGGGGAAGGTCCCGGCAAGGCTCCGGTGGGCTGGCGTGTCCACCTACCGTCCCCCCAAGACGCTCCTGCTCCTACCGCCCCCCGGGAAGCGCGGGCCGCGGGAGTGCGCCCCTCCCGCTACATGTCCTGGCCATTGTTCCTGCGGCTTTCTGGCGGTGACGAACCATGGGAGAGACGGCAACAAGATTTCGGTTGCCGCAAGGTCGGGCCAAGCGTCCCGCCCTTCCGCAGAAGGCGACGACCAGGGGTGACGGCGGATGCGATTCCGTCAGGACCTGGAAGCGGGCCTCAATGCCTCACGGCCACCGCCTGGGCCAAGGCCCGCACCACCTGGCGGAGGACAGGCAACAGCGGCCCCCGGCCGGGCAACGCGGCCAGGGCAGGCCCTAATCGCCGGTAGGCGGCGATGACAAGCCGTCCGACCGCGAATCGCCGCAACCGTTGGTCGCGAAAAGCTCGCAGGGCACGGGTTTCAGGGGCCATCGGCCCGAACAGCCGGGTAGCCACGAAGCAGGGGTCGGGCATGAACTCCTCTTCCTGCTCGAGCTTCTTGTTCTTGGGGGTCGGGATCTTGAAATGGGGGTCGAGTTCCTTGATGCGGTTCAGGGCCTGGTGGGCCTTGAGAGGGTTGTTCAGGAGTATGTGGCACCGGTAGACCCCTGACAGCACCAGCATGTTGGCCGGGTCGAAATTCAGCGCCTCGAGGTAATGATCGAGGGCTTCCCGGGCTTTGGCGTTCTGGGCCGTCGAGCCGACCGGCTGCTCCTCCGCCTCGAGCAGGAGTCCCTGGGCGCGGCTGAAATCGTGGTCGAAGCGAGCGGCCTGGATCTTGCCCCGGGTGCGCAACGCTTCGGAGTGATTCTCGAGGCGGCGCAGCACGTGATCGACGCACGACATCGCTTCCTTGAACATCTGCTTCTTGAGCAAGATCTCGGCCTTCAACACGAGCAGGTTGGGGTCGTCGGGCATCCCCTCGATGCCCAGGGTGAGGATGCGGTTGGCCAGCTCGAGGTTCTCCTCACGGAAAGCCTTGCGAGCCTCGAGGAAGGTAACCTCGGCGCGTTTGCGATGGAGGCCTTCCCAGTGGGAGGGGGCGTTTTCCAGGCGTTCCTTCAGTCGGAGGACCTCTTCCGCGTTCCCCATCTCCGAGGCGCACTGGATCAGGCCGGTGAGGGCGTCGACGTGCTTGGGTTCGATGGCCAGCACCCGTTGAAAATCGGCCGCCACCTGTTCGAGCTGCTTCTTGATCTCGTCCCGTTCTTGAACGGTCAATCCCGAGACCTCGCTCTTGCCAGGCTCCCCTTTGGGGGGGGAATCGGCCGAGCCTGCCACGGCCCCCCCTCTGGCTGTCACGTTCGCCGCGGCCACCTTTCCCGCCGCGTCCCTGGCGGTCAACCTTGACAAAACCTGATTCCAGAGGGCGCGGGCTCGTTCCAGGGGGGGGGCGATGTACTCCTGCTTGAACTGGGTGTAATCGGGGCGATCGGCCATGAAGACCGGATAGTAGTAGTAGAGCGTCTTCAGGAGATCATTGGCCACCGAGAACTCTTTTTGTCCGAGCTTCGCCTTGGCCAGGAAAAACAAGTACTGAGGGGTCTTGCCGTAGGCGAGACGGTATTGTTCGAGTTTACGCTCGGCCAGGACGAAATTACCCTGCCGGATCGCCTCCTCGATGGTCTGCGCCTGCTCGAGACTGTTTGCCGAATCAGGGTTCTCCGGCCCGACCGGGGGCGCCGGTTCAGGAGCGGCAGCCAGGGCCGGGGACTCTTTCACGGGCTAACTATCTCCTCCGCTTCCACCATCGGCACCCGCAAGGGATTTCTCGAGGATGCGGGTCACCGCCACCGGCCCAGGCACACCGAAGAGGCCAGGAAATCCTTGACCGGGAAGGGCCGGCCGGGTATCCTCCCTCCAACTGGGGAGGCCGGCTCACCGGTCAACTATACCGAGCCAGCCATCCACTCCGCAAGAGGACGACCCACCATGTCCAGGTTCGCCAGGGTGTTAACCGGATCCATCAGCGGATGCGAACCGCTGCTGGTCGAGGTCGAGGTCGACATCGCCGGTGGCCTGCCGGCCTTCACCGTCGTCGGTCTGCCCGATACCGCGGTCAGTGAAGCGCGCGAGCGCATCCGGGCCGCCCTCAAGAATGCCGGTCTCGACCTGCCCCCGCGTCGGCTGACCGTCAATCTGGCCCCGGCCGACATCCGCAAGGAAGGCGCCGGTCTCGACGTGCCGATCGCCGTGGGCATCCTCACCGCCCTCGGCGAACTGGCCCCCGAGCGCACCGACGGTCTGCTGTTCGTCGGTGAAGTGTCGCTCGACGGGCGGCTCCGCCACACCCGTGGCATCCTTCCCCTAGCCCTGATGGCCAAGGAGAAGGGGCTGCACGGCCTGGTGGTCCCCGTCGAAAATGCCGCGGAGGGAACGGCCGTCCCCGACCTCCCCGTGCATGCCTTCGCCACTCTGGCCGACCTCGTGGCGGCCTTGCGCGAGCCCGGTCCCCTTCGCTGTCAGACTCCCGCCGCCCCCTCCCCGGCCGCTCCCCCGCTCTTCACGGCCATCGACCTGGCCGAGATCAAGGGCCAGCCGATGGCCCGCCGGGCCCTCGAGATCGCGGCCGCCGGCGGCCACAATCTGCTGCTGGCCGGTCCGCCCGGCACCGGCAAGACGATGCTGGCCCGAGCCCTACCCACCCTGTTGCCGCCGCTCGATTTCGACGAAGCCCTCGAGGTGACCCGCATCTATTCGGTCAAAGGCTTGTTGGGAGCGGGCCGCGGCATGCTGCGCGAGCGCCCCTTTCGCGACCCGCACCATACCATTTCCGACGTCGCCCTCATCGGAGGCGGCCGGCACCCCGCGCCGGGCGAGGTTTCGCTCGCCCACCACGGGGTGCTCTTCCTCGACGAGCTGCCAGAGTTCAAGAAAACGGTGCTCGAGGTGCTGCGCGAGCCGCTGTCCGAGGGCCGGGTCTCGATCGCCCGCGCCGCCCACACCACGACGTTCCCCGCCCGCTTCCTCCTGGTCGCCGCCATGAACCCCTGCCCCTGCGGCAACCTCACCGACCCGCACCGTCCCTGCACCTGCAACCCCTCCCAGGTGCGCACCTATCAGCAGCGGGTGTCGGGACCTCTGCTCGATCGCATCGACCTGCAGATTCCCGTGCCGCGCCTGTCCGCTGAGGAGGTGGTGGGTCCCGCCACGGGCGAACCGTCAGCCGCCGTTCGCGAACGGGTGGTCGCCGCCCGCCAGCGCCAGATCCGGCGCCACCCGCGCCGTCCCCCGATCCTCAACGCCCACCTGCCGGCCCGTGACCTGAGAAAAGACTGCCAACTAGCCGACGAGGCCCGCCACCTGTTGCTCGAAGCCGTCCGCCGGTTCGGCCTGTCGGCCCGGGCCTACGACAAGATCATCCGTGTCGCCCGCACCATCGCCGACCTGTCGGGCGAACCCCTAATCGGCACACCCCACGTCGCCGAAGCGATCCAGTATCGCACCATGGACCCCTTTAGCCAGGCCTGAAGGCAACCGACGCTTTCACCAAACGACAGACGCTCCCCACGATCATCCCATCAGCCCCTGCTCGATCGATCCGACCGCGGGGCATCGGCATGCATGACCGGAAAACGGGGCCAATTCCGCTGGCCGCTCTCCAAGCACTTGACATAAGAGGAAAAAACCATTATCTGCAAGCTGGAATTGGCCCTGAACTGTCAGCCCCCAGGAGGCATCGGATGAAACCCACCCACGCACCGAACTGGCAGGCATTCTTCGGCTGGCTGCTGGTCATGGGCTTCCTGCCCACGGCCATTTTCGCCGGCGCCTGGGAAGACGCGCAAAGCATGGCCGGCGGCCGGGTCCCCGACGTACCCATGCCGGGGGCCCCCAAGATCGAGCGTTCCGGTCGCACCGAATCTGGGGATGCTCAAGCCTGGGAACGAGAGCAGGCTCGACAGGAGCGGGTTCTCGAGCAGGCACGCCAACGGGAAGAACGGCGGCGTCAACGACAGGAGCGCCAGGAGGCGGAACGACGCCGGCGATTGGAAGAGCGGTGGTATGGACGAACCCCACCGACCCCGCGACGCCCCCGCCCCCATCGCCATGAACCGACTGACCGGACGACCTCGCAGCCCCCCTGGCCCCAGGGGCTTCCCCCCAAGCGGCCACAGACGCCACCAACCGTCCCGACGGCATAACCGCGGTTTGACCGGAC
>CALLCO010000254.1 GCA_937998695.1 Candidatus Ozemibacteraceae bacterium
ACTAGTTCGGCGTCACAGGTGACTTTGCATGTTCCTGATCTCGCTGGACCGGATCCATCAACGAAATCTCGGTCGAACGCCTGCAAGTTCGGTCGTGACAGCGGATTTTGTTGTTTTCCCCGCATCCTGGGCGAGGAGGGGAGGGGTGAGGCAGCCGGGTTACATCTCGGGGCCACAGGAAAATTTCCGGGATGGTACCCGGTCGATGTGCACAAGGATCGCGTTGCTGCGCACAAGGGAGGCAGCCGCGAAAGTGAAGGTGATATCCGTGCGACCGGCAAAGGCCTCTCGAAGGCGGCCACGCTCCTCCGAAGGGAGGATGATGGTTGGGATCGTGGTGGAAGAGTTCCCGCCCGAAAAGTCGGGAGAATGGGGGCCTATTGCCTCCAGGCCAGGCTGGCCAAGATGGACTTCACTTCCTCGACCCCGAAGGGGGCGTTCTGCGATTCGAACCGCACGACGAAGGGCGGGAACCAAGCGACCACCCGACGGACCTGCAGTGGAACCGCTTGGGCTGAGGCAGCCGGCGAATCCTGGGTGCCCTGGCGGAAGACAATCTTCTTCAGACCGGTCATTTCGAGGGTTTCGGTCGTTGAGCCGAGCTGGTCAATAGTGGAGAGGCGATCGTAGATTGTCTCGGCTTCACTGGCGTTGGCAATCTGTAGGATATCGACCGCCATGGTCAGGGTGGCTCCGCCCTCGCCCGCCTTTCCATAGTGGGCCTGAAACCCCTTGGCTTCGAGGAAGGGAACCGGTCGGTCGGTGGGGGCGAGGTCGCACAAAGTCCAGCCGTCGGTGACTTTGGTGGGTAGCAATGGCGTGGCTTCGTGGGCCTTGGGGTGGGTGGCTGCCTGGATGGTCGGCTCGCCGGAGGCCACCGGGGGCCGGCTTTCCGTCGTGGTGTCCTGGGTGGCCGTGGCCGGCGGGGTCGGGGTGGCAATCGCATCTACCGCGGCCGGATAGGCCGGGTCTCCCGACTGGGCGTCGGCCGGGGCGCTCATAGGGGGGATTGGCTGCGGTTCGGCGCGGGTGGGAACGGTTAGAGTGACAGCCAGAAGGCAACCGAGCAGCAGGGACAGACGGCGCATGTCGATTCTCCTTGAAAGGGGGTGTGCGGTCGCGGAACGGGTTTGGTCGGGGCGGGCGAGGGTTGAGGGTCCGGTCGGGGGGTGGCGGTCGGTGGCGGTCTTCGGGGTGGATAGGAGGTCAGTCAGGCGGGCCCAGGAAAGCCAGGATTCTTTCCACGATCCGTTCGGAAGCTTTCCCGTCGCCGTAGGGGTTGGGGTTTTTCGTCATGGCGGCGTAGGCTTCGGGGTCGGTCAGCAGGGCGGTGGCTGCGCCCAGGATCTTGTCGGGGTCGGTGCCGACGAGTTGCAGAGCGCCGCTATCGAGGCCTTCGGGGCGCTCGGTGACGTCGCGCAGGACCAGCACCGGCTTCTTCAGGGTCGGGGCTTCCTCCTGGACGCCGCCGCTGTCGGACAGCAGGAAGAACGAGCGCCGCATGGCATGCAGGAAATCGAGATACCCCAGTGGCGCGCACAGATGGATGCGGGGGTGCTCGCCCAGATGCTTCCCCACCTGATTGCGGACATTGGGGTTGGGGTGCACCGGGAAGAGCAGGCGAACGTCGGGGAACCGATCGACCAGTTCGCGCAGGGCCCGGAAGACCCGGATCTGTGGTTCGCCGAAACTCTCGCGGCGATGCGTGGTGACCAGCACCAACCGCTCGTGCGGCTGCAGTTCGGGGATGGCGGCCGAGGGGGTGTGCGGCAGCTCCAGGGCCCACAGCAAGGCATCGATGACGGTATTGCCCGTCACCAGGATTTGGCGCTCGGCGACGCCTTCCTGCAGCAGGTTCGCCTTGGCCCGGAGGGTCGGGGGGAAATGCAGGTCGGTGAGGGTGCCGGCCAACCGTCGGTTCATCTCTTCCGGGAAGGGGCTGAACTTGTCATTCGTCCGCAGGCCGGCTTCGACGTGGGCCACCGGCACGTGAGAGTAGTAGCCGCCGAGGGCGCCGAGGAAGGCGGAGGTGGTATCACCCTGCACCACCACCAGATCGATATGCTCACGTCCGAAGATGCCGGCCAGTCCTTCGAGAATGCGCGCCGAGACGGTGAACAGCGTCTGGTTGGGTTCCATGACCGCCAGGTCATGGTCGGGTTGCAAACCAAAGACCTGGAACATTTCGGTGGCCAGTTCCCGGTGTTGGCCCGTGTGCACGAGCACCGCTTCGAGACCGGGGGTGGTGCGCGCACGCCGGATGACCGGAGCCAGCTTGATGATCTCGGGGCGGGTGCCTAGGACGAACAACAGGCGCTTCATGACGGGGAACGGGGCGGCTGGTTACCGCGCGGGTTCCGGCGTGCCGAGGGGCGGGTCGAGAGGCAGGGCCGGATCGCCGGTGCCCCCTCCAGTGGGGGTCGCCGAAACCAGCCCGGCCGGCGGGGTTGAAGGTGGTGAGGCGATCGGGGTGAAGGGATCGCGTCCCTCGAGCAGGTCGGTCAGTTCCTGGCCGGTGATCGTCTCGCGCTCGAGCAGGATCTTAGAGATGCGGTCGAGATCGTCGCGGCGTTGGGTCAGGATATCCTTGGCCTTCTGGTAGGCGGTGTCGATCAGGCGGCGGATCTCGTGGTCGATCTTCTTGGCCATCTCCTCGCTGAGGTCTTTGCGGCGGTTGAAATCGCGGCCCAGGAAGACGGTGTGTTCGTCGTCGTTGAGGTAGACCGGGCCGATCTCTTCACTCATGCCCAGTTCGCAGACCATCTTGCGGGCGATCTTGGTGGCCCGCTCGATGTCGTTCTTGGCCCCCGAAGTCAGCTCGCCGAAGGTCAGCTCTTCGGCAATGCGTCCTCCAAGAAGGATGCAGAGCTGGTGGAACAGTTGCGTCTTCGACACGGTCAGGCGGTCTTCCACCGGCAGCTGCATGGTCAGGCCCAGGGCCATGCCGCGCGGGATGATGGTGATCTTGTGCACGGGGTCGGTGCCGGGCAGCCCGACCGCCACCAGGGCGTGACCCATCTCGTGGACGGCGGTGGTCGTCTTTTCGCGTTCAGAGATGATGCGGCTCTTGCGCTCCGAACCGGCGATCACGCGGTCGATCGCCTCCTCGAAGTCACTCATCAGTACCACCTTGCGGTTGTGACGGGCGGCCAGGATGGCCGCCTCGTTGGCCAGGTTGGCCAGGTCGGCGCCGACGAAGCCGGGGGTGCGGCGGGCCAGCACTTGCAGGTTGACGTCGTCGGCGATCGGCTTGTCGCGCACGTGGATCTTCAAGATCTGCTCGCGGCCGACGATGTCGGGCTGGTCGACGACGATGCGGCGGTCAAATCGGCCGGGGCGCAGCAGGGCCGGGTCGAGGACATCGGGCCGGTTGGTGGCGGCCACCAGGATGATGCCCTTGGTGTTGTCGAAGCCGTCCATCTCGACCAGCAGCTGGTTGAGGGTTTGCTCGCGTTCGTCGTGGCCGCCGCCCAGGCCGGCGCCGCGCTGGCGGCCGACCGCGTCGATTTCGTCCATGAAGACGATGCAGGGCGCGTTCTTGCGGGCTTGCTCGAACAGGTCGCGCACGCGCGAGGCACCGACGCCGACGAACATCTCGACGAACTCCGAACCCGAGATGTTGAAAAAGGGCACGTTGGCCTCGCCGGCCACCGCTCGCGCCAGCAGGGTCTTGCCGGTGCCCGGGGGGCCGTAGAGCAGCACGCCGCGCGGGATCTTGGCGCCCAGGCCGGTGAACTTGGTCGGCTCCTTCAGGAACTCGACCACCTCCTCGAGGTCTTGCTTGGCTTCCTCGACGCCAGCGACGTCCTTGAAGAGCACCCGTTTCTCGGCGGAGTCGACCATGCGGGCCCTGCTCTTCCCGAAACTGAGGGCCTTGGCGCCGCCCCCTTGCATCTTTTGCAGGATGTAGACCCAGGCGCCGAACAACAAAATAAAGGGGAAGATGTTGATCAGCAGATTCAGCCACCACGACACCTGGGCCGGGGGCTCGACGTCAATGGTAATGTTGGGGGTCTCGCGCAGGATTTCCATGAGACCGGGGTCTTCGGGAATGACCGTCCGGAACTGGGCCGGCACCATCTCCTTGTCGCCCGACAGCAGGTTGCGGGTGACCATCTGGCCGGTGATCTCGCGGTCGTTGATCTTGACGTTGATCACCTTCCGCGAGGAATCTTTGTCGCGCAGCATCCGCACGAACTCGGAATACTTGATCGGTTCGACCCGCTTGGTGGTCGCGATGTTGACGAACGCGGTCAGAAAGATGATCAACAGGACGATGTAGAGGGCGACGGTCTTCATCTTGGGCGGCTGTTCTTTCATGGGTCAATCCCGTACTGTTAACGGTGGAGATTTATCCCATCCTAGCACAGGTGGGGGCGAGTCTCAATGTACCAAAAGTTCGGGCGAGCCCGGCAGGTCCCTGGTCGCAGGCCCTTGTCATTGAGGTCGGAATTCGTGAATCCTCTGGCGGTCAACCCTGCCGGAGCCGGGTCCAACGCCACCGCCTTGCCATCGAGGTCGGAATCCGTGAATCGGCTGGCCCTGGGGTCCTGGGCAGTCAGGCGGTGAGAGACCTTCGCGCTCGCAACGCGGTGAAGGTGACCACCGAGCCCAGGATCAATACCCCGCCGGCGATGGCGGGCAGGGATGGCCATTCGCCGGCGCCCAGGGCGGTCCAGACGGGGTTGAGGACGGCCTCGAGCATGCCCAACACCATCCCTTCGAGCGCGGTGATGTGCACCAGGCCGAGCATGAACAGCGTGTAGGGGATACCCAACTGGAACAGGCCCATGCCCGCCAGCACCGCCAGGACCTGGCCGGAGGGAGCCCAGGCGGCCATCCAGGGCAGGCAGATCAGCACGGTCAACGCGTTTCCGAGAATGATCGCGGGCAGGGCCTGCCGAAGCCCCTGTCGCGAATCGCCGGGGGGGGGCCGGCCACGGTCCAAAGACGGCGTGGGCGTGGCTGATGGTGGCGCGTGCAACGATTCGCCGGGGGCGGGTCGGCTGGCGCCGCCAAGCGCGTCAGGCTGCGCCCGCACGGAGTCTTCCCCGCCATCGGTTGCCGGGTGGCGGCTCAACAGCCGCAGGAAGATGGCATTGACCCCGCAGGCCACGCCGGAGACGATCCCCAGCACGTTGCCGAGCAGGCCGCTTGTGGACAGTTTTTCCCCGAAGAACAGGGCCATGCCCGCCAGGCACCCGGCCAGGGGAACCCAGTCGCGTCGCTCCAGCGGCTCGCCGAGGATCGGCCACGAGAGCAGGGCCACGTAGAACGGCGCGGTATATTGCAGGAAGATGGCGTTGGCCGCGGTGGTCAGGCGCGTGGCGGCGATGAAGAAGACCAGCATCAAGGCGTAGCCGATGGCGGACCCCCAGATGGCGCGGACCGCCAGACGTTGGCGGAACCAGGCCCACGCCGCGCCGGGGCCGCCGGCCACCCAGGCGAACAACCCGACCAGCCAGAGCAGCGTGAACACGCTGCGCCAGCCGGTGATGACCATGGGGCCGGTCTCGGGCAGCAGCTTGACGCAGATGCCCGACGAGCTCCACAGCACAGCGGCAGTAAAGACGAGCAGGAGACCGCGGGTATGGGTCGACATGGCGATGGGCCCACACGGTACCCGATTCGGGTCCGTGGCGCAACCCTTCCAGCGGGAGAGTCAGAGTCGTTCGATGCACGACATGGGAAGGAGGGTGTCGGAGTTCGAACGACCCTGGGTGAGGGTTCCGGTGAGGGGCGAAGTCGCGAATGGGGGAGCAGGGCCCGATTTGGCCGTGGCTTGGCTGGGGAGATCCGCCCGCCCGACGGAAGGGAGGGAGGGGCCCCTGGATCAGGGACGGCCGAAATACCGGCGTTGCTTGGCCTTGAGCCAGCCGAGCCAGCCCTGCTGTTGCCAGGCCTGCTGCTCGAGGGCGTCGAGGATGCCCTGCACCTGGCGATACTCTTCCCGGGAGCGGGGCTTGACCGACAGCACTCGGTCGAAGGCAGGCGGGCCCATCTTCTCGATCTTGGCCTGGATGGCCGGCAGGTCGGCCACGTGCAGGGGGTTGAGATGCTCGAACCACAGCGGGATGCAGTCGAGTTCCTCGAGGATCAGGAGGGCCTTCCAGGCGTTGGCATGCACTTCAGGAATGCGGTCCTCGAGCAGGGTCTGTACCAGCTTCAGATGATCGTCGATCCGGACGTGGCGCAACACGAAGGCAGCCGAGGCGCGCATCCAGTGGCTGGGGTGGGATGCCATCTCGCGCAGCGTCGCCGCCAGTTTCGCGCGGTCGTGGGTATCCCAGAGGGCTTTCAGGACGTTGGCCCGCACGCGGTTGTCCTCGTCTTCGAGCAGGGGGGCCAGCATGCGGGTGGTGGTCGGCAGGCGCAATCGTTCGACCGCCTCGACGGCGTTGGCGCGCACGCGCGGATCCTGGTCGCCCAGGGCCGAGGCGATGATATCCGAAACCGGATCGCCGGCCCGCGCCAGGCGCGCCAGGGCGGTCAGGATGGTGGCCTTGAGGGTCGGTGGCGATTCGGGGGTGTAGTGTCCGAGCAGGAGGGGCAGGTTGGAGGGATCACCCATCTTGCCGAGAGTTTCCGCGGCCAGGGTGCGCAGGTCGGGGTTGGGGTGACGCAGCAGCGGGATGACCAGGGCGCCGGCGGTCGCATCCTCGAGGGCACCCAATGAGAGCAGGGTGTTGTACAGCACATCTTCGTCGTCGGAATGGAGCCGGGTGGCCAGTTCGTCGATCGTCTGCGGGGTCTGGGGATAGTCGGGGAGCACTTTCCAGATCCGGATCCCCTCGCGCTCGATGACCCGTACCCAGGAGGCGCTGTTGAATTGCGTGTAGGCAAAAAACTCCCGCTCGGCCTTCTGCAGGGCCGTCTCCCGGTCAGGAGCCTCGAGGGTGTACTCGATCTTGAACCGCTTCTGCAGGTTGGCCGATTCGGAATACGGGATGATCACCTTGTAGGTGAAGAGCGGTTTGGGTGGTGACATGCGACTGGGTCCGTGCCCATCCTAACAGATTCCCATCCGGCCGACAACCGCGGTGGAGCGGGGACGGCAATTCTCCATTGGGCCAACGCAGCGGGTTGGCAGGTCGAATCGCGATCCCTTGAAGGCGTGGAGCCGAACCCCCGGGAGTCTGAGATCGAGCCTCATCGGCATCCGAGGGGGATGCCCAGTCTCGAACCTCACCTGGAGGGTGCGGTTCCCCGAAGACGGCCATGGATGCCGGGGGCCGCCCAGGCTTCTGAGGGGTTCGACGAGGATGTCCAGAGGAGGCGAACATCGAAGGCGTCGTGCAACAGGCGACCAGGGCTTTCGAACGCAACGCCTGGGGATCGCGATCGACTGCCAAGCCGCGTGAACAGGGCAAAGGAGGATTTCTGGAGCGGGGAGGGCTCTGGTCCCAGATTATCGGCTGGATGGGCTTCTGGAGGCGGCCATGAGGTTGCCCCATTCGCGGGCCAGGGACCGGGAAGTCGGGGGGGGACTTTCCTGGCGATCACCTGTTGACACGGGGCGGGAAGTCTGGTATGGTACATTCGGATCTTTGCAATCGTCTGACGATTGAGAGGGAAGTGGCCCGGCTCAGGCCAGTGCCCATGCAACGGCGGACAGGCGCCTCGATCCGTATCCGCGAGGTTCGCGGACATCATATCTGCCGGGAGTACCCAAGGAAGTTTCTCATGGAAGACAAAACCATCACCTGTCGTAACTGTGGCAAGCCCTTCACCTTCACCGTCTCGGAGCAGCAGTTCTACAAGGAAAAAGGCTTCGAGCACGAGCCGGTCCGCTGCAAAGGGTGCCGTGATCAGCGCAAGACCGGTCGGACCGGTGGGAGCGGACCCCGGCAGATGCACACCGTGACGTGTTCCGACTGTGGACAGGAGACGCAGGTCCCCTTCAAGCCCACGACCGGCAAGCCCGTCTTCTGCCGCGACTGCTTCAACAAAAACAAGGACCGCTGAGCCGAGCGGTCCAGACCCTCGAAGAATTTCCCCAGCGCCCGGGTTCGCCCGGGCGCTTTTTTATTCAAGGCCCCTGGCAGGGTCCATCGCGGTTACAAGGTTCCCGCTTCCCCTTCCCCTTCCCTGGGGGGCCGGTGTCGAACATGATTGCCGATCCGGGTTCTCCCCTGCGTTGGTGAGTCTTTTGAGCGGTCTCACCATTGATCAGGGTCAGCTTTTTAAGTATCGTACCATCCGGGGCGAGGGGCCCCTGTCTAGGCCCAAAGTTGAGAATCAGGGCCAGGCAGGTTGACGGAAAGAAAACCGCACTCTTCAGAGGGCCGGTTCGGCACTTGCCTCGGGAGAGGATGCGGGGGGCAGCAGAATCTCCCCCGGCGGGGAGGCCAGGGGAGGGCTTCCGGAGGCATCTGTCGGGGCGCTCGCTTCGGCGGTCGGGCTGGCGAACGGGACTGACTCAGGGGGAGGAAGGGGAGCAGCCGGGGAGGAAAGCACCGGGGAGGGGCTGACCGGAGGGGGCGGGGTCAGTTCCGCCTCGATTGCCGCCTTCTGGAATACCTCCAGCAGGCGGTTGATTTCCGAGGGTTGCGGACGACCTTCCTCCATTTCTTCGTGTGGGCCAGAGGCGAGCGGGTAATCGTCGGCCACCCCCAAGCTGAATCGGCGGATCGACCGCCCCGGACGCCCTTCATACGAAAAATGGAACTCGGTGCGCCCGTTGGGGGACCGCAGATGTGGCTCGCGGTCGAGTCGGCCCGGGTGGCCGTAGGGGGTGAACAACCAGCGGTCGCTGGTCTGGGCGCCGAGGGGAAGGGGAGGATGGGGAAAAAGGCCTAGCCAGAGGCTCAGGGCCAGCCCTGCGGTGCTCAACCACCACGATCGCGGCCTGTCCATGGCGGAGGATCTCATGGGTGGCCGCCCCCAGGTCCGCCCGCTGGTCCGGGGCCGGTCTCGCTCGGCGGCGGGGGTTCGGGGGCGGTCGCCCCAACCCAGAGCAGCAGGTTGTCTATGACGCGGCAATCGGCTTCCCCGCGTCGCTTGAGGGCGGACAGGTAGCCGTTGAGCGTAGAGCGGTAGAGGAAGTATTCCCACCCTGATTTGCGCAACTGGAACCGGCCCAGCAGTTCCTTGAGGAGCCGCTCGAAGGTCTGAGGGCCGGTGAGCAGAGAGCGGACGAACTGGAACAGGTGCTCGACATGTTTGCGGTTGGCCTCGAGGAGACTGTGGCGGTCGGTGACCGGCGGGAAATGCCCGCCGACCACCGTGGTGGCGTTCACCGACTCCAGGCGCTGCAACGAGGCGAGATGGTCGATCGGATCGAAGACATACAGCAGGCGGTTGCGCTTGATCACCGGCTCGGGGAAGAGGGCGTCCCCGACGAAGGCCACCCCGTCCACGAGAAACCCTTTCTGGCCGATGGAATGCCCGGGCAGGTCGAGCACCTCGATCTCGAGATCGTCGAGGCGCATGGTGCTACCCTCGATCGCCGTGGCTCGGGCGGGGTCGGCCACCAGAGAGCGGTTGATCAGTTCGGGCAGGGGGGCACCCCCGAACAGGACGATCGCCTGGATGATGGGGTTGTCGACGGCCGGGGCCTCGCGCGGGCCGGCTAGGATACGGCACCCGGTGGCCTCCTGCAGGAAGGCGCAGCCCCCGGTGTGATCAGCGTGAGCGTGGGTCACCAAAATGGTATCAAGAGAATATCGATAGTCGGTCAGGATCTCGAGGACATGCCGGGCCTGCCGCCGGTCGAGCCCGGCGTCGACCAGGGCCACGCGGTCATCTGTCAGCAGCAGCAGCCCGATGTTGGCCAGCCCAAGAAAGACCTGGACCCGGTCGGACAGGGCTTTCAACTGCATCGCGCGGGGCCGGTCGGTTCAGGCGGCCGCCGGGGGCGTGTCCCCGCTGCCGCCGCGCTGCGCGGCGCCGATGACGACGACGCCTTCGTAGCTCCGGCTCGCGACCTCGATCGTGCAGCCGGGGGTGCCATGGAACGCAATGGGTGGGGCGATCACCTCGAGGTAGAAGGGATTGTCGCGATAGGGGGAGAATTGGGCCTTATAGACCCAGGCTGGCACCGGCGGCTGGCCGTCAATGGTTAGGGTGATCCGTAGGAACCGAAAGATTTCACCGCCTTTGACGATCTTGAACGCGGGATGCCACGGCAGGGGGGCCGTGGTGAAGTCAGGGGTGATGACCACCAGCGGCTTTTCGAGCAAAATGTTGATGGTGGCCGGTTTGCAATCCTTCACCTCGGGAAAGCACTCCCGAAAGAAGGGCATCTGTTCCTTGACCGTGTTTTGGGACTCGCCCAGGCCCTTCTGGACTTTCCCCTTGATCTTGACACCCATGCTGGTCCAGCCTCCCTCTTGCTGTGGTGGCGGGATCGGGGCCCGCACGCGGACTTTCTTCCAGTGTAACAGGTTTGGCTCCCGCCCGGCAAACCACTGATCCCGCTGGGCTGGAACGGTTTGCCCTCGCCTGGGAATCTGGGACAGACCAGATCACCCCCCGCCCGCCGGTCAATTGTGGAGGGTGGGAAGGTCGGATCCACCGTCCTGGGGATAGCGATCACCCACGGCGCCGTCCCGGTCCATCGAGGTGCTTCTCCCTGGTCCGTGGCTCGGCGCCATCAATGATGTGTGGGCGAGACGGGGGAAAAGGAGTCGGAGAAAGGTGGTCCGTTCGCTGATCCCATCCCACGGGATGCCCTCTGCCTTTGAGCTGGCCCCGCTTGTCGGGGGGAACCCGGGCGGGACGCGCGGATTGGAAACGGTGGCGGGATGGCGGTCGCTCAGGTCTTGCGGCGGAAGTTCCAGGCGTGGGTAATGATGGCGTCGAGACTACTGTGGGTTGGATTCCAGTCGAGGATGAGCTTGGCCCGAGTCGGATCCGCGACCAGTTCGGGGGGATCGCCCTCCCGGCGGGCGCCGATGACGGCCGGCACCTTCTTGTTGGTGATCCGCTGCACGGCGGCCACCACCTCCTTGACCGAATAGCCCTGACCGGTGCCGAGGTTGAAGGCCTGCTCCTTGCCACCGGCGCGCAGGTACTGCAACGCCCGCAGGTGGGCGTCAGCCAGGTCGGAGACGTGGATGTAATCACGGATACAGGACCCGTCGAGGGTGGGGTAGTCGTGGCCGAAAATGGTGACGTTGGCGCGGCGGCCCATGGCGGCATCGAGCACGAGCGGGATGAGGTGGGTCTCGGGGTCGTGCCGCTCTCCGATCTCGCCCGAGGGGTCGCCGCCCGCGGCGTTGAAATACCGCAGGGCGATGAACCGCAGGCCGTGCGCGGCGGCGAAATCGCGCATCATGCGTTCCATCATCAGTTTCGACCAGCCGTAGGGGTTGATGGGGTTGAGCGGATGGTCTTCGGGGATCGGCGAACGGCTGGGAATACCGTAGACGGCGGCCGTCGAACTGAATACCAGGTCCTTGACGCCGAAATCGCGCATCGCCTCGAGCAGGCCGAGACTGCCGGCCATGTTGTTGCGGTAGTATTTGCCGGGGTCAGTCATCGACTCGCCGACACTGGCGAAGGCGGCGAAATGGATGACGGCGGTCGGCTGATACTGCCGCATGACCCGGGCGAGGCAGGCGTGATCGTTGATATCACCGACCGCCAGCGGGCCCCATTTGACCGCACTGCGATGGCCGTTGACCAGATTGTCGAGCGTCACGGGGACCATACCCGCCTGCGCCAGGGCTTTGCAGGTATGGGCACCGATGAATCCGGCTCCACCGGTCACCAGAATCGCTTCCGTGGTCTTGCTCGTCATGGCCTCTCGTTCCTTCGGTGATTGGTGATTATTGCAGGCAACATCGCATGGTCGCAGGGGATTGTCAATCCGGGAAGTGTGGTATCCTGATTCGGAATTCTCCCCTGGAGTGCCACCATGGACGAACAGGATTTCGAACACCCCCAACCCGACGTTTCCCGCCGCACGCGCCGAGCCATCCGCAAAGAGGCGGAGCGGGACGGGGCGGACCGCCCGCGTCCGTCCATTCCCGATCCCGAGGCGGCCCACAAAAAGTTCATGGCGATCATGATCGGTCTGTTCATTCTGGTCCTGGTGTTAATGATCGTTTTCAACGAGTATTTGGATTTCTCCGTGGACGGCGGCATCTGACCGCCCCCGGACAAGGAAGGACCCATTCCCGATGGCACGAAGCTACGGACGTCCCCCCGACCGGATGCGCCCGGTCACCATCGAACCCGGCTACGTCAAGTTCCCCCACGGCTCGGCGCTCATCTCGTGCGGGGACACCAAGGTCATCTGCACGGTCAGCGTGGACGAGAAGGTGCCGTCCTTCCTCGAGTCGCGTCCCGAACCCCAGGGCTGGATCACCGCCGAGTATGCCCTGCTGCCTGGTTGCGCGGTCTCCCGCAACCCCCGGGCGGGCTATGGCAGCACCACGGTCAAGGGCCGGGTCCACGAGATCCAGCGGCTGATCGGGCGGGCTTTGCGGGCGGCCATCGACCTGAAGAAGGTGGGCCCCCGCACCCTCCAGATCGATTGTGACGTGCTCCAGGCCGAC
This sequence comes from Candidatus Ozemibacteraceae bacterium, assembly GCA_937998695.1. Classification (GTDB taxonomy): domain Bacteria; phylum Muiribacteriota; class Ozemobacteria; order Ozemobacterales; family Ozemobacteraceae; genus Ozemobacter. Next base: position 12,504 of record CALLCO010000254.1, read on the forward strand.
GGCGGCACCCGGACCGCCTCGGTGACCGGGGCCATGGTCGCCCTCGAGCTGGCCGTCAAGAAATTGATGGCCGAGGGGAAGATCACCCAGAACCCCATCGTGTCGCGGGTCGCCGCGGTCAGCGTTGGGGTCATCCAGGGGAAAGTCGCCCTCGATCTCGACTACCAAGAGGACTCGGCGGCCGAGACCGACCTCAACCTGGTGATGGATCATCACGGCAACTACATCGAGGTGCAGGGCACGGCCGAAAAGGGCGTCTTCACGCGGGCCCACCTCGACGAGATGTTGTGCGTCGGTGAGGCGGGAGTACGCGAGCTGCTCGCTCTGCAGACCCAGATCCTGGGGCCCCTGACATGACCCTCTGGATCGCCACCCGCAACCGGCACAAGGTCGAGGAGATCGCGGGCATCCTCGGGCCTGCCTACGACCTGAAATCGCTGCTCGACCGTCCCGAGATCCCCGACGTCGAGGAGGACGGGGCCACCTACCGCGAAAACGCCCGCAAGAAAGCCCGCGCGCTGTGGGAGCAGGTCAAGGTCCCGGTGTTCGCCGACGATTCCGGGCTGGAGGTCGACGCCCTCGGTGGACGTCCGGGTGTCCATTCCATGCGCTATTCCGCCCCCGAGCCCACCCACGCCAAGAACATCGCCAAGTTGCTGGGGGAGTTGCAGGGGATTCCCTTACTGGAGCGGACGGCCCGTTTCCGGTGCACCGTGGTCCACCTCGATGCCGAGGGGCAGGAACAGGTGTTCGAAGGCGTCCTGGAAGGGGTGATCGGGTTCGAGATCCAGGGGGAGGGCGGATTCGGCTTCGACCCGGTCTTCGTCCTGCCGGAGCGGGGGCTCACCGTGGCGCAGTTGAGCGCGGAAGAGAAAAACCAGATCAGCCACCGGGGACGCGCGGTGACGGCCCTGCGCCGGTATCTGCAACAGCATTCGGGCGGCCGCTGAGCCGCCGGCTTCGGTTGGCAAGGTCGGCATGGAAAGGAGAGGGTCGAACCCGACCCTGAAAGATGTGTCCTGGCCTGGAAATCTTGCCGGATTTCACCGGTTGCCAAAGGTCTTGATGTCGAGCCTCGATTGACCTCGGGGCGGGGGCTTTTCCGTTGCGTCGGGATGGGTGGGTGGGTTATGTTGGCACCCGAGGCCTGCGATACGGCCAATCAGGGAACAGGCACGGAAAGAGGGAGGCAGGCGAGTGGCGACCACCCCACGGGATTTCGCGGCGATCTTCCCCGACCCGGAGGCGGCGATCGAGTATCACGCGCGGGCCCCGGCCGGGAAGATCGGGCTGCAGCCCACCAAGCCGTGTGTCACGCAGCACGACCTGGCACTGGCCTACACGCCCGGGGTGGCCATTCCCTGCCTCTGCATCAAGGATGAGCCCGACCGTTCCTACGAGCTGACCGGCCGGGGCAACCTGGTCGGGGTCATCTCGAACGGCACCGCCGTGCTGGGTCTGGGGAATATCGGGGCCCTGGCTGGCAAGCCGGTGATGGAAGGCAAGGCCGTCCTGTTCAAGCGGTTTGCCGGAATCGACGCGGTCGATCTCGAGATCGACGCGACCGACCCGTGGCAGGTGATCAACGCGGTCAAGGTGCTGGGGCCGTCGTTCGGCGGCATCAACCTCGAGGACATCCGGGCCCCCGACTGCTTCCTGATCGAGCGGGAACTGCAGAAGACGATGGACATCCCCGTCTTCCACGATGACCAGCATGGCACCGCCGTGGTGGTGGGGGCGGCGCTGCGCAACGCGCTGGCCTTGACCGGGCGCGATCCGGCGGCGACGCGGGTCGTCTTCAGCGGCGCGGGCGCGGCCGGCATCGCCTGCGCCCGGCTGCTGCTGGGGCTGGGCATCCGCCCGGAGAACCTGGTGATGACCGACGTGCAGGGGGTGGTCTGGCGCGGCCGGCCCGGGGGCATGCACGAGTGGCTGGAGCCGCTCGCCGTCGTGACGCCCGCTCGTACGTTGGCCGAAGCCCTGGTTGGCGCCGACGTCTTCGTCGGGGTGTCGGCGCCGCGCGTGGCCACCGGGGCGATGATCAAGGCGATGGCGCGGGATCCCGTCATTTTTGCCCTGGCCAACCCGGTGCCCGAGATTCCCTACGAGGAGGCGCGCGCGGCGCGGCCGGACGCCATCGTGGCGACGGGCCGCAGCGACCTGCCCAACCAGATCAACAACGTGCTCGGTTTTCCCTTCATCTTCCGCGGGGCGCTCGACATCCGGGCTCGGGCCATTAACGAGGAAATGAAGCTCGCGGCTGTCGAGGCCCTGGCCGCTTTGGCCCGGGAACCGGTGCCGGCCGAGGTCGTCCAGGCGTATGGGGGCGCCCCCCTGGCGTTCGGGCGTGACTACCTCCTGCCCCGGCCGTTCGACCCGCGTCTGCTGGAGCGGGTGGCGGGGGCCGTTGCCGCCGCCGGGGTGCGCACGGGCGTCGCCCGTCTCCGCGATTGGGACCCGGAAGCCTATGAGGGCCGCTTGCGGGCCCTGGCCTCTATCATCCTGAATACCTGAGGTGAAGACATGACTCCGTTCGTCAACAGCGATGAGAAACTCCTGGCCCGGGTCGACGAGATCCTGGCCGACCGGAAGCGCACCGGCCTGGAAGGCCTGGTCGGCGGCCTCGAAGCTGTCATCATCAATACGCAACCCGACCTGCTGGGGGCGGCGGTGCAGAACCTGCTCGACGCGACCGGGTATCAGCTGGCCGATGCCTTCGAGGATATCGACCATCTGACCTACGTGCTGACCTGCCCGGGGTCGGCCGACATTCTGGTGCGATCGCGGCTGCGGCCGCCCAACCCCTTCGCCGCGGCCAATGACTTCCCCGTCGGCCGGCGTCTGCCCGACACCCGGCTCGAGACCTTCGTCTTCGCGGTGAAGGATCTGGCGGCCTACGTCGAGATCCAGCGGGGACGGGGGATCGCCTTCCAGACCGAACGGCCGGTGGTCGGACAGGGGTTCCGGTTCATCCAGTCGTGGCCGTCGGTCTATACCGGCAACGCCACCGGATTCGTGCAGTGGAGTGGCCCGCGCGGCGACTGGCGCACCCCGGGGTCCCGCCGTCTCGACCGCCGCCTGAAGAAACCTGACCGGCCTTTCCTGGCCAATATCGGACGACTCGATCACTGCGCGACACGAGTGCGGGCTCAGGATCGCGATGCCGCCATCCTTGAGTTTATGTCGCTGACCAACTACCGGTTCAGCATGGCGATATACGTCGAGTGCCTGAACTCGATCACCAACGTCTCCCGCTTGGGCAAGGAGGATTTCGCGCTGGTCTTCACCTCGGGCATCTCGCCGTTCGTCGACGAGGCGACCTCGGGGCCGACCGAGAAATTCGCCCACACTTACGGTCCGCGTGTGCACCACATGGCCTTCGACACCAACAACATCGAGGCGGTCATCGAGGGGCTGCGGCAGCACGGGCAACGCTACCTCGACGAGATGGTCGGTTCGCCGGAGGAAGGCCTGAAGCAGATCTTCACCGTTCCCTTCCAGACGACGCTGCTGGTCAACGAATACATCCACCGCTACGGTGATTTCGACGGGTTCTTCACGAAGCAGAACGTCACCCTGCTGACCCAGGCCACCTCCCGGCAAGACTGATGGCGCTGCCTTCCCCCCTGGACGCCCTGCGGGACATCCTGGCCCGGCCGGCAGGGGTGGCCATTGCCTATTCAGGCGGTATGGACAGCGGCTTTCTGGCGCTGGCGGCCGTGCGCTTTCGGGGGGCGGACACGGTGCGGGCCTTTTTCGTGGCCTCCGAGTTGAATCCCGCGTCGGAGACGGAGCGCGCCCTGACCTTGGCGGGGCGGCACGGGATTCCGTGCGAGCGGCTCGAGGTGGCGGTGCTTCCCCTGCCGGTCTTTCGCGAGCATCCGCCGGATCGCTGTTATCACTGCAAACGCGAGATCTTCACCCGCATTTTGGCGGTGGTGCCGGCCGGATGGCGGCTGGTCGAGGGTTCGAACCTCGACGATCGCGGGGATTACCGGCCGGGCAAGCGGGCCCTGGCCGAGCTGGGGGTTGGCAGCCCGCTTGAAGAAGCCGGCTTCACCAAGGCGATGATCCGGGAGACGTTGCAGGAGTGGGGCGCGCCGGAGTTCGTCCGGCCGCCGATGCCGTGCCTGGCGACCCGCATTCCGTTCGGGACGCCCGTCGATGCCGAAAAGCTGCGGCAGATCGGGGAAGGGGAAGCCCTCCTGACGGCGGCAGGCTTGTCCGGAGCCCGGTTGCGGCATCATGGGACGATTGCCCGCATCGAGGTGCCTCCCGCCGACCTGCCCCGCGCGTTGCCGCTCCTGCGGGAGGTGGCCCCGGGCCTTCGCGCCTTGGGCTTTCGCTTCGTGACCCTCGATGTCGAAGGGTATCGCCAGGGTTCGATGAATCCCTGACCTCCCTTTCGAGCCTGTTGCACAAATGCCCCAAAGAACCCATTTTCACGTACCCCCCATTCGGAGATGTTGGCCGGATCGGGGCCACTATAGACGTGGCGCGCAAAAAACCGATTCATGTAGCAGGCTCGAGGAGCGGACATGGCGACCTTAATGGCCCTGGTGCAAGGACTGTTCTGGTGGTACTTGTGGTCGGCCGTGGGGGCACCCTTGGTGGGGATGGATTTCCCGCACCCCCAGTATCTTGTCGGATGCGTTGTCGTGTTTCTCTTGCATGTCCTGGTCCTGCGTTCGATCAAAAGTCCTCGCCTGCGGGAAGGTTTGGCCGTTGGCTGGTCGGTGGCCTTGGGAGTCGGTCTGTATGCCCTTGTTCTTTTCGTCCGATTCTATGAGACGCCCCCCTCGATTGACCTGATCCTCTTTGGAGGGAATGTATGGGAGATTCGCGAAAGCATTCTGACTTTGTCTCATTTCACTGATGCATGCTTGGTATTGCCATTTCCGATCTGGATCCTGGGCAAGGGAATTCGACCGGTGCGGGATCGGTTGATCAGGGCCGACGGTTTCTTCCTGCAGATCCCTTTCCGGCGGTATTTTCTGTTCCTCCTCATCTCGGCCATGGTCTGGGGACATGGCTTGAATGAGCTGGCCCCCAGGGAACTGGATCCGAGAACATGGATGCTGGTCACCAATCCGGTTTTTTTCTATGGGTGGCAGGGACTGAAGCACGTTGGGCGTCCTCTTTGGGATCCTGCCATGGATCCCGGGAACCGGCCGGCCATCATCGATGGATTGCAGGCCTGGGCGGAGGAGAGGCGTCGATGTCCCCGTCGTTTTCCCTGGAGAACGTCGCCCCCAGCCATCAGGCCGAATCTGATCATCATTCAGGTCGAGTCGCTTCTGGCAGAAGTGCTGGGGGTGCGGATTGGGGGAACAGCAGTGGCTCCGACCCTGGAGTGGTTGGCCAGTGAGGGTGTTCTCTTGGCGGGATTCCATTCCCAGGTGATTGCGACCGCTGATTCCGAATTTTGCTTTCTCACTTCGCTCTTCCCATTGCCTGACGAATACCCCCATCTCACCCGGTCACGGTTGGAATATCAAGCTTTGCCGAAGTTGTTGCAACAATGCGGGTATTCCACCTATTATTTGAATCAAGGACGAAGTTCGTTCTGGAATGCCCAAAAGATGGCGGCCGCGCTTGGTTTTCAAAAAACACGATTTGGAGAGACCATCATAGATGGCAAGGAACGTGGCTTCCGATGGGCTCTGGACGATCGTTTGTTCGACGAAATGGCCAGGGATATCCAGCACCTTCCCGAACCTTTTTGCGCGATGACCTTGACGGCCAATACCCATCATCCATTTAACCCTGAAGGAATTGACCACCGTTTTTCCCCGATCGCATCTCCTCCCGCGGAAGCGGAGGTCCGCAGGTATCTCAACGCGGTGCGATCCTTTGATGATGCCGTGCAAGTGTTCCTGGAGAATCTACGCCATCAAGGACTCCTGGACCGGAGCATTCTTCTGCTCTATGGAGATCACCCCGCCATTCTGGAGAAGAATACCACGCGTTTCAAAGCGGCCTTTGCCGGGGTAACTGAAGGAGATCAGCTGGCCCGCCTCGCCATGTCGAACGTGGTGTGCATTCTCTACGGCCCGACCTGGCTTGAGCCAATGGTCAGCCGAAAGCTGTGTTCCCAGGTTGACCTGGCGCCCACTCTTCTCGATCTGCTGGGCCTTGACACTCCTCCGACCATGCTCGGGGAGAGCGTTTTCATCGAACGATCCGGCTGGGTGGCCCACAAGGTGAACGTCGGCATGACTCCGGATTATTGGCTGGGTGGGTTTTCCGAGAGGGAAGCAAGGTATCGCCGGGCCTATGCATCCGGAACCCTCCGCCTCGTGGATCCGCCTGCGGAGTTGGCTTCCATGACGCAGCGTCTCGGTTGGTCGGCGGCCATGATTCGCCAGGAGTGGTTCCCGGGAGAGGGAGAGACCCGTTTGAAGGATGGTTCCTCTGCTCCCGCAAAATGAGCAGAGAAAAGAACCCCCGCTGGTTGGGGCCAACGGGGGTTCGCGGTCGACCGGGGTTCAGAACTTGTAGATGAAGCTCGACTGCAGGCGGGTGTCGTCGCCTTCGAGCTGGTTCTGGTAGGTGGTCTCGAGGCGCATGTACTCGAGGCCCATCTGGACAGCCTCGTTGAGGTCGTAGAGGGCGTTGAGCCAGCGGGTGCGGTTGCGGGTGCGGCCGCCGGCCGGGATGCTGCCGTTCTCGGGGTTGTCAACGCTGAAGCCGAGATTGTAGCGCCACTTCTGGAAGGGGCCGGCGTTCAG